>DATEID010000245.1:0-6106 GCA_035279245.1 Reyranella sp.
TCTCGGCACACCGACCAACACGGTAGTGCAGAAGTACCTGAACCAGAAGAAGGTGCCGCAGCTCTTCGTCGCCACCGGCGCCTCCAAGTGGGGCGATCCCAAGCACTTCCCGTGGACCATGGGCTGGCAGCCCGACTACGCCACCGAAGGCGCGATCTACGCCAAGCACGTGCTCGCCACGCACAAGGACAATCTCAAGGACGTCAAGATCGGCATCCTTTACCAGAACGACGATTCCGGTAAGGACTACAGCGGCGGGTTCATCAAGGGATTGGGCAAGGAGCACGAGCATCTGGTCTCGGCCAAGGTGAGCTACGAGGTGACCGATCCGACCGTCGACAGCCAGATCATCGAGATCAAGAACTCCGGCGCCAACGTCTTCTTCAACGACGGTGCGCCGAAGGCGGCCGCTCAGGCGATCCGCAAGGTCGCCGATCTCGGCTGGAAGCCGGTCCAGTATCTCGCCAACGTCTCGGCATCGGTCGCCGCGGTGCTGAAGCCGGCCGGCTTCGACAACAGCAAGGGCATCATCACCGCCGCGTACCTGAAGGACGCGACCGACCCACAGTGGGCGGACTATCCGGACTTCAAGGAATGGCAGGCGTGGATGAAGAAATACCAACCCGATGCCAATCCGGCCGATGGCGGCAACGTCTATGCCTATGCCGTCTCGGCGACGATGCAGCATGTGCTGACCGCCTGCGGCGACAATCTCACCCGGGCCAATCTCATGAAGCAGGCGGCCAGCATGCACAATCTCGAGGTGCCGATGCTGCTGCCCGGCATCAAGATCAACACCAGCCCGACCGACTTCTATCCGATCCAGTCGGTGCGGCTCGCCCGGTTCGACGGCGAGAAGTGGAGTCTGTTCGGCGACGTGCTGTCGAACGAGAGCAGCTGAGGCACACCGGCCGCCGGAACTGCCGCCATCATACGACGTTGACGCGCGAGGAAGACCGCACCTTGCGCGTGCGCCGATGAGCACCACGCCGGATCTGTTCGATGCGAAGCCTTGTGCGCCCGAAGGCTTCGCCTACCGCGACGATGTCCTTTCGTCTGCGGAAGAGCGGACCTGCGTCGAGCGCTTCGCCACGCTTCCTTTCGCGCCCTTCGAATTCCATGGCTTTGTCGGCAAACGGCGCATCGTCTCCTACGGCTGGCGATACGACTACGGTGCCGAACGCGCCCGTGCGGTCGCGCCCATTCCCGATTTCCTGCTGGCCCTGCGCGAACGCGCCGCCGCGGTTGCCCATCTGGCACCCGAGATGCTGGAGCAGGCACTGGTCACCGAGTATGCCGCTGGCGCGGCCATCGGCTGGCACCGCGACAAGCCGATGTTCGAGGAGGTCGTTGCCCTTTCCTTTCTGTCGACCTGCCGGCTGCGCCTGCGCCGCCGCGCGGACCGCGGCTGGGAGCGCCACAGCGTCGATGTCCGACCGCGTTCGGCCTATCTGCTGCGCGGCCCGATCCGGCACGAGTGGGAACACAGCATCCCGCCGGTTGCGGCCCTGCGCTATTCGGTGACCTTCCGTCGTTTCCGACCGGGTCGTGCGCCGCGACCACCGCCGGGCAACTAAGCTCCGGCAAGAGGCGTTGACGATTTGCTCAATCCCATGGAGATCGCCATGCCTGACCAGACCGTCTCCGGCTCTGCCGACATCTCCGCCGAGCCCGCTGCGGGCGACGGGCACGCCGCCGGCCTCGGGCCGGCGTTGCGCGAGCAGGCCGGCAAGCTTGCCGACCGATCCAAGGACGCCGGTGTCGACACGGCCCACGCGGTGGGCAAGGCCGCCGAGACGGCCGCGCACGAACTCGACCAGGCTGCGCCAGAACTCGCCAACTGCATTCGAAGCGCCGCGACCTACGCCCACAACTTGGCGGACGATCTGGGTACCCGATCGACCGCCGATTTGCTCTCCGACGCGATCGCCTGGGGCCGGCGGCAACCGTTGACGGCGCTGGCCGGCGCGGCAGTGCTGGGTTTTGCCCTGGCGCGCGTCGTCAGGAGCGGCGCCGACGTCGATGACAAGGGACGTGTGCCATGATGACCGCCAATCCGGTGCGCAACATGGTCGACCTGGCATCGAACGCCGTGGCCAAGGCCGCCGACCTCGTGCAGCTCGAATTCCGCCTCGCTCGGACGGAGGTGGCCGAAAAGCTGGACGCTTGGCGAGCCGGGCTCGGTCTGATCCTGGTCGGCGCGATGTTCGCGACGGCCGCCCTTATCCTGCTGCTGCAGGCGGCGGCGGTGGCCCTGGTCGAGGCCGGACTGAAGCCTTGGGCCGGCGCCTTGATCGTGGGCGTGGCAAGCCTGATCGTGGCCGCCATCCTTGTCGGTCTCGGCCGCCATCGGCTCGGTGCGGAAGCGCTCAAACCCGACCGTACGCTCGACCAGATCTCGCGCGACAAGTCCCTGGTGAAGGAGAAGCTTTCATGACGACCACGAGCGCCAGTCTGGAGCGCCAGGCCGAGACGGCACGCGCCGACCTCTCCTCCACCCTCGAGGAGCTGCGCAGCAATATGACCCGCACCGCTCTTGCAAGTGGCGCCGCCACCCTGGCCAAGGAAGGCGGCGCGATGGTGACCCGCGCGGCGGTCCGGCGTGCCGGCGATCATCCGCTGGCGACCCTGCTGATCGGAGCGGGCCTCGCCATGCTGCTGACCGGCGGACGGACGACTTTTATCACGTCGAGCAGCAGCCGAGCGCATCGCGGCGATGGCTTTGCCGATGCGACCAAGCAAGCGGGCGGCGAGGCCGCGGACTGGGCGGCGGAAAAGGTCAGCGACGTTGCCGTCGGTGCGCGCAATGCCGCCGCCGCGGCGAACGATGCCACGAGCACGACCATCGACAAGGCGCACGAACTCGTGTCGCACGGCACCGAACGGGTCATGCACCGAGTCCACGATGTGCAAGACGGCGCTGGTCACCTGGCCGAACGGCTGACACAGCTTGCCAGGGAGCAGCCGGTGTTGACGGCGGCACTCGCCGTCGCGGCTGGAGCCGCTCTCGGCACCATGTTGCCGGTGACGGAAACGGAACGCCGCTACCTTGGTCCCTCCGGTGCGCGCGTCACCCAGAAGGGGCGTGCGGTGGCCGAGCATGTCGCCGATGCCACCGTGGCAAAGGCCGGAGAAGTCGCGACGGTCGCCGCGGACACTGTCGCGGCGGATGTATTGGGCGGCCGTCGGCCAGAGAAACGCGACGACAGCGGCGGGTCGCAGGGCTGACAGGACCCCGGGTCAGACTGGCGGGACGCGCACCCAGCCTTCCATCAGGCGTCGGGCGGTGCGGCTCAGCAGCACTTTCTTCACCGTCCATTCGCCGTTTTCCTCGGCCGCCTCGGCGCCGACGCTGAGCGTGCCGGACGGATGGCCGAATCGGATGCGGCCATCCTCGCCGACAGGAGCGATGCGGCTGACTACCGTTCCTGGGATCGCCGCGGCAGCGGCAATGGCCACTGCGCCGGTTCCCGTCATGGCATGGTGCAGGACACCCATGGAGAAGATGCGCGCCAAGAGGTCGATCGATCGCACCTCGACCGCGCGCCCGTCGGAGGCCTTGTAGGTCGCCGGTCTGGCGACGAAGGAGAGCTTGGGCGTGTGCTGCCGCCTCGCCGTCGCCTCCTCGGCCGTCTTCACCAGGCCCATCGCGACGGCGCCGTGCGCTCGCACCAGTTCGGCACGCCGCAAGAGCCCAGCGTTGCCGTTGACGTCACCTTGCAATTCGGTGCCCTTGAGGCCAAGCCGCGCGGCATCGACAAAGATCGTGGGATTGCCCGCGTTGATCATCGTCGCCTCGATGGCACCGAGGCCCGGTACGTCGAGCGTATCGAGCCGGTGGCCGGTCGGGAACATGGCGCCTGTGCCCCCTTCGTCTTCCGCCGCCGGATCGAGGAACTCGAGCTTCACCTCCGCCGCCGGAAACGTGACGCCGTCCAATTCGAACGAGCCCAGCTCCACCACCTCGCCATCCCGCATCGGCACATGGCTCACGATCTTCTTGCCGATATTGGCCTGCCAGATCCGCACGGTCGCCGTGCCGCTGTCCGGCCCGTGCGCGAGTCCGGCGGTGAGGGCGAACGGGCCGACAGCGGTCGTAAGGTTGCCGCAGTTGCCCGACCAGTCGATCGCGGGCTTGTCGATCGCCACTTGCCCGAAAAGATAGTCGACGTCGCAGTCCGGTTGGTTCGACTTCGACAGGATCACGATCTTGCTGGTGCTCGAAGTGGCGCCACCCATGCCGTCGGTGTGCTTGCCGTAGCGATCGGGGCTGCCGATCACGCGCAACAACAGGCGTTCGCGCACCCCGGCATCGGCCGGCAGGTCGTCCTCCAGGAAGAATACGCCTTTGCTGGTGCCGCCGCGCATATAGACGGCCGGAATACGGAGCTGCGTCATGGCCTCGGGTCGACGGATTGCAGGCGGCGAGTATCGGCGGCGGCGGCAAGCTTGTGAAGGTCACAACAACCGTCGGCGAGATCACAGCATCGTCGCGGCCCCGGCGGCTATATCCACAGCGATGCCTATGGACCTTCCTCCGCTCGACGCGCCCTCGACGTCGGGCGATCATAACCCTCGCCAACGACCGTTCCTGCGGAAAGCCCTCAAGGTCATGCTGGCGCTTGCCTATTTGCTGGGCTTCGTGATCATCGTGAAGCTCGTCGGCAAGATCCTCAATATGCCGTGATGCCAACCAGCCTGCGACAAAGCTGGGGCACCCGAACATCACCCACGAATGTCACCGCGTCTGCGATATCCAACCTCGCAGGGACGCGATCGTGCCGCTGGGGAGTGGAATGGTCGCGCAGGTGTGGAGGGGTCGATGGGTGGGAGGCCAGGCCAGTGGGAGCCTGTGAAGCCTCGGTTGGTGATCGAGACGCGGGCGGCGGAGGTCATTCCCGCCGCCGTCCCGCTCTCGCGCCAGGAGCGGGTGTGCATCTGGCTGCTGAGGCTTCTGTTGCCGGTGATCCTCGCCCTTTGCTGCCAACTCATCTTCTGGATGTGGTTCAACGACGTCTATGGCCCCAACGGCTGGAGCATCGCCGGCGGCATCGTGCTCGTCTTCGTCGCCGCGCCGGTCGCCTTGTGGACCTGGTATAGCTGGCTGCCGCAGGAGTAGCGTTCGCAGCCCCTCTCTGCTGATATCTGCCCAACGATGGAACAAGGGCAGGAAACAGCAATGAAGATCCGCACCGAGGCAGATGTCGCAGAGATCGAGAAGGTCCCTGTCGCCGACCGCATCCGGCATCGCAGCGTCCTCGACCTGCTGAAGGCGGCGGGCACGGAGCATGCCGACCGCATCGCGATCCGCTACCTCGCCGGGACCGGTCCATCGGACGAGGTCCGGGACGTCACGTTCGCCGCCTTGCTGCGGCATACGTTGCAGACGGCCAACCTGCTCCAGGCCAACGGCATCGGCGCGGGTGACACGGTGACGCTCCTCCTCCCCAGCGTGCCCGAGACCTTCTTCGCCCTATGGGGCGCGGAGGTCGCAGCGGTCGCCAATCCGGTGAATTATTTCCTCGAGGCTTCGCAGATCGCCGGCATCATGAAGGAAGCCGGCGCCAGGGCGCTGATCGCCGCCGACAGCTCCCTCTTCCCCGACATCTGGCCCAAGGTCGAGGCGATCCGCGCGGCGATGCCCGATCTCAAGGTGTTCCGCGTCGGCGGCCGCAACAGCCTGCCGGTCTCCGGCGTGATCGAGTTCGAAACGGCGTGCGACCAGCAGCCCGGCGACAGGCTGACCGCACCCCGGAATGTCGATCGCGACACGGTGGCGGCGCTGTTCCATACCGGCGGCACCACGGGACTGCCCAAGCTCGCACGGCACACGCACGGCGCCTTGACGCTCGCCGCGTGGAGCAATGCGCTCTTCTTCGACCTCGCGCCCGGTGCGGTGCTCCTGAACCCGCTGCCGCAGTTCCATGTCGGTGGCTCGATCTTCGGCGCGTTGTCGGCGATCGCGAGCGGCTGGACGGTGGTGATCCCCACGCCGCTCGGCGCGCGCAATCCCAACGTCGTGCGCGACTACTGGGGCATCGTCGAGCGCAACAGGGTGACGGTAGGGGGCGCCGTGCCGACGACGCTCGCCGCCATCATGAACGTG
>DATEID010000246.1:0-8855 GCA_035279245.1 Reyranella sp.
GTCGGCAAGCGGGCCGATCTCGCGATCTGGTCGCCCGCCTTCTTTGGCGCCAAGCCCGATCTGGTGCTGATCGGCGGCTCGATCGTCGCGGCTCCCATGGGCGATCCGAACGCGTCGATTCCGACACCGCAACCCGTCCACTACCGGCCGATGTTCGCCGCCGTGGGTCGTAGCTTGGTCGCAAGCCCGGTCCTGTTCACGTCCCAGGCGGCGATCGCCAGGGGCGTGGCAAAGAAATGGGGGCTCCATCGGGCCCTTGTGGCCGTGAAGGGAACGCGCAAGATCGGCAAGAAGGACATGGTGCACAATTCGCTTTGCCCCGAGATCGAGGTCGACCCCGAAACCTACGAGGTTCGAGCCGATGGCGAGCTCCTGACCTGCGAACCGGCGGAGGTGCTACCGCTGGCGCAACGATACTTTTTGTTTTGATATGAAGCGTGCCATCGAAGCCGTTCGCGCCGGCCGTTGGCCGGAAGCGGAAAGAATCGACACAGTGACGCTGTCGTTCGAAGACCGCTATCGCCGGCGGCTTCGCATGCTGGGCGATGCCGGCACGGATTTTCTCCTCGATCTCGTCGAGCCGATCGTGCTGCACACGGGCGACGGGTTGCAGCTCGAGGAAGGCGGCTATGTCGAGGTGAAGGCGGCCGAGGAGGATTTGGTGGAGGTGCGCAGTCGCGATCCTGCCGCTTTCGCCCGACTCGCCTGGCATCTTGGCAATCGGCATCTGCCGGCGGCGATTGCGAGCGACCGCATCCTGATCCGCGACGATCATGTCATCGTCGACATGCTGAAGGGGCTCGGCGCGGAGGTGCGCAAAGTCAGGGCGCCGTTCGATCCCGAGGGGGGTGCCTACGGCCAGCACAATCACGACCCGGCGCACCATCACGGTGCGCTGCACGCAAAGCGCCATGGCTGACGGTCTCTACCGACTGCTGGCCTGGCTGTCGCCTGCCTATCCGATCGGTGCCTTCAGCTACAGTCATGGCATCGAAACGGCGGTGGAGGAGGGTTTCATCACGGACCGCCGATCGCTGATCGTCTGGCTGCAAAGCGTTTTGCGCGACGGCACCGGCCGTGTCGATGGCGCACTGTTCGCCGCCGCCTGGCGGGCCGCGGACGCGAAGAATTGGGCGACGCTCGATGCCATCGCCGAACGGGCCGCCGCGTGGCGTGGAACCTCGGAAATGGCGCTCGAATCACGCCAGCAAGGCGGCTCCTTTCTCGCCATCACGCGCACGGCCTGGCCGCACCCCGATTTGAATGCGACACACGAGCGGCTGGCCGGCGAAATCGCGTTGCCCGTTGCCGTGGCGCTCGCGGCTGCCCTGCACGGCATTGCGCTCGAAACGGCGCTCGGCGGCTATCTCCATGCCTTCACGGCCAACCTGGTCTCGGCGGCGGTCCGTGTCGTACCATTGGGGCAGAGTGACGGCCAGGCGGCCCTGGCAGCGCTTGAAGGCACGGTGCGCCAGACTGCGAAGGCGGCCATCGCCGTCAACGATCTCGACGAGGTGGGCACGGCAACGCCATTGCTGGACTGGTGCTCGATGCGGCACGAGACCCAATACACGCGCCTGTTTCGCTCTTGACGATGCCGGCATCACAGGAACCGACAGGAGCGCTTAGGATGGAACTGCGAGGTCCCTTGCGAGTGGGTGTCGGCGGTCCGGTGGGGTCGGGCAAGACGGCGCTCGTGGAACGTCTCTGCAAGAAGATGCGCGATGCTTACGATATCGCCGTTGTCACCAACGACATCTATACCAAGGAAGATGCTGAATTCCTGACCCGCGCCGGGGCATTGGCGCCGGAACGCATCGTGGGTGTCGAGACCGGCGGTTGCCCGCACACGGCAATCCGCGAGGATGCCTCGATCAACCTTACGGCCGTTTCCGACATCGTGCGCAAGTGGCCCGGGCTCGAGATCGTGTTCGTCGAATCGGGGGGCGACAATCTGGCCGCCACCTTCTCGCCCGAGCTTGCCGACCTCACGATCTATGTGATCGACGTGGCGGCAGGGGAGAAGATCCCGCGCAAGGGTGGGCCTGGCATCACGCGCTCCGACCTTTTGGTGATCAACAAGATCGACCTCGCGCCCCTCGTCGGTGCGAGTCTCGCTGTGATGGACCGGGATGCGCGCAGGATGCGGGGCCAGCGTCCGTTCCTTTTCAGCAATCTCAAGGAGAACAAGGGCGTCGACGAAGTCGCGACCTTCATCGTGCGGCAAGGTGGGTTGCCGGCGCGTTGATCATCGGGTGGGCAGGCCAACGCAGATGACGAATTCCTAGGCAGAAATCTGCCTCGTCGAAAGCACGTTCTCCCTTTGACGGAGTTCGCACCGGCGCATTGGCCGAACGGGGTGGACCTGCGCCGTCAATTCTTCAGCAATGCCTTGGACATTCGGCCATTTCACTGCTGTCTGACGTACTTCTGTGCATTGGCTTGGCACGGCTTTCGCTTTCCCTGATGGCGACGGGTTCCCGTCACGAGAACAAGGGAGAGTGGGATGAAATTGGGACCACTTTGGCGGGCCGGCCTTGTCGCCGCCGGCCTGATGACCGGCGTTGCAGCGGCGGCTGTCGCTCAGGACAAGGAGCCGATCAAGGTCGGCATCCTGCATTCTCTGTCCGGCACCATGGCGATCAGCGAGACGACGTTGAAGGACGTCATGTTGATGCTGATCGACGAGCAGAACAAGAAGGGGGGTCTGCTCGGCCGCAAGCTCGAGCCCGTGGTCGTCGATCCCGCCTCGAACTGGCCTCTGTTCGCCGAGAAGGCACGCGAGCTCCTGCAGAAGGACAAGGTGGCCGCGGTGTTCGGATGCTGGACGTCGGTCAGCCGCAAATCGGTCCTGCCGGTGTTCGAGGAGCTGAACGGGCTCCTGTTCTACCCGGTGCAGTACGAAGGCGAGGAGAGCTCGCGCAACGTCTTCTACACTGGTGCGGCGCCGAACCAACAGGCGATTCCCGCGGTCGACTACCTGATGGAGAACGAGGGCGTGAAGCGCTGGGTGCTGGCTGGCACCGACTATGTCTATCCGCGCACGACCAACAAGATCCTCGAAGCCTACCTCAAGATGAAGGGCGTGAAGCCGGAAGACATCATGATCAACTATACGCCCTTCGGTCAGTCCGATTGGCAGTCGATCGTGGCCGAGATCAAGAAGTTCGGCTCGACCGGCAAGAAGACGGCGGTGGTCTCGACGATCAACGGCGACGCCAATGTGCCCTTCTACAAGGAACTGGCCAACCAGGGCGTCAAGGCCAAGGACATTCCGGTCGTGGCCTTCTCGGTCGGCGAGGAGGAGCTTGCCGGCGTCGACACCAAGCCGCTGATCGGCCACCTCGCCGCATGGAATTATTTCGAATCGATCAAGACGCCGGCCAACGAGCAGTTCATCAAGGACTGGAAAGCCTTCACCAAGAATCCCAAGCGCGTGACCAACGATCCGATGGAAGCGCATGTCATCGGCTTCAACATGTGGGTTCAGGCCGTGAAGAAGGCGGGCAGCACCGACCCGGACAAGGTGATCGATGCCATCGTGGGCGTGACGGTCCCGAATCTGACCGGCGGCTATGCGACCATGATGCCCAATCACCACATCACGAAGCCGGTGTTCGTGGGCGAGATCCAGGGCGACGGTCAGTTCGATGTCGTGTGGCAGAGCCCCGGCGAGGTGGTTGGCGACGAATGGTCGGACTATCTGCCTGACTCGAAGAACCTGATCGCCGATTGGCGCAAGCCGATGAACTGCGGCAACTTCAATGTCGTCGCCGGTAAGTGCGGGGGCAAGGGCCAGTAGTCCGCAGGCCGACATGGGCGGGGACGGCACCTGGAGGCCTTCCCGCCCTCATTTCCTTGCATCCAAGTCCCGATACATGGCTTCCACGCGCGCGCTCGTCGGCCTCGTCTCGCTACTCGCCTCGCTGCTGGTTGCCGGCGCGGCGATCGCAGGCGACTTCGCGACCCTGGTCGCCAATCTTGCGGCCGGCGGCTTCGGCGATCGCGAGAAGGCGATCGATGTCCTGGCCGCGTCGGGCGATCCTCGCGCCGCTTCCGTGCTCACGGCGCTCTCGGCCGGCCGGCTCTACGTCCGCGCCGCCGACAAGGCCATCGTCATCGGCAAACCGGCGGGCAACCGGCTGGCTCTCACCGATGCGGTCTCCGGCAAGCCCGCCGGTACGGCGAGCGAAGACGACCTCGACCGCGTACGCGTCAACAATCGCCTGCGCGGCGTCATCGACGATGCCGTCGGGGCTCTCACCCTGATGAGCTCCGATACGAGCATGCGCCGCAACGCCGCCGATTCGCTGTTCAAGCAGCGCAGTCCCGCCGCTCTGCCCGCGATCGAACGTGCGCTCGCGGCGGAAAAGGATGCCGGCGTCCGACGCGCCTTCGCCGAGGCACGGGCGTCGATCGTTCTTGCGTCCGAGGATGCCTCCAAGACCCAGAAGCTTGAAGCGATTTCGGTGGTGCGGAGCCGTGGTGATCGCGATGCCATGGCCATCCTGCGAGCGACATCGTCGTCCGCCGATCCAGACATCAAGGCGGCGGCGACGCTGGCAGCCAATTCGCTGCGCCAGACCCTCGCGGTTTGGGAGGGCGTACAGAACGTCTGGTATGGCATCTCGCTGGGCTCGGTCCTCCTGCTGGCGGCGATCGGGCTCGCCATCACCTTCGGCACCATGGGCGTGATCAACATGGCGCATGGCGAGATGGTGATGTTGGGGGCGTATACGACTTTCGTCGTCCAGCAAGCGGTCCGCGCTTACGCGCCCGATCTGCTCGATACGTCGATCCTTGTCGCCTTGCCGCTTGCTTTCCTTGTGGCGGGTGCGGTCGGTATCCTGATCGAACGCACGATCATCCGCTTCCTCTACGGCCGGCCGCTGGACACGCTGCTCGCGACCTGGGGCCTTTCGTTGGGGCTTCAGCAGGCGGTCCGCACGATCTTCGGCCCGACCAATCGCGAAGTCAGCGCACCGTCCTGGATGTCGGGCTCGTTCTTGGTAGGCCAGATCGACGTCACCTACAGTCGGCTCTGGATCGTCATCTTTGCGCTGGTGGTCTTTACGGCGCTGATCCTGATCCTGCGCAAGACACCGCTCGGCCTCCATATGCGCGCGGTGACGCAGAATCGGCCGATGGCGTCGGCCATGGGCATCCGTACGCCGCGCGTCGACGCGCTCACCTTCGGGCTGGGTTCCGGCATCGCCGGCCTCGCGGGCGTGGCGCTTTCCCAGATCGACAATGTCAGCCCCAATCTCGGCCAAGGCTACATCATCGACTCATTCATGGTCGTGGTGTTCGGAGGCGTCGGCAATCTCTTCGGCACACTGGTCGGAGCGACGGTGCTCGGCATCGTCAACAAGTTCCTCGAACCCTACGCCGGCGCGGTGCTCGGCAAGATCCTGGTGCTGATCTTCATCGTGCTCTTCATCCAGCGCCGGCCGCGCGGGCTGTTCGCCCTGAAAGGACGGGCCGTCGAATGATCACCCGCTTCCTTTGGAAGGGAGTCGACCGCAGGCTGCGCTGGTTCATTGCGCTGGTGCTGGCGGTCGGCATCGTGCCGGTGCTCCTCAATCTCACGATGCCGGCCAACAGCGGGTTCTTCGTGCCGTCGTGGATGCTCCAGCTCGTCGGCAAGTATCTTTGCTACGCCGCGCTTGCGCTCGCCCTCGATCTCGTCTGGGGCTATTGCGGCATCCTTTCGCTCGGCCATGGTGCTTTCTTTGCCTTGGGCGGCTACTGCATGGGCATGTACCTGATGCGCCAGATCGGCAGCCGCGGCGTTTATGGCAACCCGGTGCTCCCCGACTTCATGGTGTTCCTGAACTACAGGGAGCTGCCCTGGTTCTGGCACGGATTCGATCAGTTCTGGTTCGCCGCCGCCATGATCGTGATCGTGCCGAGCGCGCTGGCGCTGGCGCTGGGGTGGTTCGCCTTCCGAAGCCGCGTGACCGGCGTCTATCTCTCGATCATCACGCAAGCGATGACTTTCGCCCTGATGCTCGCGTTCTTCCGCAACGACACGGGGCTCGGCGGCAACAACGGCATGACCGACTTCAAGGACATCCTGGGCTTTTCCGTGCAGGCCGACGGCACGCGCGCGGCGCTCTACCTCGCGTCGGCTTTGATGCTGGCGGTCTTCCTGCTGGTCTCTGGCGCCGTGGTCGGCTCGCGGTTCGGCAAGGCCCTGACGGCCGTGCGCGACGCCGAGAGCCGAATGCGCTTCCTGGGATATCGCGTCGAGGGCTACAAGCTGTTCGTCTTCGTGCTTTCAGCCGCCATGGCAGGGGTTGCGGGTGCGCTCTACGTGCCGCAGGTCGGCATCATCAATCCTAGCGAGTTCGCCCCTGGCAACTCGATCGAGGCCGTGCTGTGGGTCGCGGTGGGCGGACGCGGCACGCTGATCGGCCCCGTGATCGGCGCCTTCCTGGTGAACTGGGCCAAGACCTATCTCACCGGCGCGTTGCCCGAAGTCTGGCTCTTCTTCCTGGGCGGCCTGTTCGTCGCCGTTACGCTGCTCCTGCCCAAGGGCGTGGTCGGGCTGTTGGCGCAGGTCAAGGCAGGGCGGGCGCGGTCGACGAGAACGGCTACGGCATGATCACGGCCGCAAGATCGACCTCCGCGCTGCTCTATCTCAGCGGCGTTACTGTCTCGTTCGATGGCTTCAAGGCGCTGAACAACCTGTCGCTGCTGGTCGAGCCGGGCGAGATGCGCGCCATCATCGGTCCCAACGGCGCCGGCAAGACCACCATGATGGACGTGATCACCGGCAAGACGCGACCGAACGAAGGCGAGGTGGTGTTCGACGGCCGGGCCGACCTTACCAGGCTGGACGAGGCCGAGATCGCCACGCTTGGCATCGGACGCAAATTTCAGAAGCCGACCGTCTTCGAGAGTCACACGGTGCGCGACAATCTTTTGCTGGCGCTGGCGGGTCCGCGAAGCTGGTACAGGCTGCTGACGGCGGCGCCGACCAAGGCAGAGAACGACCGTATCGAGGAGATTCTGGCCGTGATCCGTATGGGTCCGCAGCAGCACCTATTGGCGGCGCGGCTCAGTCACGGCCAGAAGCAGTGGCTCGAGATCGGCATGCTGCTCGCACAGGATCCCAAGCTCCTGCTGGTCGACGAACCCGTGGCCGGCATGACCGACGTCGAGACCGAGACGACGGCGCTGGTGCTGCGTGAAATCAGCAGGTCTCATTCGGTAGTCGTGGTCGAGCACGACATGAGCTTCGTGCGCGCGCTCGGCGTCAAGGTGACGGTGCTGCACGAGGGTGCGGTTCTGGCCGAAGGTTCGCTCGACCAGGTGAGTGCCGATCCACGCGTCGTCGAAGTCTATCTGGGGCGCTAGCAGATGCTCACGGTGAGCAACGTCGATCTCTTCTATGGTGCCGCGCAGGCCCTGCGTGCGGTGTCGCTGACGGCGGCGGTCGGCCGGGTAACCTGCCTGCTTGGCCGCAACGGCGTCGGCAAGACGAGCCTGCTGCGCGCCATCGTCGGCTTGCAGCCCATCGCGTCGGGCTCGATTTCGTTCGACGGGAAGGACGTTTCGCGGCTCGCGCCCTTCGACCGGGCTCGGCGCGGCGTCGCCATGGTGCCGCAAGGCCGCGAAATCTTTCCGCTGCTTACGGTGAAGGAAAATCTCGAGACCGGCTTCGCCCCGCTCGAGCGTGACGAGCGCAAGGTGCCGGACGAGGTGTTCGAGCTTTTCCCGGCGCTGCAGAGCATGCTGCGCCGCCAAGGCGGCGATCTCTCTGGCGGCCAGCAGCAGCAGCTCGCCATCGGCCGTGCGCTCACCATGCGGCCCAGGCTTCTGGTGCTCGACGAGCCGACCGAAGGCATCCAACCGTCCGTCATCAAGGATATCGGCCGCGCCATCGGCTTCCTGCGCCAACGCGGCGACATGGCCATCCTGCTGGTGGAGCAGTATCTCGAGTTCGCCCGGGAACTCGCCGACGATTTCGCCGTGATGGATCGCGGCGAGATCGTGCTGTCAGGCACCCGCGAGACGTTCGACGCCGACGCCGTGCGCCGTCATATGACGGTGTAGCTCCAATGACCGTGTCATCCCGAACGGAGTGAGGGATCTTTGCGGCGCGCTCGCTACGCTCGGGATGACACCATTTTCTGCAACGAAGCTCGCAATCATAGGCGACAGGCCTACTTGCTGATGGGGGCGATAGTCTGAGCGCCGCGCACCAGCCGGCCGGGCCGTTCGCCGGTCAGCTCGTCGTTCTGCACGGTCTCGACACCGGCCACGAAGGTGTGGCGGTAACCGTGCGCACGCTGGATCAGGCGACGGCCGCCGGCCGGCAGATCGTAGACCACCTCGGGTCGCTCGAGCTGCAGGGCATCGAAGTCGACCACGTTGATGTCGGCCTTGCAGCCCGGCGCCAGCAGGCCGCGATCCTCCAAACCGTAGGCTTGGGCCGTGCCGCGCGTCTGCTTGGCGATCAGGAATTCCAGCGGCAGCGTCGGCCCGCGGCGGCGGTCACGGCCCCACAATGTGAGCAGCGAAGTCGGCGAGGAGGCATCGCAGATCACGCCGACATGCGCGCCGCCATCGGCAACTCCCAGGACCGTGGCCGAATCGGTGATCATCTCGTGGACGACGTCGAGGCTGCCATAGGCATAGTTCTCGAAGGGCAGCATCAGCAGTCCCTTGCCGTCACGCGACATCAGCTCGTCGAGCGCCACGGCCTGCGGCGTGCGTCCGCTGCGTTGCGCGATGGCGGCGATCGAGTTCCCGGCGTCCGGTTCGTAGTCCGGCTTGTCGCCCAAGGGGAACATCTTGTGGAACGAGTCGGCCATGAATCCACGCGGGCCTGACGTTTCCTCGACGAG
>DATEID010000247.1:0-8239 GCA_035279245.1 Reyranella sp.
ACCTTGTAGCCCTTTATCGGTTCTGCGTCCTTAGGCAGCCCAAAGTCGCCGTTGCGATATTCCCAGATGGTGCGCAACCGCTGCTGCCCGTCGATCACCTCATACTTGAACTTCTGACTGCCGGGCAGTGCTCTCCAATACATCTTCGGAATGTCATATTCGCGGAGAATAGAATCGATCAGCAGTTGCTTTTGCGACCTGCTCCACGCTGGCGGCCGCTGAAAATCGGGTCGCTCATCGATTTTCTCCCGTCAGTTGCAAATGGTCGAGATCGGGAGCGGCCGTTTGTTCATCTTCATTTTGTCCCCCTGCACGTAACTTCATTCGACAGCCAAACTATCTCCAAGTTACCTACAAGAACAACAATGTCTCGGAAATGACACGGCCGACGCTACCACAGGGTGTACACATCATCAGACTACAAGTGCACTACGGCATCGACTTCAATCAAAGCCCCAGTACCGCCTTGGCGACGATGTTGCGCTGGATCTCGTTGGATCCGGCATAGATGGTCGCCGCCCGGTTGTTGAGATAGAGCGGCATGGCAGTGATGCCGTAGTCCGGCGTCACCGTCGGCTCGTTATGGCCCAGCAGCCGCGCCTCCGGCTCGAACGGCGCGGCGTACCAGGCCAGCGCCTCGACGCCGAGATGGTCGATCGCCTGCAGGGTCTCGCTGCCGCGGATCTTCATTAGCGAGGAGACCGCGCCGGGATTGCGCCCCTTGCTGAGATCGGAAAGCACCTGCAATTCGATCATCTCCAGCGCCTGGATGGCCAGGTCCGCCTCGGCGAGCCGTTCGGCGAAGCCGCGTTCGTCGGCCAGCCGCCCCGAGCCGTCGGCCGCCTCCTCGCGCGCGATACGGCGCACGTCATCGAGCCGTGCATGAAGATTCGGCGTGTAGGCATCGCCGCCGCGCTCGAACTCCAGGAGGTACTTGGCAACGGTCCAGCCGGCGTTCTCGGGGCCGATGCGGTTGGCGACTGGCGTGCGCACATTGTCGAAGAAGACCTGGTTCACCTCGTGGTCGCCGGCCAGGGTGACGATCGGCTGCACGCTGAGGCCCGGCCGATCCATGGAATCGATGAGGACAAAGGAGATGCCGTCCTGCGGCTTGCCTTCGGTCGAGGTGCGTACGAGGCAGAACATGCGGTTGGCGACATGGGCGCCGGTCGTCCAGATCTTGGTGCCGTTGATCACGTAGTCGTCGCCGTCGCGCACGGCGCGGGTCTTGAGGCTGGCGAGATCGGAGCCCGAACCCGGCTCGGAATAGCCCTGGCAGAAGACGATGTCGCCCGAGACGATGCCCGGCAGGTATTTCGCCTTCTGCTCGGGCGTGCCGAACTTCATGATGACCGGCCCGACCATCCGGATGCCCATGCTGAAGATACGCGGCGCGTCGGCCGCGGTGCACTCGCGGGCGAAGATGTAGCGCTGCGTGGCGGTCCAGCCCGTGCCGCCATATTCCCTGGGCCAGGTCGGCGCCGACCAGCCGCGCTTCGCCAGCACCTTGTGCCATCGCAGGCCGGCTGAAAACTCCGCGAAGACGCCGCCTGTCTTTCGGCCGGCCTCGCGCAGATCCTCGCTGAGGTTCTCGTCCAAAAACCGGCGCACCTCGCTTCGGAAGGCCTCGTCCTCGGGCCCAAGCGACAGATCCATTGCCATCCTCCCGCTTTCGTGACTGCAGGCTAACGGCCGCCGCCCGCGCACGTCCAGCCGGCCGGTGGCCGAAGGAGCCGTCTGGCGGTATGGTTTCCGTCTCGCCGTCGACAGTCGATGCGGAGACGCCATGCGCTATCTCGCTTGTCTGTTCGTCCTGCTCCTCGCCGCACTGCCTGCCACCGCGCAGGAAAAGAAAGAGGTGGATCTCGCCCTCGCGCTCGCGATCGACATCTCGGGCAGCATCGATCCCGAGGAAGCCAAGCTCCAGCGCCAGGGCTACGTGATGGCGTTTCGCGATCCGGCGGTGGTGCGCGGCATCCTCGACGGCCCCAACGGGCGCATCGTCGTCGCCTATTTCGAGTGGTCGGACTCCTGGATGCAGAAGCTCCTGGTCGACTGGACGCTGCTCGACAGCGAGGCGGCGATCAAGGCGTTCGCCGACCGGCTCGACAACGAGCCGATCTCGATCGCCCGGCGCACCTCGATCAGCGGCGCGATCCACTTCGCCGTCGGCCTGTTCGCCCGCAGCGGCTACGACGCCGACAACAAGGTGCTGGACATCTCGGGCGACGGCTCGAACAATGACGGCGTTCTGGTCACCGACGCGCGCACGGAGGCGCTGAAGCAGCGCATCGGGATCAACGGCCTGCCGATCATCAACAACCGGCCCAACCCGTTCGGCTTCCCGGCCGAGCCCGACCTCGACCAGTACTACCTGCACTGCGTGACCGGCGGTCCGCGCTCGTTCGTCGAGGTGGCGAAGAGCTTCGACGACTTCCCCCGCGCCGTGCGCAAGAAGCTCCTGCAGGAAGTGGCGACCCGCGCCGTGCCCGACGGCACCCGGCTCGCGCAGACCGGCCGGCCGCAGCTCGGCGACGACGAGGACTATACGCGCTTCGTGCGGCCGGGCTATCCGCCCGGCTGCGACGTCGGCGAGCGCCGCTCGCGCGAGTTCTGGCAACGCCGCTTCGGCACGACGCCGGATTGAAGCGCGGCCTGCAAGAGGAAGAGCGCCACTGGAGTGGCGCGCTCCCTTGAGCGCTCATGGGAGCGCGCAACTCCAGTTGCGCTCATGAGGTTCGACCCTTCTCCGGGCGGATGACCGGCAGTGCGAGGAGGCGCTTGGCGGCGAAGTCGAGGAAGGCGCCGATCTTGGGCGCGCGATGGACGCGATCCTTGGTGACGAGCTGGACCGGCAGCGGCGGCGGCTCGTGGCGGCGGAAAATGCGGACAAGACTGCCGGCCGCAAGATCGTCGGCCGCCTGATAGGAAAGAAGCTGCGCGATGCCGCGGCCGGCCCGCGCCGCCCGCAGCCGCGTCTCAACATCGTCGACGCGCAGCCTGCCGCGCAGCCGGCGCGGCCCTGCCTTCCCCGCGCCGACGAAACGCCAGTCCTGCGTCGCGGGCGTCGTGCCGAGAATGACGTCATGCGCCGCGAGATCGGCCGGCGTGCGCGGTGTCCCGCGCTTCTTCAGATAACCCGGACTGGCGACCCACAGCCGCCGCACCTCGCCCACGGGCCGCGCGACCAGCGACGAATCCGGCAGATGCCCGATGCGCACCGCGACGTCGATCGCCTCGTCGATCAGATCGAGATTGCGGTCGCCGAGCAGAAGCTCGACCTCGACATCGGCGAAGCGGTCGAGAAAGCGCGTCACGATCGGCACGATATGGCGGCGGCCGAACTGGACCGGTGCGGTGAGTCGCAACACGCCGCGCACGGGCCCGTTCGCGACGCCGGCCATCGAAGCCTCGTATTCGCCCAGCACGATGCGGGCGCGCTCGAGCAGGAGACGGCCCGCTTCGGTGGGCGCAAGGCGGCGCGTCGTGCGATCGATCAGGCGGACGCCGATGCGATCCTCGAGCGCCGCGAGGGCGCGCGTCACGGCCGGCGGCGAGCGACGCAGCCGCCGGGCGGCGCGGGCGAGGCTTCCCTCCTCGACGATCTTCACGAACAGGGCGAGCTCGTCCAGCCGGTCCACGCAATCCTTCCTGAACTTGAAATAATTCCTTCCATTATCTGCCAATTATTTCTCTCGGGGAAAGCCGCATATTGCTCGCATGGAAAACTCCCCCTTCCACGTCGACGAGCTTGCCGCCCAGTCGCTGGCCCGTCAGAGCAGTCCTGGCACGGGCATCCGTCCGTTCATGCCCGACCAGCATCGCAACTTCTTCGCGCTGCTGCCCTACCTGTTCGTCGCAACGGCCGATGACGGCGGCTGGCCGGTGGCCTCCGTCCTGCACGGCGCGCCAGGCTTCGTGCGCTCACCCGATCCGACGACCTTGCGCATCGACGCGCTTCCCGCCGGCGGCGATCCGCTGATGGCCGGACTGAGGGCCGGCGGCGCGGCCGGCTTGCTCGGCATCGACCTCTCCAACCGCCGTCGCAATCGCGCCAACGGCAAGCTGGCGACGGTGGACGAGAGCGGCATGACGGTCGCCGTGACACAGAGCTTCGGCAACTGCGCGAAATACATCCAGACGCGGCAGGCCGCGCCGTCTCCGCGCAACGCGGCGCCAGCCGTTCGGCTCGGCAGTCTCGACGACGAGGCGCGACGGTTGATCGCGAACGCCGACACCTTTTTTGTCGCAAGCCGTTCGCGCGAGACGGTCGGCGAGGCGGGCGGCCTCGATATTTCCCATCGCGGCGGCCGGCCCGGTTTCGTGGCCGTGCAAGGCGATACGCTGATCGTGCCCGACTTCCGCGGCAACCGCTACTTCAACACCCTCGGCAACCTGCTGGGTGACCCGCGCGCCGGCCTGCTGTTCGTCGACTTCGCGACGGGCACGCTGCTGCAGCTCCAGGGCATCGCCACGATCGACTGGACCGACAGCGCGGCGACTCGCCTCACCGGCGCCGAGCGGAGCTGGCGGATCGAAGTGGAACGCGCCTGGCGCCGGCCACAGGCCTTGCCTTTCGACTGGACGTTCTGCGAGTACGCCCCGACGACGTTGGCGACGGGCGTATGGACCTCGGAGGTTTCCTTTCCCCAAACCTCGTGTCATCCCGAACGAAGTGAGGGATCTTTCACTGCATCGACCAAAGATCCCTCGCTGCGCTCGGGATGACACCGCTTGAAAAAGGGATCAGCCCGAGGCGAGTCGCGAGACCATGGCATCGAGGGCGAGGATGTAGGAATGGACGCCGAAGCCGGTGATGATGCCGACCACGGCCTCGGTCGTGACCGAGGCGTAGCCGCGCTTCTCGATGTTGGTCATATGGACCTCGATCGCAGGCGCCTTGATCGAGCGCAGGCAGTCGCGCAACGCATGGCCGGCATAGAGGAAGCCCGCCGGGTTGAACAGGACGCCGTCGACGCCCTCGCGGTCGGCGCGATAGATCGCCGTGACCGCCTCGCCCTCGGTGTTGGTGTAGAGGATCTCGAGGTCCACGCCGAGCTCGCGCGCGTGCCGGCGGACGACGGAGTTCAGCTCCTTCGCTGTCGTCGTGCCATAGAGCTCGGGCTGACGTGTGCCCAGATACTCCATGTTGGCGCCCTGGATCAGCAGGAGTTTCATTCCATCCTCGGGTTGCGATACGACGCCCCTGCGCGCCGCATCCCACCGCAATACTCCAGAACAAGCGCCGGTTGAAGGGTACTGATGCTCGGCACGCGCGCGAATGCGTACGGTGCCGCGCATCAGCGCGGCAGCGTGGATTGCCCCATCAATTCGAGATCGATGGCGCGCGCGCACTGGCGCCCCTCCCGGATCGCCCACACCACGAGCGACTGGCCGCGCCGCATGTCGCCCGCGGCGAACATGCGCGGCACCGACGTCTTGTAGTCCTGCACGGTGGCGGCAACATTCCCGCGCGCATCGAGGGCAACGCCGGTCTGCTCCAGCAGACCAGGCTTTCGCGGCCCGAGGAAACCCATCGCCAGCAGCACGAGGCCCGCTTCGAGCCGGAAGGTGCTGTCCGGCACCTCGGCCATCTGCATGCGGCCATCGGCCCCCTTCACCCATTCGACGCGCACGCATTCCAGCGCCTCGACCTTCCCGTTCGAGCCGACGGCGCGCCGGGTGAGGACCGCGAAATCGCGTTCCACGCCTTCCTCGTGCGACGAGGAGGTGCGCAGCTTCAACGGCCAGTCGGGCCAGGTCAGCGCCTTGTTCTCCTTCTCCGGCGGCTGCGGCATCACCTCGAGCTGCGTCACCGAGAGCGCGCCCTGGCGATTGGAGGTGCCGACGCAATCCGATCCGGTATCGCCGCCGCCGATCACGATCACGTGCTTGCCCCTGGCGCTGATCGTGCCCTTGGGCGCCGCGCGCGCCTCGTCGTCGCCGGCGACGCGCTTGTTCTGCGGCACGAGGAAATCCATCGCGAAATGGATACCCTCGAGCTCGCGGCCTGGCACCTCGAGATCGCGCGGCCATTCCGCGCCGCCGGTCAGCGCCACGGCATCGTAACCTTCGAGCAGCGATTTCGCCGACAGCGTGGTTCCCACCTCGACGCCGGTGCGGAACTCGACGCCTTCGGCCTCCATCTGGCGCATACGGCGGTCGATGAGATGCTTCTCCATCTTGAAGTCGGGGATGCCGTAGCGCAGCAGGCCGCCGACGCGATCGGCCTTCTCGAACAGCGTCACCGAATGGCCGGCGCGCGCAAGCTGCTGGGCGCAGGCGAGGCCCGCCGGCCCCGAGCCCACGACGGCGACACGCTTGCCGGTCTTTCGCGCGGGCACGAGCGGCTCGATCCAGCCCTCCTCCCAGCCGCGATCGACGATGGCGCATTCGATCGACTTGATGGTGACCGGATTGTCGTCGATGTTGAGGGTGCACGAAGCTTCGCACGGCGCGGGGCAGATGCGGCCGGTGAACTCGGGGAAGTTGTTGGTCGAGTGCAACACTTCCAGCGCCGCCTGCCAGCGGTCGCGCCGCACCAGCTCGTTCCAGTCGGGGATCTGGTTGTTGACCGGGCAGCCGTTGTGACAGAACGGCACGCCGCAATCCATGCAGCGCGCCGCCTGCTTGCGCATCTCGCCCGACGGCAGCGGCAGGATGAATTCCTTCCAGGTCTTGAGCCGCGCCTCGACCTTCTCGTACGGTCGATCCTTGCGCTCGATCTCCAGGAAGCCGGTGGGATGGCCCATCGCCTTGTTCACTCCTTCTCCATTCCCTCCCCTGCAGCCGCAGGGGAGGTGTCGCCGTCGTACAGCGACGGAGGGGTGAGCCCGAGGCTCGTGTCTCATGGCCCCTCCGCCGCTTCGCGGCACCTCCCCTTCGCGGTCCCCGCGAAGGGGAGGAAATTCCTCTATTCCGCCGCGACCGCCTTTGCCGTCGCCTGTTCGCGCGCCTGCTGGAGCGCGCGCTTGTAGTCGCGCGGCATCACCTTGACGAAGCAGGGCAAGGCGCGAGCCCAGTCCTCCAGCAATTCGCGCGCGCGGGCGCTGCCGGTGTGCAGATGGTGGCGCTCGACCAGGATGCGCAGCCGCTCGGCATCGAAGCGCAGCACGTCGCCCATGCCGCTGTCCTCGGCATCGATCGCGCGCTGACGCGGACGGCCGGGATCGTCCGCCGGCGCATCCGACGGTTGGGCCACCGGCTCCAGCTCGACCATCGCCGCATTGCAAAGATCGCGGAAGCGGGCCTTGGGGTCGTAGACATAGGCGACGCCGCCCGACATGCCGGCGGCGAAGTTGCGGCCGGTCTCGCCCAGCACGACCACCACGCCGCCCGTCATGTATTCGCAGCCGTGATCGCCCGTACCCTCGACCACGGCGATGGCACCCGAGTTGCGCACGGCGAAGCGCTCGCCGGCGACGCCCTCGAAATAGGCCTCACCGCCGATCGCGCCGTAGAGCACGGTGTTGCCGACGATGATGTTCTGCAGCGGATCGCGTCCGGTGCCGGCCGGCTGGCGCACCGTGACGCGGCCGCCCGACAGGCCCTTGCCGACATAGTCGTTGGCATCGCCCGTGAGCTCGAGCGAGACGCCGTGCGCCAGGAAGGCGCCGAAGCTTTGGCCAGCGGTGCCCACGAGCTTCACCGAGATCGTGTCGTCGGGCAGGCCGGCATGGCCGTAGCGCCTGGCGACCTCGCCCGACAGCATGGCGCCCACGGTGCGGTTGACATTGCCGACCGGCAGCTCGATCTGAACGGGCTCGCCCTTCTCGAGCGCCGGCCGGGCCGCCTCGATCAGCTTATGGTCGAGCGCCTTGTCGAGACCGTGCTCCTGCCGCTCGCAATTCCAGATCGCCACGCCCGGCCGCGCCGGCGCGGCATAGAGCAGCTTCGAAAGATCGACGCCGCCTGCTTTCCAATGGTCGACGGCGCGGCGCATGTCGAGCCGGTCGACGCGGCCGATCATCTCGGCGAGCGTGCGGACGCCCAGCCGCGCCATGATCTCGCGCAGCTCCTCGGCCACGAAGAAGAAATAGTTGATGACGTGCTCGGGCTGACCGGTGAAGCGCTTGCGCAACACCGGATCCTGTGTCGCCACGCCCACCGGACAGGTGTTGAGGTGGCAGACGCGCATCAAGATGCAGCCGCTCGCCACCAGCGCCGCGGTGCCGAAGCCGAACTCTTCGGCGCCGAGCAAGGCGGCGATCGCGACGTCGCGACCGGTCTTGAGTTGGCC
>DATEID010000248.1:0-5263 GCA_035279245.1 Reyranella sp.
GCCGGGCAGGCTGCCCGGCCGTCACTCACCAATAGGCGTAACGCGATGAAAGTGCTGGTCGCGGTCAAGCGGGTCATCGACTACAACGTCAAGATCCGCGTCAAGGCCGACAACACGGGCGTCGAGACGGCGAACGTAAAGATGTCGATGAACCCCTTCGATGAGATCGCCGTGGAAGAGGCGATCCGCATGAAGGAGAAGGGAGCCGCGACCGAGATCATTGCCTTCTCCGCCGGGCCGGCGCAGTGCCAGGAGACGATCCGCACCGCACTCGCCATGGGCGCCGATCGCGGCGTGCTGGTCCAGACCGATGCCGAGCTGCAGCCGCTCGCCGTCGCCAAGCTCCTGAAGGCGGTGGTCGACAAGGAGCAGCCCGGCCTCGTTATCGTCGGCAAGCAGGCGATCGACGACGACTCCAACCAGACCGGCCAGATGCTGGCCGCGCTGCTCGGCTGGTCGCAGGGCACCTTCGCCAACAAGCTCAACGTCGCCGACGGCACCGCCGAGGTGAAGCGGGAGGTCGATGGCGGCCTCGAGAACATCAAGATCAAGCTGCCGGCGGTGATCACCACCGACCTGCGCCTCAACGAGCCTCGTTACGCCTCGCTGCCCAACATCATGAAGGCCAAGAAGAAGCCGATCGAGAACCTGACCGCCGAAGCGCTGGGCGTCGACGTGGCGCCGCGGCTCAAGGTCCTGAAGGTCGAGGAGCCGCCCAAGCGCAAGGCGGGCATCAAGGTGAAGACAGTGGCCGAGCTCGTCGACAAGCTGCGCAACGAAGCGGGGGTGATCTGATCATGGCGATTCTCGTCGTTGCCGCGCATGACGGCAAAGCTCTCCGCGCCAACGTGGCCAACGCCGTGACCGCGGCCGGCCAGATGGGCTCGGACGTCACCGTCTTGGTGGCCGGCAGCAACTGCGGCGAGGCAGCCAAGGCCGCGGCCGCGCTGCAGGGCGTCGCCAAGGTGCTGCAGGCGGAGGATGCCGCCTATGCCAACTGGCTCGCCGAGGACATCGCGCCGCTGGTGGTGAAGCTCGCGCCCAACTACAGCCATGTCGTGATGGCGGCCGATTCGGTGGGCAAGAACCTGGCGCCGCGCGTGGCGGCACTGCTCGATGTCGCGCAGGTCTCCGAGGCGATCCAGGTCGTCTCGCCCGATACGTTCGTGCGGCCAATCTATGCCGGCAACGCCATGGCGACGGTGCAGACGGCCGACAAGATCAAGGTGGTCACCATCCGCCCGACCAACTTCAAGGCCGCGGCGGCCGGCGGCTCGGCCGCGATCGAGCAGATCGGCGGCGAGGGCGGCAAGGGCCTTTCCTCCTATGTCGGCGCCGAGCTCTCCAAGAGCGAGCGGCCCGAGCTCACCTCGGCCAAGATCGTCGTGTCGGGCGGTCGCGGTCTCGCGAGCGGCGAGAACTTCAAGCTGCTCGAGGCGCTGGCCGACAAGCTGGGCGCCGGCCTCGGCGCGAGCCGTGCCGCGGTCGATGCCGGCTACGTGCCCAACGATTACCAGGTCGGCCAGACCGGCAAGGTGGTGGCGCCCGACCTCTACATCGCCGTCGGCATCTCCGGCGCGATCCAGCATCTCGCCGGCATGAAGGACAGCAAGACCATCGTCGCGATCAACAAGGACGAGGAAGCACCGATCTTCCAGGTGGCTGATTACGGTATCGTCGGCGACCTGTTCCAGATCGTTCCCGAACTCACAGCCGCGGTCGAGAAGAAGTAGCCGCAGAGGTCCTCCATCATGATAAAGCGCATCGGCGTCATCGGTGCCGGCCAGATGGGCAGCGGCATCGCCCATGTGTGTGCGCTCAAGGGTTTCGATATCCGGCTGATCGACGTCGACCAGCCGCATCTCGACAACGGCCTCGAGGCGATCGGCCGCAACATGGACCGGCAGATCGGTCGCGGCATGATCCGGCCCGAGGACAAGGATTCGGGCCTGCGCCGCATCGCCGTCGGCACCGACTACAAAGCGCTGTCGGATTGCGATCTGATCGTCGAGGCGGCGACCGAGAACGAGGCGATCAAGCGCGACATCTTCAAGAAGCTCTGCGTCGACCTGCCGCCGAACGTGCTGCTGGCCACCAACACCTCGTCGATCTCCGTCACGCGGCTCGCTTCGGGGACCGACCGGCCCGGCAAGTTCATGGGCATGCACTTCATGAACCCGGTGCCGATGATGGGGCTCGTCGAGCTGATCCGCGGCATCGCCACGGAGGAGGAAACCTTCCGCACCGTGCGTGACGTGGTGCTGAAGCTCGAGAAGAAGCCAGTGAACGCCGAGGACTTCCCGGCCTTCATCGTGAATCGCATCCTGCTGCCGATGATCAACGAGGCGGTCTATGCCCTCTACGAGGGCGTGGGCAACGTCGAGGCGATCGACACCGGCATGAAGCTCGGCGCCAACCATCCGATGGGCCCGCTCGAGCTCGCCGACTTCATCGGCCTCGACACCTGCCTGTCGGTGATGCAGGTGCTGCACGAGGGCCTGGCCGATTCCAAGTACCGGCCCTGTCCGCTGCTGGTGAAGTACGTCGAGGCCGGCTGGATCGGCCGCAAGGTCAAGCGCGGCTTCTACGACTATTCGGGCGAACGTCCGGTCCCGACGCGCTGAAAATCCGCTATCCTCCTCGCGCTCGATCGAGGGGGAACATCATCATGGGGACAAGCTTCGCAAGGCGCGCCGTTGCGCTGTCGTTGGCCGCCGGCCTGCTGGCGGCGGTCGCGCCGTTCGCGCCGGCCGAGGCGCAGTGGGTGTTTGTGGCCCGCAAGGCGGCGCAACGCATCCACCATATGGTGGAGCAGGGGCAGAACGGCCAGCCGGGCTACGATTTCGCCACGGTGATCCTCGAGGCGCCGGCCAACAAGGTGTTCGACGTCGCGCTCGCTCACGCGCGCAACAACAAGGCGCTCAGGCTGCTGATGGTCGATCCGACGGCGATGCGCCTGCAGGTGGCGGAAGGCGACCGTACGGCGACGCTGAATGTCGTCGCGCTCGGCGACCAGGCTTCGCAGCTCATGATTGCCGGCACCGCCGGCCGCGGCGAGGATCCGACGAGCTCGCGTGTCGTCGCCGCCGTGATGCGCGTCTGCGCCGAGATGAACAAGACCTGCTCGGTCGGGAAATGATTCGGTTCCGTTGCTCCCTCTCAAGCACCAGTGTCATCCCGACTTCCGGTGTCATGCCGAGCGGAGCGAGGGATCTTTCATTGGCATCGCGAAGGATCCCTCGCTACGCTCGGGATGACACGGGTACGGGGATCGCGCTGATCGGGCTCGATTTTACGCAAGCCCGAGGAAGCGTTCGGCGGTGCGCCAGCGCACGCTGTCGGCCAAGGCGGGATCGAGCGGCGCGAGATGCTCCTCGAGATCGCCGACCGCTCCGGGATAGGTGCAATCGTAGTGGGGATAGTCGGCGCCCCAGAACACGCAGCCGTCGAGGCCGAGCTCCTTCAGTCGCGGCAGGCGGTGCGCCTCGTCCGATTCGATCGAGATGAAGCACTGCTCGCGGAACAGCTCGCTCGGCCTGCGCTTCATCCACGGCACATGCTGGTGCATCGATTCGAAATGGCCGTCGAGCCGGTCGATCCAGTATTCCAGCCAGCCGAGGCCGGACTCGAGGAAGGCGACGCGCAGCCCGGGATGGCGCTCCAGCACGCCGCCCGCCACGATGTCGAGCAGCGCGGCCATCTGCTCGAACGGATGGCAGATCATGTGGCTGAAGAAGAGGTTGTCGTAGCGGCCGGTGGCGAAGCTCGGCATCAGCGCGCCGAAACTGCCGTGGACCGCAGCGAACAGGCCATTGCTCGCGATCCTTTCCCAGAACGGCTTCAGCTTGTCGTCGTAAAGCGCGAGCCCGTTGTAACGCTCCGGCCTGAAGCAGGCGCCCTTGAGCCCGAGCTTCGCGATGTGCTCGACCTCGCGCGCCGAGGCCTCCGGATCCTGCAGCGGCACGATGCCCACGGCATGCAGCCGGCCGCGACCGTCGCGGCACATGTCGGCGATCCATTCGTTGTAGCCGTGGCAGGTGGCGGCGGCGACCGTGGGATCCTCGACGTCGCCCTGGATCAGGTACAGGGAAGGATAGAGCAGGCTGCGCTCGATCCCTTCCTCCTCCAGCACTTTCACGCGCGCGCCACCATCGTATGAGCCGGGCAGGATGTCATCCCAGGTCGGCACGTTCTTGGGATCATCCATGCCCCAGGGCACGCAGGCCGCCGCCGGTCGCAGGTTGTGACGGATCACACCGTTGATCGAGACCCAGTCGCGCCCGTCGCTCTCGCGCTCGACGCGGATGGTGCGGTCGCGATAGCGCTTCTCGACGTATTCGTTCCAGACGGCGGCCGGCTCGCAGATGTGCCCGTCGGCGTCGATGACGCGGTTCGCCATGGCGTTTCCTCTCCTCTTTCTTTGAGGCGAGGATAGGCGCACGTCATATGAGCGCAACTGGAGTTGCGCCTGCCCTGAGCGAAGCCGAAGGGCGCTCCGATGAACGCTCAGGGGAGCGCGCCTCTCCAGTGGCGCAATCTTCCTGAGTGGCGGCTACTGCCGCCAGTCGAGGCCGATGTCGAGCACGCTGGCGCTGTGGGTGAGCCAGCCGGCCGAGATGAGGTCGACGCCCGAGGCGGCGATGGCCGGCGCGGTGGCGGGGGTGATGCGGCCGGAGGCTTCGGAGACGGCGCGACCGTCGATCATGCGCACCGCCTGGGCGAGCGTCGGCGGATCCATGTTGTCGAGCAGCACCGCGTCGACGCCGACGGCCAGCGCCTCCTCGAGCTGCCGGAGCGTGTCGACTTCGACCTCGATCTTGACCAGGTGGCCGATGGCGTTGCGTGCGGCAAGGATGGCGGGCTTCACGCCGCCCGCCGCGACGACATGGTTGTCCTTGATCAGGACGGCATCGTCGAGGCCCAGGCGATGGTTGACGCCGCCGCCGACGCGGACCGCGTATTTCTGCACCGCGCGCAGGCCGGGCATGGTCTTGCGCGTGCAGCAGATGCGCGCCTTGTGGCCCTTCACCGCCTCGACCAGCGTAGCGGTCGCCGATGCGACGCCGCTGAGATGGCCGAGGAAGTTAAGCGCCACGCGTTCCGCCGTCAGCACGCCGCGCGCCGGCGTCGGCCACCTGGTGAAGATCGAGGTCGAGGTCGACACGCTGGCGCAGCTCCAGGAGGCGTTGGCCGTCGGCGTCGACGCGGTGCTGCTCGACAACATGGGACCGGACACGCTGCGCGAGGCGGTCGCCATGATCGA
>DATEID010000249.1:0-20342 GCA_035279245.1 Reyranella sp.
GCCGCTGGCCGAGATCGCGAAGCGAGTGGGCCTCTCGACGACGCCCTGCTGGCGACGCATCAATCGCCTGCAGGGGGAAGGAATCATCCGCGCGCGGGTGGCGCTGCTCGACCGCAAGGCGGTGAACGCCGGTGTCACGGTATTCGTTGCCGTCCGTACCGCCCAGCACAATGCGCAGTGGCTGGCGCGTTTCGCCAAGGCCATAGCGTCGTTTCCCGAGGTGATGGACTGCTATCGCATGAGCGGCGAGATCGATTACCTGATCCGACTGGCGCTCCCCGACATCGACGCCTACGACGCCTTCTACAAGCGCCTGATCGCCCGGATCGAACTCTCCGACGTCACCTCCATGTTCGCCATGGAGGAGATCAAGTCGACGACCCGGTTGCCGCTTGCCTATCTGCCGTGATCCGAAAGCGGCGATTGCCCCGCGAAACGGAGTCGCGGCGATGTGTTGCGCTCGAACTGGCCTCGTGGCGCGGCTGCCCGTAGGATCGCTGCCGTTCGATCCAAACGCGCAGGGGAAACGATGTCTACGGGCCCGAATTCCGGCAAGAACCGCAAGAAAGTACTGGTCGTCGGCCGCATGCCGCAGGCCGGCGTTGACGTGCTGAAAAAGCGCGACGATGTCGACTACGAGATCCTGACCGACGATTCGGCGCCATCGCTGCACGCGAAGCTCAAGGACGCGAACGCCGTGACCTTGGGCGCGACACCTTTCCGCCAGGCCGAACTCGATGCAGCACCCGGCATGATGGTCGTGGCGCGCCTCGGCGTCGGCTTCGATGCGGTCGAGATCCCCGCGCTCAACAAACGCAAGATCCCGCTCATGACCACCGGCATCGCCAACTCGGTCTCGGTCGCCGAGCATGCGATGTACATGATGCTGGCGGCGGCGCGGCTCACGAAGAAGCATGACCGCTTCGTGCGCGAGAGTGCCTGGGGCCAGCGCCTCTCCGACCTTCCGTCCGACGTCGCAGGCAAGTCGGTGCTGGTGGTCGGCATGGGACGCATCGGCTCGCGCACCGTGAAGCGCTGCGTTGCGTTCGAGATGGAGACCTACGTGCTCGATCCCAACATTTCCGAGGCCGACATCAAGAAGGCGGGCGCCACCAAGGTGGCCGACCTCAAGGCGATTTTGCCCAAGGTCGACTTCGTCTCGGTCCACTGCCCCAAGTCGCCGGAGACGGTGAACATGTTCAATGCCGAGACGCTGGGGCTGATGAAGGCCGACGCGTTCCTGGTGAACACTGCGCGTGGCGGCATCATCAACGAGGAGGCGCTCTACAAGGCCCTCAGCACCGGCAAGCTGCGCGGCGCCGGGCTGGATGTGCTCGACCGCGAGCCGCCCGATCCCAAGAACAAGCTCTTCACGCTCGAAAACGTGATCTTCAGCCCGCACATGGCCGGCGTCACCAAAGAAGCGAGCGACCGCATGGCCGTCACCGCCGTTGAGAACATCCTCTCGGTGTTCGACGGCCGCACCAACGCCGCCAACGTCGTGAATAAGGAAGTGCTGTCAGCCTGAGCCGAACGAAAGCGCTACCCGTGTCATCCCGAGCGAAGCGAGGGGTCCTTCCTTCGTGCCACGAAAGATCCCTCGCTTCAGCGCGCGGGATACCGCGCGCGACTCGGGATGACGAGCTGGTTCTATGCTCCGCCCAGCACTTCCTTGTTCACGACGTTGGCGGCATTGGGCCGGCCGTCGAACACCGACAGGATGTTCTCGACGGCGGTGACGGCCATGCGGTCGCTCGCCTCCTTGGTGACGCCGGCCATGTGCGGGCTGAAGATCACGTTCTCGAGCGTGAAAAGCTTGTTTTTCGGATCGGGCGGCTCACGGTCGAGCACGTCGAGGCCGGCGCCGCGCAACTTGCCCGTGGTCAAGGCATTGTAAAGCGCCTCCTCGTTCACGATACCGCCGCGCGCGGTGTTCACCAGGAACGCGTCCGGCTTCATGAGGGCCAGTGTCTCGGCATTGAACATGTTCACCGTCTCCGGCGACTTCGGACAGTGGACTGAGACGAAATCCACCTTGGGCAGGATCGCCTCGAGGTCCGTCACCTTGGTGGCGCCGGCTTTCTTGATCTCCGCCTCGGAGATATTCGGATCGAGCACGTAGGTTTCCATCTCGAAGGCCACGCAGCGCTTCACCGTGCGCGAGCCGATACGGCCCATACCCACCACCAGAACCGACTTGCCGGAAAGATCGGACGGCAGATCCGACAGACGCTGCGCCCATCCGCCCTCGCGCACGAAACGGTCGTGCTTTCTGGTGAGTCGCGCCGCCGCCAGCATCATATACATCGCATGCTCGGCGACCGAGACCGAATTGGCGATGCCGGTGGTCATGAGTGGGATCTTGCGCCTGTTGAGCGCCGGAATCTCGACCGCGTCGAAGCCCACACCCAGCCGGGCGACGACCATCATGCCCGGCGCGACGTCGAGCTCGGCCTGCCGGAAGGGCGTGGCGCCCAGCGTCACGGCATTGGCATCCTTCAGCTTGGGATGCAGCGAGGGGATCGAGTCGTCGGTCAGAATCTCGTACTCGACGTCGTCACGCTTCTTCAGCACGTCGAGGCCGGCCTGCGGCATACGGCCGACAATCAGGACTTTCTTGCGGTTCTTGCCGGTAGACATCGTTCCCCTGGAGCTCCCTCAAGCAAACGGCCGCCGATCCTAGTGGGACGGCCGGCACGACACCAGACCTGCTCGGTCGCACCGCAGCAACGCGGCAGCCTGAACGACGTTATCCCGCCATGGAATTTCGCGAGGCAATCGACCAGGACAGGGAGGACCTCGAAAACCTCGCGGCCAGCATCGCGGACAACAGCAGGAACGAGCGCACGGCGGCGGAGCTGATCGGCAAGCTGGCGCTCCGCGGAAACGACTTCCGCGACCAGGAAAGGCAACTGGAGGCTGCAGCGTGGCGGCTACGTCGGGAGTGGCTTGCCGCGGCGCATCGGCCGGCCGACACGACTCTCAAGAGCCCATGTCAAGGCGCTGCGACCCGTGTCGCCGCTGGCGACAGCGTCAGCTTCGGTTACGAACGCGATCTGGACGTTGCCGTTCTCGAGGCGCGGGGCGAAGGCTACATGCAGGCAGCGCCGGCGAACTGGTCGCGCGAGCTCGTCCTCTGCCGCAGCGGACAGGCGGCGCTTGCCGCCCTGCTGCATCTCGCCGTATCGCGCTGGGGACAATCGGGTCCGCTGACGGTCGCCCATGCCGGCGCCTATTTCGAGACGGCGGCGCTTCTGCGACGTTGGCCCGGCCGGATCCTTCGTCCGGTGCCCGTCGCGAGTGATGCCGCGGACCTGGTGATCGCCGAACCGATCTGGTGCGACGGCCGCTTCGGCTGCGACAGGACGCTGCCAGTCCCGCGCCTAGCCATGTTGCTCGACATCACGATGGTGGGTCCGACCTACGATCTCGACGCCCACCTGCAGCGTTTGCCGCCTTCCTGTTCGCTGCTCATCGCTTACAGCTCCGGCCTCAAGCTCGACCAAGCCGGATTGGAGCTTGCGAACGTGGGGATCGTCCGCATCTTCGCGCGCAGTCCGGACCAGGCCGCGGGCTTCGCCGCAGACCTTCGCGCATTGCGAGCGCTCATCGGCGCCGGCTTGACCTTCGACGAATTCTCGGCCCTGTCCGTGCCCTGGTTCATGGATCGCGCCTACGCCCATCGCTACACGACAGCAATCTTCGAAAACAACCAAGCGCTCGCCGAGGCAGTGGGTGGACGCTCGCGAATCTTCCTCGACCGCTGTCATCCTTGCGAGCTTTCGCCGGCGGCGCGTGCTCCTTTCTGTGCTCTGAGGCTGCACGATGGAAGTCCGGACGACTATCGTTGCCTCGCACATATTGTCGAAGTCGAAAGCGAACGGCGCAGCCTGCTGATCGCCAACGGCGGCTCCTTCGGCTTTCGCGGCCATCGCTTCGAATTGATCGAACCCTTGACCGAGCAGGACCCGACCTTCCTGCGCGTGGCGATGGGCTGGCGCCGAGGCTACAGCTGCCAGGGCTTGTGCGAGCTGTTCGCCGATCTTGCCGCCCAACCGTCGTTCGATGCTCTCGGTCGGGCCTTTGCAGCTTAGGCAGGCAGATAGGAGAGCGGCAGCCGCGTCGTGGATTTGATCTCCTCCATGGCGAACATGGAGGTGACGTCGGAAAGCTCGATCCTGGCGATGAGGCGCTTGTAGAACGCGTCGTAGGCGTCGATGTCGGGCAGCGCCAGCCGGATCAGGTAGTCGATCTCGCCACTCATGCGATAGCAGTCCATCACCTCGGGAAACGAGGCCACCGCCCGCGCGAAGCGGGCCAGCCACTGCGCGTTGTGCTGCGCCGTGCGCACGGCCACGAATACCGTGACGCCCGCATTGACGGCCTTGCGGTCCAAGAGCGCCACGCGCGCACGAATGATGCCCTCCTCCTTGAGCCGGTTGATGCGGCGCCAGCAGGGCGTGGTGGAGAGCCCGACCCGCCTCGCGACTTCGGCCAACGGCATGTCGGCCTCGTCCTGCAGGCAATCCAGAATCTTGCGATCGAAGGAATCGAGCGATAATTTCATAGACATACGGGCGTCCTTGGAAATCTGTTCTACATATTGGCGTGGTGCGCGCAAATCTTGCAACCCTTTTCCCGCGCCGCCCGCTAGACTCCCGCTCATGTTGCAGCGGTTCACCGACCATCCGGCCTCGGTCAACGAGACCTATCTCCAGCACATGGGCATGGCGTTCGGCTTCGGCGGGCGTATGCTGGTGGGCGGCCTTGCCTGCTTCGTGCACGGCCTCTTCCCGTGGCTCTGCCTCAGCCGCGGCAGCGATACGATCCGCGGCCTGCACCAGCGCATGGTGACGCATCGCGTCGCACGACCCAAGCAGGCGGATGCGCCAATGCTCGGCGCCGACTAGCCGGCAACCCGCCTTTCCTTACGGCGTTTACGGGAAGGTGAACAAGCTCAGGGGGACGAGCATGGAAACGCCGCTGCGAGTGACCTTCCAGGGAGGCGAAACCAGCGAGGCGCTGGACAGCTTCGTCCGGGAGCACGTCGAGAGCCTCGAAAGGATTTATGGCCGAATGACGGCCTGCCACGTCATTGTCCAGGTGCCGGACCGGCGCCATCGCACCAACAACCTCTACCGCGTCAACATCCACATGGTGCTGCCGGGGAACATCATCATCGATGTGAACCAGCGGCCTGAAGCGGATGACCGGTTCGCCATCCCCCAATTCGCCGTGAACGATGCCTTCCGCCGCGCCAAGCGCCTGCTGACGGACAGCGCGAAGAAGCAGCGCGGCGAAACGAAGACGCTGCGTGAACGGGTCGAACGCACCATCGACAGACCGGACCAGTAGCTCGCCGCCGCGGGACGGTCAGGGTGGCGACACCACTGGAGTCGGCAGGATCGAGGCGAGCGCTCGCTTGAGCGAGGTGGGTGTCGAGGCGGTCAGATCCTTCGGCACCTCGTGCGACACCATCCGTCGAACCCTGGGTGACAGCAGGCCGCGCAATTCGCCCAGGCTGCGGCTGGGGGCCACCAGGACCATGCGGTCGAACTCGCCACGCGCGCAAATGTCGTCGAGCGTCTCGGCAAGCGACTCGACAAACTTGTGCTTCTCGAGCTTGTGCACGTCATGCGTCTGCTCGTAGGCATGCCGCGTCCGGCCGCCGGCCGAGCGGAAGCCACGACCGGGCTTGTCGGTGACGAGGGCACGCGTGGGCCGACGGCTGGTCGGCGAAACCATATCGAGCTGGCTTGCCGGCACGAGCTTGCGCGTGTCGTCACTCGGCTCGAGGAAACGCGCGCGGGCGCTGTCGGCCACCACGATCAAGGTACGTTTGCGCAGCGGCTCCATCTGGGGCGCGGCGGGCAGGCGCGCCTTGCGCCGCGGTTTCATCACCGATTTGACCATCGACCGTCTCCATCGTGAGGACAGCCGACCTTGTCCGTTCAGGCAGCGCGGCGGCGCTTCACGCCTTTCTCGTCGAGCCGTTCGCGCAGCAGCCCGATGCGATCGCCGCCCCAGAAGAGCTCGCCCCCGAAGACGAAGGTCGGCACTCCGAAAACGCCCGACCCCTCGGCCTCGTTGCGCAACCGATCGTGCTCCGCGCCGCCCTCGCCCGCCAGGAAAGCCGCGAATCCGACGAGCGCTCCGGCCTCGACCAACAGCGCCTCGACGGCTTCGACATTCTCCGGATCGATGGCGCGACGCCAGAAGCGATCGAAGGCAAGATCGTTGTAGCGGCGGAACACGCCGTGCTTGCGGGCATAGAGCATGCCGGCGTTGATGGGGCGGCCGAAGTAGATCTTCTTCGGCCCCATCAGCGTCAGGCCCTGCTTGTTGGCGAAGCGGCGCGCGTCCATGTAGGCATAACGCACGCGCCGCCAATGGTGCGGATCGCGCTCGGCGACCGAGCCCTGGAACGAGGCGATGTCGAGCGTGTAGGGTCGCCAGTCCAGCACGACCTCGTAGTCGGCCTCGAGCTCGTAGGCCCATGCCTTCGCAACGAAGGCGTAGGGGCTGACGTAGTCGGACCAGAGGATGATCTCCGAAGTCATGGCTCACTTGCTTCCAGTGTCATCCCGAGGCCGAAGACCGAGCGATCTTTCCGGTCCGCTACGCTCGGGATGACGCGGCGCCATCCTTCGCGAGCTTCGTCTCCACGACGCGCGACCAGAGGGTGGCGCCCAGCGTGATGATCTCGTCATTGAAGTCGTAGCCTGGGTTATGGACCTCGCAGCCACCCTCGCCGCCGCCGTTACCGATGTTGATGAAGGCGCCCGGCACCTTCTCCAGCATGTAGGAGAAGTCCTCCGACGCCATCACGTAGGGCCCCTCCCGATTCATGTTCTCCTCGCCGACGATCGAAGCGGCCACATCGGCGATGAACTTCACCGAGTCGCGGTCGTTGACCAGCGGCGGAAAGACCACGCGCACGTCGGGCTCGGCCGTGCCGCCCAGCGTCTTGGCAATGCCGCGTGAGATCGTCTCGATGCGCTCCTTGACGAGCGCCATGGTCTCCTTGCGGAAGGCGCGGATGGTGCCGCGAAGCACCGCCTCCTGCGGGATCACGTTGTAGGCGTCGCCGGCATGCATCTGCGTCACCGAGATCACTGCCGAATCGAGCGGCGGCACGTTGCGCGACACCACGCTCTGCAGAGCCGAGATGATCTGCGTGGCGATGATCACCGGATCGATGCCTGTCTCCGGCCGCGCGCCGTGGGCGCCCTTGCCGGTGATCTTGATGTCGAACAAGCCGCCACCCGCCATCTGCGGGCCCGGACGGATGGCGAACTTGCCGACATCGAGCTTGGGCCGGTTATGCATGCCGAAGATCTGCTCGCAGGGGAACTTCTCGAACAGGCCGTCCTTCACCATGGCCTCGGCGCCGCCGCGTCCTTCCTCGGCGGGCTGGAAGATGAAATGCACCGTGCCGTCGAAGTTGCGCGTGGCGGAAAGATACTTGGCCGCGCCCAGAAGCATCGTCGTGTGGCCATCATGGCCGCAGGCATGCATGCGCCCGTCGTGGCGGCTGCGATGATCGAAGGTATTGTGCTCGTCCATCGGCAGCGCATCCATGTCGGCGCGCAGCCCGATCGCCCTGGGATTGTTGCCGACACGGATCGTGCCCACGACGCCGGTCTTGCCGATGCCGGTGGTCACCTCGCAGCCCCACTCCTCGAGCTTGCCGGCGACGATCTTCGAGGTCCGCTCCTCCTCGAAGCCGAGCTCGGGATGGGCGTGGATGTCACGCCGGATGGCGGTCAGCTCGGCGGCAAAGGCGGCGATCGTCGGCTCAATGCGGGGTTCGATCTTGGCAGGCATTCAGGACTCCAGCAGGAAAGAGGTCATTACACGCCGAAATTCGCCGCCGTGCACGCTCGGATAGAAGTGGCCGCCATCCGGCAGGACGTACGCGCGCGCCCCGGGAATGAGGCGCACGAGTTCCTCCGTGAAATAGAGCGGCGTCACCATGTCGTCGCGGGCGCAGACGGCGAGCGTCGGCACCCGCACCTTCTGAAGCTCGGCTCGCCGGTCGTGCGCCACGATGGCGGCGATGCGCGACAGTGTGATCTCGGGAACGGGAATAGTCTCTTTGGCTTTTGCCTCGGCGGCCACGAGATCGGCATCGTGGTCGCGGATCCAGGCGGGCATGTTGAGCGCGAGCGCACTCGCCTTGAGATAGGCGGCCGGTCCCAGCTCGCGCAGCGTCTGGGCGCGCACCTCGAACAGGCGGCGGAAGAAGGCATCGGTCCTGGCCCAGGTCGCGCTCAGCACCAGCCGGTCGATGCGCTCGGGATGCTCGATCGCCAGCACCTGTCCCATCGCGCCGCCGGTGGAATGGCCGCACCAATGGACCTTGTCGAAGCCCAGGCCCTCGATGAGCTGGAGCGCGTCGTCGGCCATTTGCGCCACGCTGTAGTCGATCCGCGACAGCGTGCTGCGTGCGGTGCCGCGATGATCGTGCACCACCACGGTGAAATCCTTGGCAAGCGCTGCAACGTTGTCGCCCCAGAACCGGCCGTCTCCACCCAACCCTGGCACAAGGAAGAGCGGCGGGCCGCTGCCCGATCTCTCGTAGTAGAGTTCGGCGCCGTCGCGCAGCTTCAGATGCGGCATTCGATCCCCCGGCGGTTCACTCGCAGGCGCGGCAGTATGCGCAGGCGGCGTCAGGCTTGGAAGCGTTGCCTCGCTTCGCGACGCCGCTAAGCTCGCGCTCCCCGAAACACGGAAAGGAAATTGCCTGATGCGTCCCTTGTCGACCGCCGCAGTCCTGCTGGTCGCGCCTCTGGCCGCCTGCACGCAGCAAAGGGCGGCGGTCACCGCCCCGGCGCCCATCGCACGGCCGGCGCCGGACGACAAGGTGCCGCACGGCATCGCCTATGCCTGCGAGAACAGCAAGGAGGTCCTGGTGGTCTACGCCCGGAACAGGGCGACCGTCACCTTCGAGAACCGGACCTGGCGCACCGAATACCAGCCGACCGGCGACGGCTTTCGCTACGCCGATGCATCGGTCCAATGGGTCGGTCGCGACGATCTTGCCTCGCTGCGCGAGAACTACGGCAGCGGCCGGCCGCTCGCGTGGAACTGCCGTCCCACCCGCCGCACGACATAGCCACATGACCTTGCCAAGGACGCGGTCGCGATGCGCGCGAGCCATCGCTCTCCGATTGCTGAACGACTATGGTCGAGCGTCTTATTTGAGCCACAGACGGATGCCGTAGCCGACCAGCGCGGTCACGCCGACGCCGGCGGCCCAAAGACCAACGAACCACAGCCATTGGCGGCGGGACGGCATCGGCGATCCCTCAATGGTAGCCTTCGTGGCCCGTCTTGCCGCGAAACACCCAGTAGGCATAGCTCGTGTAGGCCAGGATGATGGGCACCATGATCGCTGCGCCGACCAGCATGAATTCGAGGCTGGCCGACGGAGCGGCGGCCTCCCAGATGGTGACGGCGCGCGGCACGACATAGGGATAGAGGCTGACACCGAGGCCTGCGAGACCGAGCGCGAACAGCGCGAGCGCGATCAGGAACGGCCAATGATCGTGCCGGTGACGCAGCGCGAAGAAGAAGGCGACTGAGGCGATCGCTACCAGAAGCGGCACCTGCGCGGTGAACAGGACCTGCGGCCAGTCGAACCAGCGCGCGGCGTATTGGTGGCTGAGAAACGGCGTTGCCGCACTCACCGTCGCCATGCCGGCAATGGTGGCGATGCCAAAGCGCAGCGCCAGACGATGGCTATGGTCCTGCAGTGTCCCCTCGCTCTTCATGATCAGCCATGTCGCGCCGAGAAGCGCATAGCCGCAGACGAGGCTCACCCCTACCAGCACGCTGAACGGCGACAGCCAGTCCCACCAGCCGCCGGCATAGGCATTGTCGTGCACGGCAATGCCCTGCAGCAGGCCGCCGAGCGTGATGCCCTGCGCCAACGCCGCGACGATCGAGCCCAGCGTGAAACCCGCATCCCAATATTTGCGATGACCCGGATCGCGCCAGCGGAACTCGAAGGCGACGCCTCGGAAGATCAGCGCCAGCAGCATGGCGATGATCGGCGTATAGAGCGCCGACAGGATGATGCCGTAGGCGATCGGGAAGGCCGCCATCAATCCGCCGCCGCCCAGCACCAACCAGGTCTCGTTGCCGTCCCAAACCGGCGCGATCGAATTCATCGCACTGTTCCGCTCTCGGCCCTCCGAGAAGAACGGGAACAGAATCCCGATGCCGAGATCGAACCCGTCCATCACGACATAGGCGAAGATCGCGAAGGTGATGATGAACGCCCAGACGGTGGGCAGATCGAAGGTGATCGGCATGCTCATGTCCTCCGACCCGACGCCACTGCCGGCGCTGGCGTGATGCCGGCGGCATGGCTCGGCATGGGCGCAGGTTCCGGCTCCGCCTCCTGGGGCGCCTGTCCCATCAACTTCAGCACGTAGAAGATGCCGGCGCCGAAGACGATGAAATAGACGACGATGAAGGCGAGGAGCGACGAGGCGACCGCCGGTGCCTGCAGTGGCGACACGGAGTCTGCGGTGCGCAGCAGGCCGTAGACCGTGTAGGGCTGGCGACCGACCTCCGTCGTCACCCAGCCGGCGATCACCGCGACGAAGCCTGCCGGCCCCATGGTGAGGGCAAGCCGATGCAGCCACTTCCAGTCGTAGAGGCCGCGCCACAGGCGAGCCAGCAGGCTCCACGCACCCAGGAGAAGCATCAACAGGCCGAGCCCGACCATGATCCGGAACGACCAGAACACGATCGCCACCGGTGGCCACTCGCTGCGTGGGACCGTGTCTAGCCCCTTGAGCGGCGCATCCAGGGAATGCTTCAGGATCAACGACGAGAGCTTGGGGATCGACACGGCGTCGTGGACCTTGGCCGCCGCCTCGTCCGGCAGACCGAACAGGATCAGCGGCGCGCCATTTGGATGGCTCTCGAAGTGACCTTCCATCGCCATCACCTTGGTGGGCTGGTATTCGAGCGTGTTCAGGCCGTGCTGGTCGCCGAGCAGGATCTGGATGGGCGCCGTCACCGTGATCATGCCCATGGCCATCGAGAACATGACCCGCACTCCCTCGCCCCTCCGGCTGCGCAGGAGGTGCCAGGCACCGACGCCGCCCACGACCAGCGCCGTGGTGAGAAACGCCGCCATCACGGTATGCGCCAGCCGATAGGGGAACGAGGGATTGAAGATGATCTGGCCCCAATCGGCCGGCACGAACTGGCCGTTCGCGGCGACAGTATGGCCGACCGGCGTCTGCATCCAGCTGTTGGCGGCGAGGATCCAGAAGGCCGAGATCAGCGTGCCGACCGCGACCGCGAGCGTGGCCACGAAATGCAGGCCGCGCCCGACGCGGTTCATGCCGAACAGCATCACGCCCAGGAAGCCCGCTTCGAGGAAGAAGGCCGTCAGCACCTCGTAGGCCATCAACGGGCCGACCACCGGTCCCGCCTTCTGGGAATAGACCGACCAGTTGGTGCCGAACTGGTAGGACATGACGATGCCCGACACCACGCCCATGCCGAAAACCAGCGAGAAGATCTTCAGCCAGTACTTGAAGAGGTTCAGATAGACCGAGCGTCCGGTCGCGAGCCACATTGCCTCGAGCACGGCGAGATAGCTCGCGATGCCGATCGTGAAGGACGGGAAGATGAAGTGGAACGAAACGGTAAAGGCGAACTGCAGCCGGGCCAGCAGCGTTGCGTCGAAGGCTTCGAACATCGCACTCCCCTCGCCCAGACCATGGGGCGCGCCACGCTATCCGAAGGCGTCGAACAGCTCGGCGATGGCCGATCGGTCCAATCCGGCGCGCAAGCAGCTATCCAGCAGGATGCGCGCCTTGAGTGGATGCAACCGGCCACCCCAGATCATGCCCGCCTTGCGTAGCGCGATCTCCGAGCTTGGGCCACCGTAAGTCTGTCGCAGCAGCGGTCCGCCTCCTGCACGCGGCGAGATGACAGTGGGCAACGCAGCAGCAAGCTGTGTCAGCGCGTCGACCACGCGCTCCGGCACATGGCCGCCGCCCATGGCGCCGACCACGACGCCTCCATAGCCCAGCCGGTCCGGCGCGCGCGCAACTGCCTCGATGAGACCGCCGGTCTCGTCGAGCGCCATCCATAGCAACGCAACCGAAGGATGATCGGCGGCGCTCGCGGCACCGAGTCGCGGCGCCAATCGAGTCCGCGCTGCCACGATGGCATCGCGCAGCGGCAGCGACAGCGGCACGAGCCGATCCTCGACCAGCGCAGCGACCGGTCCGGTCTGTGTGGAGGCAAACGCGTTGAGCCGCGTCGGATGCACCTTCAACACGTCGGCCGCTGCGTAGACTTCGTCGAGCATCACGGCCATGACGCCCAGCGCCCTAGCATGCATCCGCACCCATGGGCTGGTTGCGACGCGCACGGCCGCCAGCAGATTGCCCGGACCGTCGGGCGAAGTGAGCGCGGGATTGCGCATGGCCGCCGTCACGACCACCGGCACATCGAGATCGAGCAGGAGGTCGAGCAGGAAGCTCGTCTCCTCCAGCGTGTCGGTGCCCTGCGTCACCACGATGCCATCGGCCTCGAGCGTGCGGATCTTGGCGGCGAGTGCGTGGATCTGGTCGAAGGAGAGCGAATGACTGCCGACGCGCGACACGGTCTCGGCCTCGATGTGGGCGATCTTCGCGAGCAGAGGCACGGCCGCCACCAGGTCGACGGCACCTAATCCCATCTGCATGGCGCCGGTCGCATCGGGGCGCGTGGCGATGGTGCCGCCGAGGGCGAGGACATGGATGCGCGGCTTGGTCATCTTTGCAGCTTCAGCGAGTTGAAGAAGCGCTGCGCCTCGGAACTGTCGACCGAACCGGCCGGTCCAAGGAACGCGAGCGAGACGAAACGCCTGCCCTTCAGGAGCACGAGCTGCCGCAACGAATTGCCGCTGCGTAGCGGTCCCTCCGACTCGACAGCGGTCGCTCCCTGGATCTGCCTCCAGTCGACCTTGCCCCATTTGCCGCCCTCGAGATTGCGGGCGCGGCTGTCGAGCGCGGCCTGCAGAATCCTGCGAGGATTGCCGGCATCGACGTCGTCCGGATAGAGCGCACTCTGGGCAACATAGGAAAAGCCGCCGGCGTCGAGACTGTAGGAATGGAGCTGGAACGGCGTCCCGCGCGCCGACACGTCGTTCACGATGCGATGATCGGGGATGCCTGGCATCTGCACGATAAAAACATTGTCCTCGACTTCGACGCCGTACCATTGCTCCGGCATCTTGAGCCGCATCTGCGCGTACGCGTGACGGGCGAAGACAAGCAAAACCAGTCCGGCGACTGTTCGCCTCTTCATGCTCATGCGGGCCGCGCATCCTGCGCGCGCATGATGCGAGCCGGAGGCTCGTTGTCCCAAAGACGGCGGCATCACTCCGCCGCCAGCCGGACGCCGAATTTCTCGCACGCTTCCGCGGGCGTGTAGTAGCCGCGCGCGATATCGCGGGCCACCAGCTCGGGCTTGCGCTTGGCCGGATCGCCGAAGCCGCCGCCGCCCGGCGTCGACACGCGGACCACGTCGCCGGCGCCGATGCGGATGTCCTGGTCTTTCGAGAGATGCGGCGGCCGATAGGTCTTGCCGCCCTGTGTCACGAGCACGCTATTGGTGCCGCCGTCCCGGCCGCCCAAGACGCCCTGCGGGCCGGTGCGGCCGTGGTCCATCACCATCGATACGCGCGCCTCGCCGCGCCGCAGCCTGATCGCGTAGTTGATGCCGAAGCCGCCGCGATACTCGCCCGCGCCGCCCGATCCCTCGCACAGCGAGAACTCCTCGAACAGCACTGGATAGAACTGCTCCAGCACCTCGACCGGCGGCATCTTGGAAATGCCGATGGTCGAGCAGCCGTTCGACAGGCCGTCGCCGCCCTGGAAGCCACCGTATCCGCCGCCGGTGAAGAGATACATGATGTAGTTGCGCTGACGCTCGGGATCGTAGCCGCCGACGCCGAGATTGCCCGACGTGCCGGCCGGCGCCGCGAACAGGAGATCCGGGATCGCGTGCGTCAATGCCGCGAACACCGCTTCGGCGATGCGCTGGCTCACCTCCGCCGCGCAACCCGACACGGGCCGCGGATACCTGGCAAAAAGGAACGTGCCCTCCGGCTCGACGATATGCAGCGGCTCGAAGGTGCCGGCATTGATCGGCACATCGGGAAAGATGTGCTTGATGGCGAGATAGATCGCCGACTTGGTGGTGGCGATCACGCTGTTCATCGGCCCACGGCAAGGCGGGCTCGAGCCCGCCATGTCGAAGGTCAGATCCTCGCCCCTCTTGGTGACCTTCATCCGGATGGTGAGCGGCTCGTCGACCACGCCGTCGCTGTCGACCTGTGAGCTGCCTTCGTAGACCCCGTCGGGAATGGCCGCGATCCTGGCGCGCATCTGGCGCTCGGCCCGATGGCGCATCTCGGCGATCGCCTGGCGCACCGTGGCCGCGCTGTAGCGGTCGATCAACGCCGTCAGCCTCTGCTCGCCCGTCGCGAGCGCGGCGGCCTGCGCCTTGATGTCGCCGATGCGCTGGTCGGCGATGCGGATGTTGCTCAGGATGATCGACAGGATCTCCTGGTCCATCTCGCCCTTCTTGAAGAACTTCACCGGCGGCAGGCGCAGTCCCTCCTGCTCGACCTCGGTGGCGCTCGCCGAGAAACCACCCGGCACCATGCCGCCGACATCGGGCCAGTGCCCGGTATTGGCGAGCCAGGCGAACAGCTCGCCCTTGTAGAAAAAGGGCTTCACGAAGCGCACGTCCATCAGGTGCGTGCCGCCGAGATAGGGATCGTTGACGATGAATGTGTCGCCCGGATCGACCTTACCGGCATAGTGGGTTTTCACCCGTTCGATCACCGCCCGCGTCGAGAACTGCATGGTGCCGACGAACACCGGCAGGCCGAGCTCGCCCTGGGCGATCAGCGCGCCATCCTCGGCGGCGTAGATGCCGTCGGAGCGGTCCATGCCCTCGGAGATCACCGGCGAAAAGGCGGATCGCACGAAGGCCAGATCCATCTCGTTGCAGACCTGGATCAGGCCATTCTGGATGACCGTCAGGGTCACGGGGTCGAGGTTCGACATGGCAGCAATGACTAGCACAGCCCCCGGGGTCGTGCGCTATGATCGTGCCCGACCTCCCACCCATTTTCGGACCGACCGCCATGAACGCGCCTCTGGATGCGGACAATCTCAATTTGATGAAATTCGGTATCGGCCAGCCGGTGCCCCGTCAGGAGGACCCGACCCTGCTCAGGGGCCAGGGTCGCTATACCGACGATGTCAATCTGCCTGACCAGGCCTATGCGGTCATGGTGCGCAGCCAGGTGGCGCACGGCGTCCTGAAGGGCATCGACACGGCGGAAGCCAGGAAGATGCCGGGCGTGCTGGGCGTCTGGACAGGCGCCGATCTCGTCGCGGCGGGCTTCGGGCTGCTGAAATGCATCATCCCCTTCCCCAACCGGGACGGCTCGCCGATGAAGAAGCCGGAGCGGCCGTCGATGCCGGTCGACAGGGTGCGGTTCGTCGGCGACCCGGTGGCCTTCGTGGTCGCCGAGACGCTTGCCCAGGCCAGGGACGCCGCCGAAGCGGTCGTCGTCGATATCGAACCGTTGCCGGCCGTCACCGACGCCAAGGCCGGATGCCAACCGGACGCGCCGCAGCTCTACGACGACGTACCGGGCAATGTCTGTCTCGACTATCATTTCGGCGACGCGAACAAGGTGGCGGACGGGTTCGCCAGGGCCGCCCATGTCACGCGGCTGCATATCGTCAACAATCGCGTCGTCGTGGCGGCGATGGAACCGCGCTCGGCGATCGCCGAGTTCGAGCCGGCGTCCGGCCGGTACACGCTGTACTCCTGCAGCCAGGGCGTGTTCGGCCTCAAGAACCAGCTCGCCAACGACATCCTCAAGGTGCCGGCCGACAAGGTCCGCGTGCTGACCGGCAATGTCGGCGGCTCGTTCGGCATGAAGGCCTCGGCCTATCCCGAATATGCCGGCCTCTTCCACGCCGCGAAGCTGCTCGGCCGGCCGGTCAAATGGACCGACGACCGCTCGGGCTCCTTCCTCAGCGACCAGCATGGCCGCGACCACGAGTTCGACGCAGAGTTGGCGCTCGACAAGGACGGCAACTTTCTCGCGCTGCGCTTCACCGGCTACGGCAACATGGGCGCCTATCTCGGCACCGTGGCGCCGATGATGGGCACCCTCAACGTCGCCAAGAACTCGATCGGCGTCTACAAGACGCCGGCGCTCGAGGTGAACACCAAGTGCGTCTTCACCAACACCACGCCCGTCAGCGCCTATCGCGGCGCCGGCCGGCCCGAAGGCAACTACTTCATGGAGCGGCTGGTCGACATGGCGGCCCGCGAGATGAAGATCGATCCGGTCGAGCTGCGCCGGAAGAACCACATCAGACCCTCGGCCATGCCGCACCAGACGCCGGCCCAGACGACGTACGACTCGGGCGACTTCACGACGCTGCTCGACAAGGCGCTGGCCGCCGCCGACTGGGCGGGCTTCGACAAGCGCAAGGCCGACAGCGAGAAGCGTGGCAAGCTGCGTGGCCGCGGGCTCGGCAACTATCTCGAGGTGACGGCGCCGCCGCAGAAGGAACAGGGCGGTCTGCGCTTCGAGAAGAATGGCGACGTGACGATCATCACCGGCACGCTCGACTACGGCCAGGGCCACTGGTCGCCATTCGCCCAGGTGCTGACCGAGAAGCTCGGCATTCCCTTCGACAGGATCAAGCTGATCCAGGGCGACAGCGATTTGTTGGTTGCCGGCGGCGGCACCGGCGGCTCCAAGTCGATCATGGCGTCGGGCGCGGCGATCGTCGAAGCCTCGGAGAAGGTGATCGAGAAAGGCAAGCAAATCGCCGGCGTCGTGCTCGAAGCCGCGGCGGCCGACATCGAGTTCAAGGCCGGTCGCTTCACCATCGTCGGCACCGACCGCGGCATCGGCATCATGGACCTGGCCGAGAAGTTGCGCAGCGGCCTCAAGCTGCCCCAGGGCATGCCCGCCAGTCTCGACGTGACGCATGTGCACGAGGCGGCGCCGTCAGCCTTCCCCAACGGCGCGCATGTGGCCGAGGTCGAGATCGATCCCGAAACGGGCACGATCGCGGTGGTGAAGTACACCATGGTCAACGACTTCGGCACGGTCATCAATCCGCTGCTGGTGTCGGGCCAGAGCCATGGCGGCGTGGTGCAGGGCATCGGCCAGGCCGTGATGGAGCACACCGTCTACAGCGAGGACGGCCAGCTTCTCACCGGCAGCTTCACGGACTATGCCCTGCCGCGCGCGTCGGACGTGCCTTCCTTCAGCGTCGGCTTCCATGCGGTGCCGGCCAAGACCAACGTGCTCGGCGCCAAGGGCTGCGGCGAGGCCGGCTGTGCGGGGGCGCTGCCGGCCGTGATGAACGCCATCGTCGATGCGCTGGGCGGCAGGCACATCGACATGCCCTGCACGCCCGAACGCGTATGGGCGGCGCTCAACTCCTGAGGCGTCTGGAGCTCATCTTCAAGGCGCGCGCTCTGCGCGCATGAGCGCAACTGGAGTTGCGCGCTCCGATGAGCGCGCTCAAGGGAGCGCGCAACTCCAGTTGCGCTCTCTTGGATCGCGAATCGGGCGTCAGGCGGGTGTGAACATGGGCAGCGGCGGGCCGCCGTCGGTGGGCTTGAAGACCAGCTTCACCGGCTGCTCGACCTCGAGCTTGTCGAAGTCGCAATCGACGATGTTCGTCACCATGCGCGGCCCTTCGGCCAGGGTCACATAGGCCATGGCATAGGGCACCGGGGCGCGGCGCATGACGCTGTAGGAATAGATCGTGCCCTTGCCCGACGCCTCGATCCATTCGGTCTTGTCGCTGAAGCACAAGGGACAGATCGTGCGCGGATAGTGATGTGCCTGGCCGCAGCTCGTGCACTTGCGCACCAGCAGCTTGCCCTTGCCGGCGGCGTCCCAATAGGCCTGGGTCTCGGGGCTGATGGAGGGCGCCGGCAGCTTGCGCTCTTTGGTCTCGGCCATGATCTACTCCCTCTCCAGAATGACGGTGGCGCTGCCGTGCCGGAGCCCCAACGAGCCGCCGGTGCCGTGGGCGATCGCGAGATCGCAGTTCTTCACCTGCACCTTGGGATGCGCCTCGCCGCGAAGCTGGCGTACGGCTTCCAGCACCTTGGTGAGACCGCCGCGATTGCCCGGATGATTGCTGCAAAGCCCGCCGCCGTCGGTGTTGAATGGCAGCTTGCCCTGGCCCGAAATCAGGTTGCCATCCGACACGAATTGGCCGCCCTTCCCCTTGTCGCAAAAGCCGAGATCCTCGAGCTGCATCAGCACGGTGATGGTGAAGCTGTCGTAGATCGAGGCGTACTTGATGTCCGACGGCTTGACGCCCGCCTCGGCGAATGCGGCCGCTCCGGTGAAGCGCGCGCCGGAATAGGTGAGATCGACCTTGCCGCCCATCTGCGTCTTGATGAACTCCGAGGAGCCCAGCAGCTTTACCTTGGGTCGCTTGAGCTTGGCCGCGATCTCCGGCGCCACGACCACGATCGCGCCGCCGCCGTCGGTGATGACGCAGCAATCGAGGCGATGCAGCGGATCGGAAATGACCGGCGAGTTCACGACATCCTCGACCGTGACCACGTCCTTCAACAGCGCGTGCGGGTTGTATTGGGCGTGATGCGAGGCCGCAACCTTGATCCAGGCGAGCTGTTCGGACGTCGTGCCGAATTCGTACATGTGCCGCATGGCGCACATGGCGTACATGTTGACGACGGTCGGCCCGTACGGGAACTCGAACGGCTCGTCGGGTGTCGGCGTGCCGCCCCGGCTGCGCGGCACCGTGCCGGTCGCCATGCCCTCGGCGCGCGGACGGCCGGCGAGGGTGATCAACGCCACCTTGCATTTGCCCGCCGCGATCGCCTCGGCGGCATGGCCGACATGGAGCACATAGGAGGAGCCGCCAGTGTCAGTCGAATCGACATGCCGCGGGCGCAGGCCCATATATTCGACCATCGACATCGGGCCGAGCCCGGGCGCGTCGCCGGCGCAGAAATAGCCGTCGACATCTTCCTTGCTGAGGCCTGCGTCCTCGAGCGCGCCCTTGGCGACCTCGGCGTGGATCTGGGCGAGCGACAGATCCTTCGCAAGGCGCGTGGGATGCTCGTAGATGCCGGCAATGTAGGCCTTGCCCTTGATGCTCATCGGGCGCCGTCTCCTTGCTCCATGTTGCACTGCATCGTGAGCGATTCACCGCTCACGGAAAAGCGACCGTTTCCGTTCTGAGGAATCTGTTAGGCTCACACGCAAAGAGGGAGACGCGAATGCGCTTTCGACTTCTCGCCATCGTTGCGTCGGCCTGCCTCGCCCTGGCGAGTGCAGCCCATGCGCAGGGCAAGATCCAGCTCCAGTGGTTCGCACAATCGGCCTTCAAGCTCACCACGCCTGGCGGCAAGGTCGTCATGATCGATCCGTGGCTCACCGGAAATCCCAAGTGCCCGCCGGAATGGAAGGACCTCGACAAGCTCGGCAAGGTCGATGCGATCCTGGTGACGCATGGCCACGGCGATCACTTGGGCGATTCGATCGCCCTCGCAAAAAAGAACGAGGCGCCCGTCTGGGGGCCGGCCGGCATGGATCAATTCCTGGCAACGCTGGGCTTCCTTCCGCCGAAGCTTGCACCGCGCTTCGGCAAGGGCGGGACGATCGAACCGGTGCCCGGTCTCAAGGTCACCGCCGTGCACGCCGAGCATTCGTCGGAAATGATCCTCAAGGATCCGGCGACGGGCAAGGAAACGAGCTATCCCGCCGGCGAGCCGGTCGGCTACATCCTCCAGTTCGACAACGGCTTCACGATCTACCACATGGGCGACACGGCGCTGTTCGGCGACATGAAGTTCTACGGCGAGAAGTACAAGCCCGACCTGCTCTTGATCCCCATCGGCGGCCACTACGTCATGAACCCGGCGGACGCCGCCTTCGCCACCAAGGAATGGATCAAGCCCAAGATGGTGCTGCCGATGCACTACGGCACCAACCCCTTCCTCAAGGGCACGCCGGCCGAGTTCAAGGCGGCGCTGGGCCAAACCTCGATCAAGGTTTTGGACGACTGGCAGCCAGGGCAGGTGAAGGAGTTCTGACACGAAGTGTCATCCCGAGGCCAACGGCCGAGGGATCTTTGGGCAACAGCAAAGATCCCTCGCTTCGCTCGGGATGACACCTAACCCACATCCCGCGCTCCCGGCGTGCGGGCGCGGAATTCGTCGGGGATCTCGCGGCCGGCGTCGGTGAAGGCCTTCTTCACGGCGGCGACGTTGGGGCCGAAGATGCC
>DATEID010000250.1:0-2586 GCA_035279245.1 Reyranella sp.
CTCCAGTACACGCCGCCGCGCCGCCGTGAGTTTCGATTCGCCGCCCGGGAAGGCGGGCGCGAGCCGATAGACTGTCTCCTTGCGCGGCGCGTCGAGGGCCGACAACGAACCCATGGTCATGCGCAGCACCGCGCCGGGTGGCGTAAGCGTATAGGCGGCCACCCAATCGACGAAGCGCCGCAATGTATCGGCCATCGGCAGAGCGGGAAGGACATCGGCAACGTCGCGCAGCTTCTCGCGCGGCACGTCGCCGGTACCTTCGCCCCAGACGACGCCGATCGTCTCGCGCTTGCCGAGCGGCACGATGACGAACGCGCCGGCCGCAACCTCGAGACCTTCGGGCACGCTGTAGTCGTAGGCATCGGCAAGGGGCAGCGGCAGAAGGACACGCACTGTCCTGAGAGCGCTGTTTTCCACCGATGCCGGGCGCGCCGTTCCCGAGCCCTCGGCTTGTGGCAGCGAGGGCGAATCGCTAGAAATTGCGGCGGCACGCCAAGCTGAACCACTGGCCATTGGGGTATTTTATATGAAGTTCTTCGTCGATACCGCCGATGTCGCCGAGATCAAGGACCTCGCCGCATCGGGGCTCCTGGATGGCGTCACCACCAATCCCTCGCTGATCATGAAGGCCGGCCGGCCCATGCTCGAGGTGATCAAGGAGATCTGCGCCGTCGTCCCCGGACCCGTCAGCGCCGAGACAGTGTCGACCGACCACAAGAAGATGCTCGAGGAGGGCAGGAAGCTCGCCAAGATCGCCAAGAACGTGGCGGTCAAGGTGCCGCTCACGCCGGACGGCCTCAAGACCTGCAAGGCGCTGGTCTCCGAATGCACGATGGTGAACGTCACGCTCTGCTTCTCGGCCGCCCAGGCCCTGCTCGCGGCCAAGGCCGGCGCCACCTTCGTCTCGCCCTTCGTGGGCCGCCTCGACGATATCGGCCAGGACGGCATGCATCTCATCGCCGAGATCATGACGATCTTCCGGCAGTATCCCGAGTACAAGACACAGGTGCTGGTCGCCTCGGTACGTCACGGCCAGCATGTGGTGCAGGCCGCCAAGCTCGGCGCCCATGTCGCGACAGTGCCGCCCAACGTGCTGCGCGGCCTGTTCAAGCATGTACTGACCGACAACGGGCTCAAGGCCTTCCTCGACGACTGGGCCAAGACGGGCCAATCGATCCTTTGAGCACGGGACGCGGGGACATGAGCGGGAGGGACACCGAAGGCACCGTGGAAGCGCCCGACGGATCGGGCCGGCAGGTGAAGCTCATCACGGCCGACGATGTCGTGGCCTATCTCAAAGTCCATCCCGACTTCTTCACCAAGCATGCCGAGCTGGCGAGCGAGCTCGGCCTCGGCGGCGTGCCGCAGACGCCCGGCGTTATCGACATGCAGCAGGCGATCCTGAAGCGCCTGCGCTCGGAGATCGACCGGCTGAAGAGCGAGCGCACGGAGATCATCGCCAACTCGAGGCAGAACCAGATCGTCCAGAACCGCATCCAGGCGGCGGTGATCAGCATCATCCAGGCGCCGAGCTTCGAGAAGATGATCCGCGTCGTCACCCACGAACTGCCCGACCTGCTGGACGTCGACTTCATCACGCTGGCGATCGAGGGCACGCCGGACGCGCCGAAGAAAGCGGCGTCGGTGCGCGGCATTTATGTCCTCGAACCGGGTGCCATCGACGCGGCCATCGGCGCCGAAAAGCACGCACGACTGCGCAGCAACATCACCGGCGAGGAAGCCTTCTTCGGCGAGGTCGCCCGCTTCGTGCAGTCGGACGTGCTGCTGCGCCTGCGCGTTTCGACCGGCTCGCCCGACGGCGTGATGTGCTTCGGTTCGCGCAATCCCGAAGCATTCGGGCCGGACATGGCGACCGAGCTCCTGTTCTTCCTCGCCAAGGTGCTGGAAAACACCATCCGCGCCTGGCTAGACCTGCCCGAGTAGCAAGTGGTCAAGAGTCTCGCGGCTGCGCGCGAGGCGTGGCGCGACTGGCTGAAAAGCGAGCGACGGCTCGCCGACCATACGCTCATCGCGTACGAGCACGACGTTGCGGCCTTCCTCGGCTTCATGACGGCCTATTTCGGCGCGCCGCCGACCCTCGACGCGCTGGGCAAGCTCAAGCCCGCCGAGTTCCGCGCCTGGCTGGCCGACCGCGCCCACAACGGCCTGGCGCGCACCTCGACAGCGCGCGCCGTGTCCTCGGTACGTTCGTTCTTCCGTTACCTCGACAAGAACAAGCTCGCGCACAACGCCAGCATCGGCACCCTGCAGACGCCCAAGCTGCCGCGCTCCGTGCCCAAGGCGCTCTCGGAAACCGACATGGAGGACCTGCTCGACACCGAGTCCGAGCAGGAGCGCGCGCCCTGGATCGACAAGCGCGATGCGGCCGTCCTGCTGCTGCTCTACGGCGCCGGCCTGCGCATCGGCGAGGCGCTCGGCCTCACCAAGGCGATGGTCGAAGGCCTTCTCCAGTCGGGTCTCGATACGCTGTCCATCACCGGCAAGGGTCGCAAGACGCGGATCGTGCCGCTTCTGCCGCAGGCGCTCGAAGCGCTGGCGGCCTATCGCGATGCCTGTCCCCATCTC
>DATEID010000251.1:0-9340 GCA_035279245.1 Reyranella sp.
ATCGTAGCGGGCGAAACCTGTCCCGAGAGGATCCGAGGGATCGGCGAACTTGTCCCAGTCATCGTCGACCGCGTCGACCTTGCTGTTGTCGGGTCTCAGGAGGTCGCCGCCCAGTTGCAGATTATAGGGCGGATCGGCGAACACCATATCGATGGAGCCTTCGGGCAGGCTCTCCATCAGCTCCATGCAGTCGCCGACGAGAACGCGGTCGAGATAATCCACAGGCATCGGTGGAAGATGAGTCATCCACCGAGTCCCGGTCAAGAAATTACAATTGATTCAATTGTTTACCGCACCACTCTACAAGATCGAGTCGATCCACAGGGAGTGAATACCAGACCTAGCGCGAACTACGGCAGCAGGCTCGATAGCCGCGACATGAAGGGGCCGATCGCGGCGGCCTCTTCCTCGGCTTCCTCGACGAGCGCCTTCACGTGATCCGTGAACGACGAGGTGTTCGTCGACTTCTCGAGACGGTCGAGGCGCGCCAGCAACCGCTCGCGTGTGTCTCCCGTCGTCTGGTTCGTGATCGACTCGCGCAAATCGGCAATGAGCTGATCGTGTTCGCCGGTGGTCCGGCCTTCGTCCTTCTCGGCCATGACCGGATGATGACGTGTCCGCGGGCAATGTCGAGGGCGACGCGACAGTCTGGCCTCAGGCGAGTTCCTCGACCTGGACCGCGGCCACCTCGGCGGAACCGCCGAGGAGCCGGGTGACCGGCGCGAAGCTCCTGCGGTGATGGGGAGTGGGACCGAGCCGGTTCAAGGCGGCGAGATGATGGGGCGTCTTGTAGCCGACATTGGTTTCCCAACCGTAGCCCGGAAACGAGGCCGCCAACCCGTACATGTAACGATCGCGCGTCACCTTTGCCAGGATGGAGGCGGCGGCGATCGAGTAGGACCGCGCATCGCCGCCGACGATGGTCTCGGCCCGACAGCCGAGCTCGGGCGGCACACGGTCGCCGTCGATCAGCACCACGTCCGGCTGCTCGCTGAGCGCCTGCAGCGCCCGACGCATGGCGAGGAAAGTCGCCTGCAGGATGTTGATCGAGTCGATCTCCTCGACACTCGCCTCGCCGATCGCATAGCGCACCGCGCCCGAGGCGATCATGGCCTCGTAGGCCAATTCGCGATCCTCGCGGACGAGCTTCTTGGAATCGTCGATCAGCCGCAGCAGCTTCCGCTTCGCGACGGTGCGATCGATGATCGCGACAGCGGCCACGACCGGACCGGCCAAGGGACCGCGGCCGACCTCGTCGATACCGGCGATCCGCACCACGCCCGGTCCTTCGCAGCGCATTTCGTATCGGAAGCTCGGCATATCCCCAAAGTCACCGCGTAGAGTGAGCCCGTGTCTCTCGTGGCCGACATCATCGCGCAGGACCCTGTGGGTATGGAACAGCTTCGTGCCGCGCGGGCACTCGGCCTGACCGACTGGTGCATTGCCGCAGGTTTCGTGCGCAATCGGGTATGGGATCATCTGCACGGAATTTCGCCGCCGCGAGCGCCCGCCGATATCGATGTGCTCTACTATGACGCAGACGATCTCTCCAAGGAGGTCGAGGCGCGTCACGAAGCCCGGCTCGATGCCCTGATGCCCGGCTTGCCGTGGCAGGTCCGCAACCAGGCGCGCATGCATGTCTGGAAGGGGCTGCCGCCGCACCAAAGCACGTCGGACGCGATGACCTATTGGCTCGAAACGGTGACGGCGGTCGGCGTACGCCTCGAAGCGGACGATTCGCTCACCGTGATCGCTCCGCTCGGTGTCGGCGATCTCGTCAACCTGCGCTGCCGTCCGACCGCCTTCGGGCGCACGCACCGCGACGACTACGAAGGCCGCATCGCGCGCAAACGCTGGCGCGAGCTTTGGCCGAAAGTGCGGTTCCTGGATTGATGTCCCGACCCTAGCGTGCGCCGGCGATGAGCTTTGCCGCTTGTTCTTGTGCCCTCTTCGCCGCCGGCCGCTCGACGTGACGCTGGACGTAAGTCTCGAAGACCGGTCGCTTCTCGATGACCCCGAACATCATGCCCCAATACAGGAACGACGCCATGTAAAGGTCGGCCGCCGTGAAATAGTCGGCCGCAATATGGCTCCGGCCTTCGACCGCCTTCGCCACGGTCTCGATCGTCCGTTCGTAGGAGCCGTAGCCGAAACGGACCTGCAGTTCCGGCGTCCCGGGATCCCAGCCCGCGGCCTTGTTGGCCAATGCCGGCTCGCAACAGCCGGCGACGAAGAACAGCCAGCGATAGTAGCTGCCACGTTCGGCGGGCAGCGGCGCGAGCCGGGCTTCGGGAAAGGTATCGGCGAGATAGCTGAGGATGGCGCCCGTCTCGGTCACGATCGTGCGGCCATGCTTGATCGCCGGAACCTTGCCCATCGGATTGACGGCGAGATACTCGGGCGTCTTCATGTCGGCGCCGAACGTCTTGACCTCGATGCGGTAGGCGCAGCCGGTCTCCTCCAGCATCCAGTGCGTCATCGCCCCGCGCGACTGCGGATTGGTGTAGAAAATAACTTCATCGGTCATGTCGCCCTCTCACAACAACTTCATCTGCCGCGCATCGCGCCTGGCATCGACGAGCGCGGTGCGCGCGGATTCCGGCACGGCGAAGCGCAGCGTGTCGAGCCGATAACGGATCCGGTTGAGGCCGAGCCGCTTTACCGCCGCCGAGAAGCGCGCGCTCAGCAGTTGCGCGATCGGCCCCTCGCCCCGCATGCGCAGGCCGAACTCCGCCTGATAGAGCGCGCCGCCCCGCATCTGGCGGATCAGCGACAACACGCGCTCAGCGCGGTCGGGACGGTGCGTGCGCAGCCATTCGTCGAACAGATCCTTGATCTCGAGCGGCAGGCGCAGGACCGTGAAGCCCGCGCGCGTGGCGCCCGCGTCCATCGCTGCTTCCAGGATCGACTCCATCTCGTGATCGTTGAGGCCGGGGATCATCGGCGCGGTCATCACGCCCACCGGCACGCCCGCCTCGGCAAGCCTGCGGATCGCCTCCAGCCTGCGATACGGCGCCGAGGCGCGCGGCTCCATGGCGCGCGCGAGACCCTTGTCGAGCGTCGTCACCGACAGGAACACCTCGGCGAGATTGCGTCTGGCCATGTCGCCCAGGATATCGATGTCGCGAGTCACCAGATGGTTCTTGGTGACGATGCCCACCGGATTGTTGAAGTCGCTCAGCACCCGCAGGATCTGGCGCGTGACCTTGAGCTCCCGCTCGACCGGCTGGTACGGATCGGTGTTGGTGCCCATCGCCACCACGTCGCAGCGGTACTTGGGCGAGGCGAGCTCGGCGACCAGGAGCTTGGCGGCGTCGGGCTTGAACAGGATCTTGGTCTCGAAATCGAGACCTGGCGACAGGCCGAGATAGGCGTGGGTCGGCCGCGCAAAGCAATAGATGCAGCCGTGCTCGCAGCCGCGATAGGGATTGATCGAGCGGTCGAACGGCACGTCGGGCGAGGTGTTGCGCGCCAGGATCGTGCGCGTGGCATCGCGCGTCAGCGTGGTGCGCAACGGCGGCAGCTCATCGTCTTCCGATACCTGCTCGGCCGACGGCTCCCAGCCATCCGTCGTGCGGACGCGCTTCTCGCTGTCGTAGCGGCTCGACGCATTGCTGAGCGCCCCTCGTCCGTTGTGCTGCGGCTCGGGGATCGCATCGTCGGGATAGAGCGGCGGATCCTTGGACGTCATGGCCTGCCGACTCTGAGAACAAATAGAGAACGAGTCAAGCCGCTAGGTATTGTGGCCTAGCCGCTGCGCGACAGCTTTCCCTCGTTGAGTCGCGGCATGAGCTCGGCGAAGTTGCAAGGCTGGAAGCGAATGTCGAGTTGGTAGCGCAGGATCTCGTCCCAGCCGTCCCGGCAGGCTCCCGTCGAGCCCGGCAGCGCGAAGATATAGGTGCCCCGAGCGACGCCTGCAGTCGCCCGCGACTGCATCGTCGAGGTGCCGATCTTCTGGAAGCTGATCCAGCGGAACACCTCGCCGAAGCCCTCGATCTTCTTCTCGAACAATGCCTCCAGCGCTTCGGGTGTGACGTCGCGCCCGGTGACGCCCGTGCCACCCGTCGTGATCACCGCCTCGATCCGGGGATCGTCGATCCATTTCTTCACCTGGCTGCGGATCAGCCCGACATCGTCCGTCACGATGGCCCGATCGACCAGCACATGGCCGTCGCGTTCGATGCGCTCGACCAGCGTGTCGCCTGACTTGTCGGTTTCGAGCGTGCGTGTATCGGAAACCGTCAGCACGGCGATGTTCACCGGCTTGAAAGCCTTGGTCTCATCAATTTTGTTCATGCGATCATCCTAACGTTCCTCGCTTGCCGAAGCGAGGCACGGGTCCTAGATGGGAAGCCATGACCGACTGGAAGCATGACGGCGTGCGGGTCATTCCCGCAGGCTCCCTCGATACGAACACCGCCCAGACGCCCGGCATGAACCGCGCCGCGGCGATCAACTTCGCGCGCGTCGGCGCGCAGAAGCTGTGGGCCGGCACGGTGACCATCCATGCCCATGCCAAGACCGGCGCCCATCATCACGGCCATCTCGAGAGCGTGATCTACGTCGTCAAGGGCAAGGCGCGCATGCGCTGGGGCGAGAATCTCGAATTCATCGCCGAGGCCGGGCCGGGTGACTTCATCTATGTCCCGCCCTATGTGCCGCACCAGGAGATCAACGCATCGGACACCGAGCCGCTGGAATGTGTCCTGGTCCGCTCCGACAACGAGGCGATCGCCATCAATCTCGACATCGCGCCGGTCGAGAAGCCGGAAGAGGTCTACTGGGTCGATCCCACCCACCCCCATCCGCACAAGCACTGATATCGGCTAAGAGGACGCTCTGACTTCTTCGGCTCGGTCCCAAAGGTTGGGCACGATCCGATTGCTGTAGCCGGAGACGAACGGGCTCGGTGCGCCCGTCGCCGGATCGAAAGTGTGTCGGCGGACAGCGCCGATATTGCCGCCATAGACATGGATGCTTATCGAACCGCAGTCGGCGAGCGCATTCGTCACGCGATGGATGTCGCCCGCGGCGGGAACGAGCGCCTCGACGTCGCCGGGTATCAGCGTGGTCGTTTTTCCCGCCACTAGGGCACCAGCCGCCGCATCGCGCGCGAAAGCCTGCGAGATCTCCGAGCCGCGCAGCATGCCGACGAGGCCCCACATCTGATGATCGTGCACCGGCGTGCGGGCGCTGGGCGCCCAGACGAAGCTCACGATCGAGAAACGCTCGAAAGGATCGCACCACAGGAGGTTTTGTGCATAGCCGTGCGGCGGGCACTCGGCCATGCTTTCGGGCAGCCAATCGTCGTGGCGCACCAGCTCGCCCAAAAGCTTCCGCCCCACCTCGATGACGGCCGCCTCGTCCCTGTCCTGCCACGCGCCGCCGACTAGGGAAGTCATGTCTCCAATGAAGCGGCGCAAGCGCGCAGTATTCATGTCAATGACCCCTTCTCTCAGCGCCTTGCGTCCTGCCGCCGGAGCTTGCCGGGCCACGCCAGCAACGGACGATCGGCCGTGAGCAATACTGCGTCTTCCACCAACGCCGTGGCCACAATCATGCGGTCGAATGGATCGCCATGCAGATCGTCGAGCTCCGTTGCCCGCAGGGCAATCTCGGCAGACAAGGCAATCTCGCGCAGCCCCAGCGCCAAAAGGTTGAGGCGCCACCCGCGAATGTCTGCCGGCCCCTCCAGGCGGCCTCGCCTGAGCGCCCAGCTCAGCTCGAAGAATACGACAGTCGGAACGGCGAGTTCACCCGCGTCGAGAGCGGCGTCGCACCTTCGTCTTGCCGCCCGTCCCAGCCTTGGCGCCTGCTCGGTCAGCCAAAGGACCGTGTGCGTATCGAGCAGGAGGGTCATCGAATTGTCCAATGATGTTTCGCCACTCGCGATCCTCGTCCCAATCTTCGACAATAGGGCCGACGATATCGCCGAGAATCCTGAAAGTGCCCTTGGTGGCACCCAGGAGCGTTCTTGGCTTTTCGCGCACGGCCACGATCTGCACCTTCGCCTTCCCGCGCTTGGTGACAGTGATGGGCTTGCCGCTTTCGGCGACCTCGTCGATCAGGGCAAGGCAGCGAGCCTTGAAGGCGGCGGCGTTGATTTTGCGATCCATGGCAAAACCCCAAGTGACCATATAATATGGTCACTTGGGCGAAAACGATCAACGCCCTGAATCCTGCGGCGTGTAGCGCGGCCATTCGTGCGCGGCGATCTGGTCGAGCGACGGGGTCGGCTGGCCGAGCCGGATCTGGTAGATCCAGTAATTCGCAAGCACGCGCTGGACGAAATCCCGCGTCTCGTTGAGCGGGATCGAGGCGATGTAGAGCAGCGGATCGGCCGAGGCGTTCAGCGAACTGTCCCATCGGTTCACGTTGCCCGGCCCGCCGTTATAGGCCGCTGCCACGCGCACGAGATTGCCGTCGACGTCGTCCATCAGCGACACGATATAGGCTTGCCCCAGGGACATGTTGACCGACGGATCGAACGGATTGCCGCCGACGGTCTCGGGCGCGAACTTGCTGCTGACGATCTGCGCCGTCCGCGGCATGACCTGCAGGAGACCGATCGCGCCGACATAGGAACGGGCCTTGGGATTGAAGGCCGATTCCTGCCGCATGAAGCCCCAGATCAGAGCGCGATCGAGACTGAAGCCGCTGGCCGGCTGCCAGGGCGGCAGCGGATAAGCGGCGGCGTCGTAGCCTGGGATCTTGTGCCTGACGTCCCAGGCGGCGTTGGCGACCCGTACCGACAGATCGGGCAGCACGGCCTTGTCGGCCAGCGACAGGATGGCGGTGATGTAGCCCGGATCGGCGTCGAGCGAAGCGGCAAACAGCTCACGGCTCGCGGCCGTGGAGGCGCCCAGTTGGAGGAGCGCGAGAGCCCGGTGGCCGGCGCGATCGTTGCGCAGGAGGTCGGCCTCCTTGCTGTCGATCGGCGGCAGCTTCCAGTCGGCCACGATCTTCATGCCCAGCGCCTTCTGGGCGATCAGCCCATAGAAGGTACGACCATGCAGCGCGGCGCGTTTGAGGTAAGGCGCGAACTTCTGCGGATTGCCGGCCAGCAGATTGGCACGCGCCGCCCAGAAGGCACCGGCCGAGAGTGTCCAGGACGAGGCCTGGTCGGGCGGCGCGTCGGCCACCATCTCGAAACGGCGAGCCGCCTCGGGCATGTCGCCGCTCGTGAAGGCGGCGAGGCCGGCATTCCAATTGGCGTCCGGCGGCAGGCTGATCTCGACCGGAACCTGCAGACCGCGCTGCGAATCGGCCTCGAGTGCATGCGTGCGGACATGCCCTCGCCAAAGCTCCACTTCCTGCGGCCCCAGCAGATCCGCGGTCGACTTGCGGTCTAGCAAGGCGAAGGCGGCATTGAAGCCGCCGTCGTCGATCATCTGCTGAAGACGGGCGCGAAGCTGAGCTGCTTCGGCGGCATCCGATCCGGTCACGGTACGGGCCGCGGCAAAAGCAGGCGAGTTCGGCGCCTGGCTGACGAAGGTTGCGGGCGTCAACTCGTCGGTCGCACCGCGTGGACGCCTGGCGCGCGCGAGGCGATAGATCGCCGGCGCATCGGGATGATCGTTGTACGCCTGCAGCCAATCGGCGAGCTGCTCGTACCGCGCGTTAGAACGCGGCGACAGCAGGCGCTGAGCGCCGACATAGCCCATCAACGTCTTGTCCTTGAGCCGGCCGATCTCGATGTCGGCTTCGGACCACTTGCCGGCCGCCTGGTCCTGGAAGATGCGACGATACCGATCCGCTGTCTCGGCATCGAGGACGGTTGGCAGATCGGGACGGATCGCCATCTCGTCGAGCTCGATGACGGGCGGAGGCGGCACGAACACCGGATGCCGGACCGCCGGATGCGAAGTGGCCGGATGCCGCTTGACGGTCGGCGCATGCGAGGCGTGATGGGCTGGCGCGCGCGCAGCGACCTTGGTGCTTTTGGCGGCCGGCGGACGATGCGGCGGCGAGGCGGTCTGGGCCCATGCCGAAGCCGCGAAACCGATCGCCGCGGTCATCGAGACCCAGGAAAAAAGAAATCTCATGATCGCAGGGTAGTTTGACGCCCGTAGGGCGACAAGCGCCGGCTCGTTATACTGGGCAATCATCAGGGGAACGGAGGAGCCATGAGCCTGCATCAGGAACGCGCCGCGGCCGTACGGCAGTTTGTCGACCAGGCCCGCGAGATCGAGAAGGACGGCGTCAACGGCCAGGCGCTGGACCGGATCGGCCACCTGCTGGCATCGCTGGCAAGCCGGGCCGCGCTCTTCCCTCAGGAAGAATTCCCGCTCGGGAGCGACGGCGGCATCTATCGGCTGAGCGAAGATCCCGGCCATCGCTTTGCGCTCTATGCCTCCACCGGCGGTGCCGGCAAGAAAGTGCCGCCGCACAACCATACGACCTGGGCGATCATCGCCGGCGTGCACGGCGCCGAGCGCAACGTCGTCTATGCCCGGCTGGACAATGGCGCCCGCCCCGACTTCGTGCAGCTCCGTGAGGCGCCGGCCAGGGAGAAGACGCTGCGTCGCGGCGACTTCATCCGCTATCTCCCCGACGATTTCCATCATATCGAGACGCCGGCGGGCTCGGGCGATGCGCTCCATCTCCATTTCTATGGGCTCAGCCTCGAACACCTGCCGGACCGGGTGAGCGTCGACCTCGCCACCGGCGCCGCCAAGCGCTTCATGGCGAAGGCCAGGATCCTCACTCCCCTTCTTTCGGTGCAGCAGGTCAAGGCGATGCTGAAATCGGGCGAGGTCTTCGCCTTCTTCGATGTGCGCGAGGAAGGCGAGTTCTCGACGCAAGGCCATCCGCTGTTCGCGACTCCTCTGCCGCTCTCGCGACTCGAGCCGCGCGCCTTCGCGCTGCTGCCCGACCCGGACACCCGTATCGTGCTGATGGACAGCGGCGAGGAAACCATCGATCCGCAATGGGCCGGCCGTGCCAATCGCGCCGCTGCCCAACTCTCCAGGCTGGGCTACACCAACATCGCTGTCATGAACGGCGGCCTCGAGGCCTGGCGGGATGCGGGCCACGAGGTCTTCACCGGCGTCAACGTCCCCAGCAAGGCGTTCGGCGAAGTGGTCGAACACGCCAACGATACGCCGCGGATCGACGCATCGGATCTGCAGAAGCTGATCGACGCCAAGACCGATCTCGTGATCCTCGATTCGCGACCGATGCCCGAGTTCAACAACATGTCGATCCCTGGCGGCATCGACTGCCCGGGCGCCGAGCTCGTCTATCGCGTCAAGGATCTCGCGCCAAATCCGAACACGCTGGTTGTCGTGAACTGCGCCGGCCGCACGCGCTCGATCATCGGTGCGCAATCGCTGATCAA
>DATEID010000252.1:0-7380 GCA_035279245.1 Reyranella sp.
GTCTCGGCCAGCAGGAAGGTCGCGCGCTCGGCGAACACTGCGGCTTCGGCGGCATCCATATTGGCCTGAATGGAGTCGCAATCGATCGCGAGACCGGGCGCCACTTCAGCCATCGCCTGCACGGACGAGCCGAGCGTCTCGACCAGCGCCGCCACCGTCGGCCATTCAGACTGCCAGCCGCCCAGCGCGCGCTCGTGTTCCTGGACCATGCCCGACACGATCGTCGCCGCGAGATGGGGCGCCCGATTGGCGGCAGCAAGCACCAGCGCCGCGCCGACCGGATTGCGCTTGTGCGGCATGGTCGAGGAGCTGCCACGCCCCGGACCGGACGGCTCCGACGCCTCGCCCACCTCGACCTGCATCATGAGCGAAATGTCGCGCGCGGCCTTGCCCAGCGCGCCGCAGATCAGGGCACAATCCTGCGCAAAGGCCGCGAGGCGCACGCGCTGCGTGAACCAGGGCGCCGGCGGCAGGGCGAGCTTCAGCTCTCGCGCGAGCGCCGTCATCACCTGATCGGCCTTGTCGCCCAGCGCCGACAGCGAACCAGACGCGCCACCGAACTGCAGGATCTGGGTGTCGGAGAAGCTCTCGTTCAGCCGGCGCCCGGCTCGATCGAGATCGGACGCCCAGCCACCCATCTTCTGCCCGAGCGCGAGCGGCGTGGCCGGCTGCAGGAGCGTGCGGCCAAGCATCAGCGTCTCGCGATGCTTCCTCGCCAGAGTGGCAAAGGCTCGGACGATATCGTCGATCTCCTTGAGAATCGGCGGCAGCGCCTCGCCGAGCTGAAGCACCATGGCGGTATCGATCACGTCCTGGCTGGTGGCGCCCCAATGGACATAGGCGGCGGCCTCCGCGTCGCGCTTGGCGACCTCCGCGGTGAGCGCCTTCACGATGGGCACGGTGAGCGTCGCGGTGCGCCGCGCCGCTTCCGCAAGCGGCGCGGGATCGTACAGGGCCGGATCGCAAGCCGCCGCGATAGTCGGTGCGTGCTTCTTCGGGATTAGGCCGGCCCGCGCGACGGCGTGCGCCAGCGCCGCCTCGAAGCGCAGCATGTGGCGCAGCGTCGCCGTATCGGAAAAAGCCTCGGCCGGGACAGCGGCCGTGCCCAGCGCATTCACCAGCCGGCCAGCCATGGGCTCAACAATCGAAAAAGACGGTTTCGTTCGGTCCGCCGAGATGGATCGGCAGCCGCCACGTGCCCTTGGCGTCCCGCTTGGCGAGCAGCGTCGCGCGCCGCTTCGGCTCGATGCTCTTGAGCACCGGATCTTCCGCATTGGCGGGATCACCCTCGAAGTAGAGCCGCGTCGCCAGACGGTTGAGCAGGCCGCGCGCGAAGATCGAAACGTTGACGTGCGGAGCCTGCAGGCCGCCCTCGGGCCATGGCACGCGGCCTGGCTTGATGGTGCTGAAATGGCTGCAGCCGTCGGTATAGGTCGAGGCGCGGCCGAAGCCGTCGAAGCACGGATCGAGGGGCAGATTGCGGCGGTCCTCAGGGTGATTGTAGCGGCCGTGGCTGTTCGCCTGCCAGATCTCGAACAGCCCGTCGGGCACGACTGCACCGTCCGCGTCGTGGAGGCTCAACACGATATCGATCCGCTCCCCGGCCACGCCGGGAGGCGCGAGATCGTAACGATAGGACTTGATCAGCGTGCCAAAATAGAATGGCCCGATCGTCTGCGACGGCGTCAGCTCCTTCGACATGGTCTCATTCCATCGGCGTGGCGTTGCGGCCGCGCAGCACGATATCGAAGCGATAGGCGAGCGCCCATTCCGGCCGCGTCGCCTCCATGTCGAAGGCCGCCTGCAAGCGGTGCCGAGCTCCTTCCGGCACCGCGTTGTAGATCGGGTCGAAGGCAAGCAGCGGATCGCCGGGAAAATACATCTGCGTGATCAGGCGGGTCGCAAAGGCCGGCCCGAACAGTGAGAAATGGATATGGGCCGGCCGCCAGGCATTGTGATGGTTTTTCCACGGATAGGCGCCAGGCTTGATGGTGATGAAATGGTAGCGGCCTTCCGCATCCGCCCGTGCCCGGCCGCCGCCATAGAAATTCGGATCGAGCGGCGCGTCGTGCTGGTCGCCAGGATGGTGGTAGCGGCCGGCCGCGTTGCATTGCCAGATCTCGACCAGCGCCTGGGGCACGGGCTTGCCGTCCTCGTCGAGCACACGGCCCTGCACCACAATGCGCTCGCCCAACGGCTCGCCCATGCGCTGGCGCGTGAGATCGTTCTCGAGCGCATCGAGCCGCTCGGTCGCCAGCAATGGCCCCGTCACCTCCGAAAGCGTGTGTGGCAGGGCCACCGGCGCCTGACGCGGCGCCCGGCCTGGCGTCGATTTGTACGCCGGTGAGAGATTGGGCGGATGCGTGTCGCCCGGCGGTCGGCGGTAGATTTCTCGAGTCATGTTCGAGGCACGTGATCTTGCCAAAGTATGAGTGTCATCCCGCTCGGGATGACACGAAGCACGACGGGCACTCTAGCGCGAAAGTCAGGCGGCGCGCACCTCCAGGCCCTTGGGTGTGGCCCGGTAGCCGGTGAGCGTGCGTTCGGCGAAGCCCAGCCGCCAGTCGAGCATGCGCGCGGCATATTCGCCCATGCGGACGGCGTAGCCCGGATCGTTGGCCCGGTTCACGAACTGATGGGGGTCGGCCTTCAAGTCGAAGAACAGCGGCGGCAACGCCGCGAAGTGGACGTACTTGAAGCTCTCGTCCTGCACGACGGCGAGCGAGCATTTGTCCATCGGCACACCGAGCGAGCTCTCCGGCTGGCTGTAATAGAGGTCGCGGAAGTCGAACTCGTAGTGCGCTTCCGTGCGCCAGTCGGCCGGCGTGTCGCCCTCGCAGAACGGCAGCAGCGAACGGCCGTCGCACTGGCGCGGCACCGGCAGCCCGAGCCATTCGAGAATGGTCGGCATGGTATCGATCGTCTCGGTGAATTTCTCGACGATGTCGCCGCGCGTGCCGTCGGCCGCCCGACGCGGATCGCGAATGATCAGGGGAATGCGGTAGGATTCGTCGAAATAGCCGATCTTGCCCAGCAGGTGATGGTCGCCCAGCTGCTCGCCATGGTCGCAGGTGAAAACGATCAGCGTGTCGTTCCACTGGTTGGTCTGCTTCAGATAGTCGAACACCCGGCCGAGATGTTCGTCGATCTCGCTCACAAGGCCGCAATAGGTTGCACGCATCTGCGCCACCTGGGCTTCGGTCATTTCCGAGCCGAGACCCTGGCCATCCTGGAAGAAGCTCGCCTGCTTGATGTTGTTCACATAGTAGGCCAGCAGGGCGTTCTGCTCGGCCTCCTCTTCGGGCGAAGCGGCACGCATCACCTTCGGCATGTCCTGCGGCCGGTAGAGGGCATTGTACGGCGCCGGCGCGATGAAGGGTGGATGCGGTCGATAGTAGCCGAGGTGCAGAAACCACGGCTTGTCGCCATGGCCCTTGAGGTAGGCCAGCCCGCGCTCGGTGAACCAGGCCGTATCCGACAGCTCCCTGGGAATAACCGCAGGTCGGGACGTCGCTCCTGCGCCTGGCTCGCCTTGCGGCAGCCAGACATCGTCGCGCCGCTTGGGTAGCCTGAAGCCCTGGTTGGCCACCCAGCCGAAATAGGCATCGCGATTCTCGAAGGCCCCCACCGAATGGAAGCCCTCCATGATGTCGCCCAGCACGAAGAACCGTGGATCGTTGGGCGCGGTGCGACGGGGGTCGGGCGTGGTCGTCGTGTAGCCCACCAATGCCGGATCGTAGCCGCCGCGCCGCAGTTCGTGCGCGAGATTGGTGAACCGCGAATCCAGCGGGATCGTGTTCTGTACCGCGCGGTGATTCATCAGGTACATGCCGGTCAGGAGGCTGGCACGGGCCGGACCGCAGGGTACACCTTGCGTGAAATGGTTGCGGAAGGTCACGCCCTCGGCGCACAGACGGTCGATGTTGGGCAGCTCGAGGTAGTCGGCGCCCAGCTTGGGCAGCATCGCGCCCCGCCACTGGTCGACCACGATCAACAACACGTTCCTGGCGGCTGGCATGCAACTCCCCGAGGTTGGAGGCTGGCGATAATACGCTAGAGTGCGGCCAAATCATCGGAGGAGACGAGCCGTGGCGAAATTGAAGATCGTGACGACCGGGCCGGGCGGCACGGACCATTCGCTGGAAATGGAGGCGCTGACCGGGCTGGGCGCGGAAATCGTCGAGATTCCGGGAGGAGACGACGAACTCGTCAAAGCCGTGGCCGACGCCGACGCGATCTATGCCAAGGGCCGGCCGCGGATCACCGCCAAGGTGATCGAGGCCGGCAAGAAACTGAAGGTCGTATCACTGGGCAGCGTAGGCGTCGATTCCGTGGACGTGCATGCCGCGACCAAGCTCGGTATCCCGGTCACCAACTGTCCCGATACTTTCATCGAAGAAGTGGCCGACCATGCCATGACCCTGATCCTGGCGACATGGCGCCGGCTGGTCGTGCAGGACCGCATGGTGCGCAACGGCGAATGGGCAAAGGCACGGCCGATGCTCTACCAGTTCCCGCGCCTGATGGGGCAGACGCTGGGCTTCATCTCCTTCGGGCATGTCGCGCGCGCCGTGGCCAAGCGCGCCGCACCATTCGGCTTCCAGATGCTGGCCTACGACCCCTTCATCGAGGAGCTGGTCATGTCCGAGCACGGCGTGCAGCCGGTCGGCCTCGACGAGCTTCTGGAGCGCTCCGACATCGTCTCCATGCATGCCCCTGGCACCAAGGATGCCCATCAACTCATGAAGGAGCGGCATTTCAGGAAGATGAAGAAGACGTCGCTGTTCGTGAACACCGGCCGTGGCTCGACCGTTGACGAGGCGGCAATGATCAAGGCGCTGCAGGAAGGCTGGATCGCCGGTGCCGGCCTGGATGTGCTGGAGACGGAGCCGGTCGGCCACAACAATCCGCTGCTCGGTATGGACAACGTGATCCTGACCGCGCATGTCGCCTCGGCCTCGGATCGCTTCGACAAGGCGCGCAAGCGCCGCGTCGGGGCGGAGCTCGCGCTGGTGCTGTCGGGCAAGTGGCCGCGCGCCTGCGTCAATCCCGCGGTGCTCGAGAAGTCAAAGCTCGAGCGCTGGCAGCCCTTCTCGATGGAACGCGGGCCGGGGAACTGACTCAGTTGTCGCCCATGCTCCGATAAGGCTGGGCGATCGGCAGTCATTTTTGTCGTCCTGAGCGGAGCGCTTGCCCTGAGCGGAAGCCGAAGGGAAGGACCTCATGCCATTTCAACGGCCATATTGGTCGCAAATCGCCATGAGATCCTTCGCTGCGCTAAGGACAAAAGAGATCTCTTTGTAAGTCAATCCGTGCCGATAGTTGGTACTAGCTAAGCCTGCTTGACGCCGGGGTCGCCGGCTTCGACGGCGAAGCGGGCATGCGTTGTGATACCCGATTTGGGATCACGGACGTCGTCGACAGTGCGGAAGGAGACCGCCGCCGCCTTGCCGTCCAGAGCAATGAGGCCATAGCCGTAGGCACCCCCCAACCCGTAACGCAGGGAAGGATTCTCGTGCACCAGCGACTGGATGCGTTCGTTGGAAAAGCCTTGCGACGTGATCGAACCGCCGACGAACTCGGTCGCTACCGTCTGTGACTTCGGCGCAGCGAAGTCCTGCTTGAGCTCGGTCGCCCAGAAGGAATGGACGTCGCCGCTCATCACGACGGTGTCCTTCACCGGCGACGCCGCGACGGTATCCAGCAACTTCCGCCTTGCCGCCGGATAACCGTCCCAGCCGTCACCCCAGTAGGCGACCTTGCCGTCCTTGAGGCGACGGCCACCTTCGGCCATCAGGGTCTGCTGGGCCAGCAGGTTCCAGCGACCCGATGCACCTTTCATGGCCTTGGCGAACCACGCTTCCTGCTCGGCGCCGAGCATGGTGCGCGAGGGATCCAGCCGCTCGGCGCAGTCGACCAACATCCGGTCGCGTATCAGCTCCGCGTGGCAAGCGTTGTGCGCGCGATACTGGCGATCGTCGATGACGAAGAGCTCCGCGAGATCGCCGAAACGATAATGATCGTAGAGCCTGAGCGAGGGACCGTGCGGCCGCATCGAGTTGGGCAGCGGCATATGCTCCCAATAGGATTGGTATGCCGCAGCGCGGATCGACAGGAACTGCTTGGGGTCGTGGTCCTCCGGCGAGATATCGTTGGCATAATCGTTGGCGACCTCATGATCGTCCCAGGTGACGATCCACGGGTGGGCCGCGTGCGCGGCCTGCAGATCAGGATCGGATTTGTAGAGCGCGTAGCGATTGCGGAACTCGAACAACAGGGTTGGCCGGCCGCCATCGTGATGGCGCACGTGATGGCGGCCCCACGAGCTCTCGTAGATATAGTCGCCGAGGAACAGGACCGCGTTCAGCTCCTCCCCGGCCATGTGGCGCAGGGCGGCATAATAGCCCTGCTCGTATTGCTGGCAGGAGGCGAAGGCGAAACGCAGGAGAGGCACGCGTTCGCTCGCCGCCGGCGCTGTCAGGGTGCGACCGGTCGGGCTTGCCTTGCCGTTCACGACAAAGCGATACCAGTAGGGCCGGGAGGGCTTCAGTCCATCCACCTCGACATGGACGGAATGGCCCCACCGAGGTTCGGCGGTCGCCTGCCCGCTGCGCACCACATGCTGCAGGCGTTCGTCCTCTGCGATCGTCCAGTCGACCTGAAAGGTTCCGGTCAACGGCTGCGTCCGTTCCGCCGCCAGCAGTCGTGTCCACAGCACCACTGAATCGGCTTTCGGATGTCCCGACGCGATCCCCAGGCCGAAGGGATTCTCGGCCAGCGGCGTCTCGGCCCGCGCGAGCGACGGCAGCCACAGGGCGCCAAGCCCTGCGACGAAGGTACGGCGATGCATGCGGCCACTTTTACGCGGCCGCGGCGACACTTCAATGGCAGCCTGCCGGTCTGCTAGGGTCCGCTTCTCGAGGAGGAATGCACCCATGAGCGGAAAGATTGCAGTCGTCACCGGCGCTGGCAGCGGCATCGGCCGCGCTTCGGCGCTGGCCTTGTTGAAGAACGGGTACAAGGTGGCGCTCGCCGGCCGGCGCAAGGACGCGCTCGAGGAAACGGCAAAGATGGCCGGGAACGACAAGGCCAACGCGCTGCCCGTGCCGACCGACGTCACCAAGCGCGACGACATCGTAGCGCTCTTCGCCAAGGTCAAGACGACCTGGGGCCGGCTCGACCTCCTCTTCAACAACGCCGGCGGCGGCGCCCCGCCGGTCCCGCTCGAGGAACTGCCCTACGAGACCTGGCTCAATGTCGTGGCGGCCAATCTCACCGGGCCGTTCCTGTGCACCCAGGAAGCGATGAAGATCATGAAGGACCAGAAGCCGCGTGGCGGCCGGATCATCAACAACGGCTCGATCTCGGCCCATGCACCGC
>DATEID010000253.1:0-5228 GCA_035279245.1 Reyranella sp.
CGCCGCTGCCGGCGTCCGCCCCGCCTGCGCCGATATCGCCCCCGCCACGTCCCCGAGCTCGACCGCAACCCCCGTCCGGTTCCACTCGACCAACTGCTCCCGCGCCTCATCCGATCCCAAAACATCGAGCCCCGACAGGCGAACCGTCGGAGACGCCGCGGCCCGCTCCAGGAGCCGCAGATACTGGTCGAGCATCCGCTCGACCGTTGCAGTGTCGAAAAGGTCCGCATTGTGTATTGCGGCGATACGGAAGCCCTGCTCCTCCGGCCAGATGTGGAGCTCGAGATCGAACCGCACCGTTGCGTCGCCCACTTCGAGCAGGCCCGCCTCGAGATCGCCCATGCGAAATCTCGGCGCCATGGCATGACGCTCCTGGAGCGCGAACGAGATCTGGACGAGAGGCGGCGCCGAAAGATCGCGTTCGGGCTGCAGGTCCTGCGCGAGCTGCTCGAACGGCATGTCCTGATGCTCGAACGCTTCGACCGACATGTCGCGGACACGCTCGATGAGGTGGGCAATGCTGGGATCACCCGACAGATCGCTGCACAGGACGAGATAGTTGACGAAGAAGCCGATCAGTCCCTCGATCTCGGCCCGGTTGCGATTGGCGACAGGTGTTCCGACGGCGATGCGGTCGAGGCCGCTATACTGCTTCAACAGGATCGAAAAGACGGAGAGAAGGACGACGAAGGGTGTCGTCCGGTGCGCATGCGATAGCTGGGTCAGCTTGTCCGAAAGCTCGACCGGAATATCGCGCAGGCAAACCCCGGCGCGAAACGTCTGTACGGCGGGCCGTTGTCCTCGTATCGGCAGCTCGATGCGCGGCAGATCCGAAAGCTGGGATCGCCAGTAATTTCGCAACCGCTCCAGGCGTTCTCCCTGGAGCTGCTGTCTCTGCCAAACCGCATAGTCGGCATAACGGATCGGCAATGCCGGCAACGACATCGGGCGGTCGGCCGCATACGCTTCGTAAAGCTGCCTCAACTCGCGGATGAAGACGCCCATCGACCAGCCATCGAAAGCAATGTGATGGATGACGCAGATGAGAACGTGCTCGTCGGGTGCGAGCGCGACGAGACGGATCCGGATCATCGGCCCGTTTTCGAGATCGAAAGGCTCGCGCATGGCAGCGAGCGCGAGTTCCGACAGGGCCTGATCGCGATCGGCCCGCGTTGCACCGGGCGCAATTTCGACCTCGAGCTCGATCTCACCGACTGGCCGAACGATCTGGATCGGCCTCGCCCCTTTTGCCGTGAAGGTGGTGCGCAACGTCTCGTGCCGGCGCAGGATTTCCGACAGCGCCCGACCGAGTGCATCCCGGTCGAGGTGCCCCCTGAGGCGCAGGTTGACCGGCAGATGATAGGCATTGCCAGTGATACCCAGCCGGTCGAGGAACCACAGGCGCTCCTGGGCGAACGACAACGGCAGATCGTCCTGCCGATCGCTCGATGCGATCGCCGTCGCCGCCTGCGCCTCGGTCGCCCGCATACGCCGCAGGAAGTCGAGAATCTCGCCTTTGCGCTGGCGCAGCGTGGCGAGAACTTCCGGCGCGAGCGTGCCGCGGGCCGAGCTGTAGTGCAGCCGTTCGCCCTCGTCCCACAAACGGATGTCCTGACGGCGCAGCTCGTTGAGAACGACTTCGATCGCTTCCATGACTAGATGCCTGTTGCCTGTGGTACGCCGCGCTCAGATCCAGTCGGATTGCACCGCTTCGAGGAAAGGGAATCCGGATGTCGCGAGCTGCAATCGTGCCTGGCCGGCAACGGTCGCGGGCTGTTGGACACCGATCTCCTGCAGGAACTCGCCGATCGTCCGGCTTTCGTCGACGCGATCGAATAGGCGGCCGATCACGGCGTCCCGCCGCGTCGCCGAGTAAGGCACCTGGCGAGAAGACACGGCATAGCCGCCGTCTCCCTGCGCTGCGTAGTAGTTCTGCAGGGCGTTGGTCTTGCGAAAGCGTGCGCCGAGGAAGGCATCGTTCGTCTGCCGCTCAGTGCGGCGCGGAAAGCGGCTGTCGTGACGCTGAAGGTAGAACCACAGCATCGGCGAGGCCTCGGCCATCAATAGGTTGGTGACCTGCCAGCGCTCCAGGTCGGGCAGCGCCTCGTAGCGGGCCCTGAGCTTCGGGCTGCTCCACGCCATGTTCCACGAAAAGCGGCCCGCTGCCTTGTCGTGGTTGTTGGGGCAGGGCGCGACGATTTCGAGACCGCAGTCGTGCGCCATCGCCGCAAGCGATTCCACCGTGTAGCTGAACTCGACCGGCTGGACCAAGGTATCGGCGACCATCGCCTCCGGCCGCCCCTTCATCTGGGCGAGGAACTGCGCGGTCAGCGATCCGGCGGGAAAGCTTTGCACAAGCTCGTTGGCGAGGGCGATCTCGGTCTCGATATCGGCCTTCTTTGCGCCGCCGGAAAGAAGCTGGATCGCCTTCTGCACGGCAGAGGTCAGGATGCGGTGGAAGCGATTGTAGACCATGAGCTCCATCGCGCCGTCCTGCTTCAGCGCCGCCCCCAGTTTCGCGAGCGCGCCGGGCGGATCCCCGGTATGGTGAATCACCCCTGTGCAGACGACGAGATCGAACGCCTCGCGGTAAGGCGCGTCCAGGATGGTCTCCCGCTTCAATTCGAGATTGCCGAGGCCCATCGCCTTCGCCGTTCGTGCGCAAAGATCGAGTGAGGTCACGGACAGGTCCGAGCCGGTGACCTGAGCTTCGGGATAGTGCAACGCGAGGAAGATCGCCTGGTTGGTGCCGCAGCCCGCGACCCATATGCGGCGCGGCGGCGGCCGATTGTGCGCGAAGTCGCCGAGATCCTGGGCAAGCATCTTGCCCGCAAGCGTCGGATCGACCGGGAAGTGGAAGCTTTCCGGCCGCCAAGGATAAGGGAAGCGGCCGTAGAACTGCCCGTTCAGGCGATCGACGCCCTCGCGGCTGTCGACCTTGGCGAGATTCTGCTCGTCACTGCGCATCATGGTCCGGCGATTCCAGGAGATTCGTGCCGGTCGCGAGTTCCCGGTTGTTGAGCCAGGTCCGGATGTTGGAGATGGCCTTCGCCTCGCTCTGGATGCCGCCCACCGCAATGCGCCGCAACTCCGGGTCGGTGCCACGCGCCAGGATGATCTGCCCGAGGTCGATCGCCGCTTGATGAAGAGCGATGACCTTCCTGGCCATACCTTCGTCGATGGGGCCGGTGATCGGCTTGCTCAGGGATTTGCTCAGATTGGCGAAAACCTCGTTGAAGTCCCTGATGACGGCGGCCGCGTCGCCCGAGAATTCGCGGTCGATCACAGGCGCGTTCTTGACAGGCCCATTCTGCGCATACGTATCTTGGCAAAGCGGGATCAGGATGGCCGCCGCCAGCAGCGTGGCGACGGCTCGTAGTTTTGCGGTCATCGCTCTCTCCTTCTTGGATATTCTGGCCGGGGCATGTGGATCATCGGGACGCGCCGGCGACGTCCTGTTCATCGAGAAGCTCGTGCAGCATGGCATCGCGATCGCGATCGCTCATCGAAGTCAACTCGATCGTCTCCCTGCGCACCGTCCCGGGTTCGATTGGTTCCGCTGCGATCAGCGGCGTGACGTTGCGCTGCCGCTCGATCTCCTCGAGCAGCTTCGCGAGGCTCGCACCTTGCAGGATGGTTCGCAGGCCGAGCTCCACGCCAAAGGCAAAGCGTATGCGGTTGCGCAGCGCAATGGCCATGAGCGAATCGAATCCAAGGTCGTGCAGCGGTTGATCGGGTTCCAGCGTCTCGGGGGCCACTTCGAGCACTTCCGCAAGGGCGGCACGGAGAAGGGAGTCAGAGTCATCGGAACCGCCGGATACAACCCGACGGGAGGTCGGCGGCGTCGAAGGCATGTCGGCGTGACCGCGCACGAACGCTTCATAGAAAGGCGCCTGGCGGCTTGCGGGATGATCGACATGAAACTTCGTCCAGTCGATGGGCAGCACGGCCGTCGCGACAGCGTCATCCGCCATCAGCTGCGCTAAGGCGGCGATACCGAGATCGGGGTCGATGAAGCGCGTCCAATCGGTGCCGCGCTTGAGGCCAGGATGGCCTGCCGCGGCGCCGACCTCGCCCCAGGCGCCCCAGTTGATCGACAGCCCCGCCAGCCCCTGCGCCCGCCGGTGCTGCGCCAGACCGTCCAGGAACGCGTTCGCCGCCGCATGGTTGGCCTGGCCCGGATTGCCCACCAGCGACGCCGCCGACGAGAACAGCACGAACTGCTCCAACTCCATTCCCCGCGTCAGCTCGTGCAGGTGCCACGCGCCTGCGACCTTGGCCGCCAGCACCCGAGCGAACCGGGCCGCGTCGAGCTGCTCCAGCGCCCCGTCGTCCAGCTCCCCCGCCGCATGCACCACCCCCACCAGCCCCGGCAGATCCCGCCCGCACAGCAGGAGCGCGTCCGCCAAGGCCTGGCGGTCCGACACGTCCACCGCCCGCGTCTCGATCCGCGCGCCCTGCGCCCGCAACCCCGCCAGCACCGCCTGCGCCGCCGCCGACGGTCCCCGCCGGCCCAGCAGCAGCAGGTGCCGCGCTCCCTGCTCCACCAGCCAGCCCGACACCGAAAGCCCAAGACCGCCCAGCCCGCCCGTCACCACATAGCTCCGGTCCGACCGGATCGAAGGGGATGGCGCCGCGCCCGGCCACGCCCGACGCCGCAGCCGCGCCACATGGCGCTGCCCGCCGCGCCATGCCACCTGCTCCTCGCCGTCGCGCCGCCCAAGCTCCGCCACCAGCGCCGACAGACCGTCCACATCCACCCGCACGCAGCGCCATTCCGGATGCTCCAGCCGCGCCACCGCTCCCACGCCCCACAGCGATGCCTGCGCCACCGCCGGCACTGCCTCGGTCCCGTCGATCCCCACCGCCCCCTGCGTCACCAGCCACAGCCGTGCCGTCGAGCCCGTCTCCGCCAGCGCCTGCACGAGATGCAGCGCGCCCGTGCAGCAGGCCTGCGCTGCCGCCGGCACGTCCGTCTGCGCCGGCTCGGCCACGTACACCACCCCCTGCCAGGCGCGCGACGCCACCGTCCGGCGCACTTCCGCCGCGCTCGCCTCCGCCGCCAGCAGCACCCCGTCACGCTCTTTCGCCAGCGCGCCCGCCAGCCCCGACCCCGCGCCCATCACCAGCCAGTCGCCTGCTGTCGGCCGTCGTCGCGCCACCACCACCGCCTGGTCGAACAGCAGGCCCTCGCCCAGCGACAGCGTCGCCACCTCCAGCCCGCTCTC
>DATEID010000254.1:0-4162 GCA_035279245.1 Reyranella sp.
GCTCCTGCAGCTCGGCGCGGCGATGACGGCCTTCTCCGTGTTCTACACGTTCGGTGTGGCGCACGCCCATCCCGCCACCGCGGCCATCGTGCTGATGTGCGGGCCGATCTGGGCAACGCTGCTCGCCCGCCTGATGCTGGGCGCCCGCATGCCGCCGGGATTCGCCCTGACGCTGGCGCTGGTGGTTGCCGGCGGCGTCCTGGTCGTGCTCGGCGCGCCGGGCCGGGCCTCCGGTCGGGCATCCGGCGGCTTCGGCCTGCGCGGCGGCGAGATCCTGCTGGTGATCGCGCAGCTCTGCTGGAGCTGGTACTCGATCCGCGCGCAGCAATGGCTCGCCGACCGTGGCCAGATCGCACTGTCGGCGCTCACCTCGACGGTGGCGAGCGGGCTGCTCGGCCTGGTGTGCCTCGTGGTGTGGCTGATGGGCGGCATCGACTGGCCGACCGAGATGCCGAGCGCGGTGGATATCGGCATGATGGCCTGGGTGGGCATCCTGGGTGTGGCCGTGGCGATCGTCCTGTGGAACGTCGGCGTCTCGATCGTCGGCGTGGCCGTCGCGTCGCTCTTCTCCAACTCTGCGCCGGTGTTCGCCATCGGCGTGGCGGCGCTGATGGGCATCGAGCCGACCTGGTTGCAGCTCGCCGGTGGGTTGGTCGTCATGGTGGGCATCGCCCAGCTCCAGCTTCGCCAGATGCGTCGGGCCGGGCGATGACCGGAGGACCGCGCCATCACATGGTAGGTGCCTTCCTCGCCATGCTGTTCGTGGGCGCGAGCTGGGGCGCCAACGTGCCCGTCACCAAGGTCCTCTTCCGGCACTACGACGTGCTGCCGTTGATCGCGCTCAGGACAGCGGTGGCGATGCTCGTACTTGCGCTGTTGCTGGCGGTGGTCGAGGGCCGGCGGGCGTTCCGGATCGATCTCGGCGTGGGCCGCTTCCTGTCGCTCGGGCTGATGATGGGAAGCTTCTACGTCTGCTACGCGATCGGTCTCTACTTCAGCAACCCCATCACGGCAGCCGCGGTGCAGGTGGCGGGGCCGCTGGTCTCGGCGGCGACGGTGCGCGCCGTCACCGGAGCGCGCTTCGATCCGGGGTTCGGCGTGGCGATGCTGCTCACCGTGCTGGGAGGATTGATCCTCTCGGCCAGCAGCCTGTTCGGCAGCCGTGTCACCTTCGGCGGCGGCGAGATTATCGTGCTGCTGAGCAACGTGCTGTGGACGCTCTACAGCCTGCGGGCGCAGGAATGGTTCGACCATGCGAGCCAGCTCCATCGAACCTACGTCGCCTCTCTGTCGGCCACGGGATGGCTCGCGCTCGTGGCGGTCGCGCTGGTCGCATCGGGCAGCTCGCGCTCGCCGTTCGCCGTCTCGGATGCGTGGGCCTGGACGCAGTTCCTGGTGATCGCCGTGCTGGCGAGCGGCATGGGCGGCTATTTGTGGAACGTCGGCGCGAGCCGGCTCGGCGTCGCGATCGCCTCGCTGTGGGTCAATCTGGTGCCGTTCTTCGCCGTACTATGGGCGATGGCCTACGGTTTCATGCCCAACGGCTACCAGATCGCCGGCGGGTTGGTGGCGCTCAGCGGAGTGGTGTACATGCAGTGGCGCAAACTGCAGATCGCGAGCCCGGCCCCCATATGAGTCAAGCTTTGAAGGTGCGCGGCTGCCGCTGGATCGACGTGCCCGGCGCGTCGGATGCCCGCGGCAGCGTCAATTTCCTCGAATTCGGCCAGGCGCTGGATTTCCAGCCCCGGCGCATCTTCTGGCTGCATCATGTCGCTTCCGGACAGTGGCGTGGCCGACACGGTCATCGCGAGTCCAAGCTGGTCTTCGTGGCCCTGAACGGTCATTGCCGGCTCCATCTCGATGACGCTACCGTGCAGGAGACGGTGCGGCTCGACGATCCGACGCGGGCGCTCCACATGGAGCCTTGGGTGTGGCACGAACTGACCGACTTCGCTGCAGATACCGCCGTCATGGTGATCGCCTCGTCGCCCTACGAGGAGGCCGAGTACCTGCGCGACTACGAGGTCTTCAAGCGTGAAGTGAAAGGACTCCGGGCGTGATTCCCTTCCTCGACATGAAGTCGGCTTATGCCGAGTTGAAGCCGGAGCTCGATGCCGCTTACACGCGCGTGATGGAGTCGGGCTGGTTCGTGCTGGGCAAGGAAGTCGAGGCCTTCGAGGTGGAGTACGCGGCCTTCTGCGGCACCAGGCATTGCGTCGGCCTCGGCAACGGGCTCGAGGCGCTGGAGCTCGTGCTGCGCGCCTGGGAGCTCGGACCGGGCGACGAGGTGATCGTGCCCTCCAACACCTATATCGCGACCTGGCTTGCGATCACCGCGGTCGGGGCCAAGGTCGTGCCGGTCGAGCCGACGCCGGAGGGACCGAACATCGATCCCGATCGAATCGCCGCCGCCATCACGCCGCGTACGCGGGCGATCATGCCGGTCCATCTCTACGGCGAGCCGGCGGACATGGATGCGATCATGGCGCTCGCCGACAAGCACGGCCTCAAGGTGATCGAGGACGTGGCGCAGGCGCAGGGCGCGAAGGTGCGCAACCGGCGGACGGGCGCGCTGGGCCACGCCGGCGCGCACAGCTTCTTCCCGACCAAGAACATCGGCGCCTATGGCGACGGCGGCGCCGTCACGACCGACGATGCCGCCCTCGCCGAGCGCCTGCGGACGCTGCGCAACTACGGCAGCAAGGTGAAATACGTGAACATCGAGCGCGGCTACAACTCGCGGCTCGACGAGATGCAGGCCGCGTTCCTGCGTGTGAAGCTAAAAGTGCTCGACACCTGGAACGAGCGTCGCCGGCGCATCGCGGCGCGCTACGACGACAAGCTCGCCGGCATGGCGGGCCTCGGCCTGCCGCGTGCGCCGCAATGGGCCGAACCGGTCTGGCATCTCTATGTCGTTCGCACGGCGCGGCGGAAAGAGCTGATCGCCGCGCTCGAGAAGGCCGGCATCGGCTCGCTGATCCACTATCCGATCCCGCCGCATCTGCAGGAGGCGTATGCCGATCTGCGGCTGGGCCGGGGCGCCTTTCCGCTGGCCGAGACGCTGGCCGACACCGTCCTCAGCCTGCCCATGGGCCCCCACATGCCCGACAGTGCCGTCGACGAAGTCGCCGCTGTGATCCGTCGCACGCTCGCCTGACCCAACCACTGTGTCATCCCGAGCGTAAGCGAGGGATCCTTCGCGGCGCCGATTAAAGATCCCTCGCTGCGCTCGGGGCGACTCGGTGCTTGCGTGGCCGGCAACGTGCATAGCCAGCATCAATAGAGCCGCTATAGTTTCCTCCAGTCCATGGAGGAAACGCGATGAAGCTCGGGCTCTCGATCGGCTATTCGAAGGCGCAGCTCGACATTCCGGTGCAGCTCGTGCAGCGCGCCGAGGAGCTGGGTTACGACTCGGTCTGGACCGCCGAGGCCTACGGCTCGGATGCGGTGACGCCGCTGGCCTATCTCGCGGCCAAAACGAGCCGCATCAAGCTCGGTACCGGCATCATGCAGCTCGCTGCGCGCACGCCGGCCAATGCGGCGATGTCGGCGGCGACGGTCGATGCCATGGCGGGCGGCGGGCGCTTCATCGCCGGCATCGGCGTATCCGGTCCGCAGATCGTCGAAGGCTGGTACGGCCAACCCTGGGGCAAGCCCTACTGGCGCATGCGCGACTACGTTTCGATCATGCGCAAGATCTTCGCGCGCGAGGCGCCGGTCGCGCACGAAGGCCGGGAGATCTCGCTGCCCTATAAAGCCGAGGGCGCGACCGGTCTCGGCAAGCCGTTGAAATCGATCCTGCACATGAACCCGCATATTCCGATCTATCTCGCCACCGGCAACGAGACGACCGTGAAGCTCACCGCCGAGATCGCCGACGGCTGGCTGCCGATGGGCTTCGTGCCCGGCTCCATGAAGGAATACCGGCCGTGGCTCGAGGAGGGGTTCAAGCGCGCCGGCAACGGCAAGGGCTTCAAGGACTTCGCGGTTCTGGCCTCGGTCCATGTCGAGATCGACAACGATGTGAAAGCGGCGCTGCAGCGGCTGAAGCCGGAGGTGGCGCTCTATGTCGGTGGCATGGGCCACAAGACCAAGAACTTCCACAACGACATCATGGTGCGGCGCGGCTTCGGCGACGCCGCCAAGCGCATCCAGGAACTCT
>DATEID010000255.1:0-4081 GCA_035279245.1 Reyranella sp.
CGGCCGCGACGGCAAGGCCGCCGGCGCCGTGCTCGTGCTGTCCGACACGCCGGACCTGTGGGACTTCGGCGCGCTCGCGACCAGGCTGCCGTCGGGCACCTGGAAGCTCGCCGACACCGCGCCGGTATCGGCGACCGGCGCGGCGATCGCCATCGGCCTCGGCGCCTGGCGCTTCGACCGCTACCGCGCGAAGAAGGCAAAGGCCGGACCGAAGATCCTGTGGCCGCAGGACGCCGACAAGGCGCGTGCCACGGCCATCGTCGAGGCGATCTCGATGGCGCGCGATCTCATCACGACGCCCTCGTCCGACATGGGGCCGGCCGAGCTGGCCGCTGCCGCCGAGGCGCTCGCCAAGACGCACAAGGCCAGGATCAACGTCATCATCGGCGGCGAGCTCCTGAAGCAGAATTATCCCATGGTGCACGCGGTCGGCCGCGCCAGCGCCCGTGCGCCGCGCCTGATCGATCTCACCTGGGGCAACGAGAACGATCCCAGGGTGACTCTGGTCGGCAAGGGGGTGTGCTTCGACTCGGGCGGCCTCGATCTCAAGCCCGCGAGCGGCATGCTCAACATGAAGAAGGACATGGGCGGGGCGGCCACCATGATGGCCGTGGCGGCGATGATCATGGCGACGAAGCTGCCGGTGCGGCTGCGGCTCCTGGTGCCCGCGGTCGAGAACAGCGTCTCGGGCAATGCCTTCCGCCCGCTCGATGTCGTGCCGACGCGCAAGGGCCTGAGCGTCGAGATCGGCAACACCGACGCGGAGGGCCGGTTGATCCTGTGCGACGCGCTGCACGAGGGCGCGTCCGAGAAGCCCACGGTCATGATCGATTGCGCCACCCTGACCGGCGCGGCGCGCGTGGCGCTCGGCACCGACCTGCCGGCGCTGTTCTGCAACGACGATGCGCTGGCCGAGCAACTTCTCGCCGCCGGCAAGGAAGTGGCCGATCCGATGTGGCGCATGCCGCTCTTCAAGGGCTATCGCCGGCTGCTCGACAGCAAGGTGGCCGACATCAACAACGCGCCGGGCGTGGCCTTCGGCGGCGCCATCACGGCCGCGCTCTACCTGCAGGAATTCGTGCCCGACAGCGTGCCGTGGGCGCATTTCGACATGATGGCCTGGAACAATGCGAGCCGGCCCGGCCGTCCCGAGGGTGGCGAGGCGCAGGCCGCCCGTGCCATCTTTGGCGCTATCGAGAAACGCATCGCCAACCACTGATTGGAGGACCGAATGGCCTACACGCTCGAACAGCTCGCCGACGACATCCGCGCGGCGTTGAAGGCCGACTCCGGCGCCGGCGGCAAGCAGGCTGTCTGCAAGCTCGTCTCGAAGGTCCTGCTCGACAAGGCGTTCGTCGACAAGCACCTCGCCGCCGACCAGTGCAAGCCGCGCAAGGTGCTGTACGAAGATCCCGAGCTCGGTTTCTGTATCTGCGGCCATGTCTACGAGAAGCCGGCGCACGGCGAGCCGCACGACCACGGTTCGAGCTGGGCGATCTACGGGCTCGCGGTGGGCGATACCGAGATGACCGACTGGCGCATCGTCAAGAAGGGCGACGGCGCGAACCCCACGCTGGTCGAACCCGAGCGGAGCTACCTCCTGAGGCCGGGCGACGCCCATTTCTACGATGTCGGCGTGGTGCACTCGCCCAAGCGCGACACGCTCACCAAGCTCGTGCGCATCGAAGGCGCCAACCTCGACCGCATCAAGCGCTCCAACATCAAGGCGGCGTCGAAGGCGGCGGCCTGAAACTTTCCTCCCCTTGCGCAGCAAGGGGAGGTGTCGCCGTCATATGGCGACGGAGGGGTCATAGGCCACAGTACGTTTGCGGCCCATGACCCCTCCGTCCGCTTCGCGGACACCTCCCCAGCTTTGCTGGGGAGGAAGCTCAATACCCCGTCTTCGGATCGACGGTGTTGATCAGCGGCTGACCGGCGCGCAGGCGCTTGATGTTCTCGATCACGCCGGGCGAGGCGGTGCGCGGGTTGGTGGCGCCGGCAATGTGCGGCGTCACATGCACCCTGGGATGCGTCCAGTAGCGATGGTCGGTGGGCAGCGGCTCGGTGTTGAAGACGTCGAGCGCGGCACCGGCAAGGTGGCCCGAATCGAGCGCCGCCAGCAGCGCCTCGTCGACGACATGGCCGCCGCGCGCCATGTTGATGAAGTAGGCGCCTCTGGGCAGGGCCGCGAAGGCCCCGGCGTCGAGCAGGCCACGCGTGTCGCGCGTGAGCGGCAGGACATCGACCAGGATGTCGGTGCAGGCGAGGAAGTTCCGGAAGCCGTCGGCGCCATGGAAGGTCTCGATGCCCGCGATCGTCTTCGCCGTACGGCTCCAGCCCGCCGTCGGGAAGCCGAGCATGGCAAATTTCCGCGCCGTGTCCTGGCCGATCGTGCCGAGCCCCATGACGCCGATGCGGCGATGGATGGTGTCGACGAAGTCCTCGGGCTTCCATGTCCTCGCCCGCTGCGAGGCCGAGTATTTGTCGATGTCGCGATGGTGCCTCAGCGCCCAATAGATCGCGTACTCGCTCATCTGGCCCACGAGCCCATCGTCCATGATGCGGGTGATGGGCACGCCCTCGGGCAGCTTGTCGTCGGCCAGCAGGTGATCGACGCCCATGCCGAGCGACACGATCATTCTCATGTTCCTGAAGGAAGCCAGCAGGCCCGGTTTCGGCTTCCAGGCGAGCGCCACCTCGATCTCGTCGGTGTTGCCGAGGCCGCCGGTGATCGTGCGGTAATCGATGGGGCCGAGCCCGGCCTCAAGCATCTTCCTCCAGGCGACGCCGTCGGTATCGCGGCTGACATAGGCAATGGCTCCCGCCATGAATTTCTCCCTTTACGCTTTGACTATGGCAGAAGATTTCCGTCGTCCCGAGCGGAGCGAAGCGCAGTCGAGGGACCTCTTTTCCGCGACAAGCCGCGTTGAAAAAAGGTCCCTCCGCTGCGCCTCGCTTTGCTCGGCTCCGGTCGGGACGACGGAGGTTATTGCAGGCGCATGTGCAGCAAGCTCAATCGTCATCCCACCGTCTCGAGATTGAAGGCCGCGGCGATCAGGGCCTTGGTGTAGGGCGTTTGCGGGGCGCCGAACACCTGCGGCGCCGGACCGCGCTCCACGACCTTGCCGGCGCGCAACACGACCACCTCGTCGGCAAGCGCGCGCACCACCTTGAGGTCGTGGCTGATGAAGAGGTAGGCGAGACGGTGACGCGCCTGCAGGTCGCGCAGCAGGTCGACGATCTGCGCCTGCACGCTCATGTCGAGCGCCGAGGTCGGCTCATCGAGCACGATGAAGCGCGGCTTCAGCACCAGCGCGCGGGCGATGGCAATGCGCTGGCGCTGGCCGCCCGAGAATTCGTGCGGGTAGCGCTCGCGCATCGCCGGGTCGAGACCCACCTCGCGCAAGGCGGCGTCGATCATGCCGGCGCGTTCGGCGGTGCTGCCGATGCGATGCACCTCGAGCCCTTCGCCGACGATCTCGGCGACCGTCATGCGCGGGCTGAGCGAGCTGAAGGGGTCCTGGAACACGATCTGCATCTCGCGGCGCAGCGGGCGGATGTCGCGCTGGCTGAGCGCCTGCAGGTCGCGGCCGTCGAAACGGATGCCACCGTCGCTTCTCTCCAGCCGCAAGAGGGCGAGGCCGATGGTCGTCTTGCCCGAGCCCGATTCGCCCACCAGCCCGATCGTATGGCCCTCCTTCAGCGCGAGGCTGACGCCATCGACCGCCTTTACGTAGCCGACCGTTCGGCGCAGCACGCCGCGCTTGATCGGGAAGTGCACCTTGAGATCGTCGAGGCGGACGATCTCGGGGGCGGCCGGATCGACGGCCACCGGCCGGCCCTTCGGCTCGGCGGAAAGAAGATGTCGGGTGTAGGCGTGGCGCGGCCGCTCGAAGACCTGGTCCACCGAACCCTGCTCGACGATCTCGCCTTGGGTCATGACGCACACCCGGTCGGCCACCTTGCGGACGATGCCGAGGTCGTGGGTGATGAACAGCAGCGCCATGCCGTACCTGGCCTGCAGGCTCTTCAAGAGCTTCAGGATCTGCGCCTGGATGGTGACGTCGAGCGCGGTGGTCGG
>DATEID010000256.1:0-6670 GCA_035279245.1 Reyranella sp.
GCCTCACCCTTCCCGACCGCAAGCGGCTCGAAGTCGCACGCGCACTCGCGACCGAGCCCAAGCTCCTGCTGCTGGACGAGGTGATGGCGGGCCTGCGGCCGACCGAGGTCGATGTCATGGTGGGCTTCCTGCGCGACCTCAACGCCAGAACGGGCCTCACAATCCTGCTGATCGAGCACGTGATGCGCGCCGTCATGGCGCTCGCCGCCGAGGTCGTGGTCGTGAGCTACGGCGAGAAGATCGCGCAGGGCACGCCGCATGAGATTTCGCGCAACCAGGCCGTGCTCGACGTCTATCTCGGCGAGGAGGACGCGGCATGAGCACACCGCTCCTCGAGGTCGAGGGCCTCGACCTTTACTATGGCGATGCCCAGGCGCTGAACGGCGTGTCGCTCGAGCTCGAGGCCGGCGAGATCGTCGCCATCGTCGGCGCCAACGGTGCCGGCAAGAGCTCGCTGATCCGCGCCATCCACGGCATCGAAAAGCCGGCGGGCGGCAAGATCCTATTCGACGGTGCCGACATCACCAGCTGGCCGAGCTATCGCGTCTGCGAGGCCGGGATCGGGCATGTCGCCGAGGGACGCCAGGTCTTTCCCAATCTCACCGTGCACGAGAATCTCGAGATGGGCGCCACACCGAAGCACGCGCGCGCCGCGGAGAAGAAGACCCTCGACCGGGTGTTCGGCATGTTTCCCCGTCTTGCCGAGCGACGAAAGCAGGCCGCCGGGACGCTGTCGGGCGGCGAGCAGCAGATGCTGGCCATCGGCCGCTGCCTGATGGGCCAACCCCGTCTCGTCATGTTCGACGAGCCGTCGCTCGGCCTCGCGCCGGCCATCGTCCAGGAGGTGTTTCGCATCGTCCGACGTCTGAACGAGGAAGGGCTCGCCATCCTGCTGGTCGAGCAGAACGTCACGGCCTCGCTCAAGGTTGCCCACCGCGCCTATGTCCTCGAGAATGGCCGGATCGAGCTGGCGGGCTTGGGCAGCGAGCTCCTCGCCAACGACCGCGTGCGCCAGGCCTATCTCGGCCTGTGACAGTGGCCGCAGCCGGCGAGGCATTCCGTTCCGCCGCCATCCGTTTTATATCTGACGGCATGGCGGCGGCATCGTCCAACGCAAAGCCGGGCGGAGCGGCCCTGAGCCTCGTCATTCGCTATTACCTGGCGATGGGCGTGCCGTTCGCGATCGACGTCGCGAGTTCCGCCGTCTACGCCGTGATCAACGGGCAGCCGCGTGTTCTCCTGCCCATGATTGCCGTGTCAACCGCTTTTCTGGTCGCCGGCGTCGGCATCGGCGGATGGCTATTGTTCCGGCCGGTACAGCGGTTTGTCGCAGGCGATCTGGCCTTCTCGGCGATCGAGCATCGCCTCGCGGTCCTGCCCCGCTCCTCCGCCCTGCTGATCGCCTCGATGTACGCGCCGATGCTCGCCTCGCGCCTGCTGTCGCCGCGATTTGGCTTCACCTTCGGCGCAACCATCGAAATCGCCACCTGGATCGACACGGCAGCGACGTTCTTCGTGCTCACGGCGTTCAACGTCGTGCTGACCTATTTCATCATCAGCACTTACCTCGACAGCTTGTGCCGGTATTTCTTCGACACCCGCGGCGTCAACTTGGGCACGTTTCCCGGTGCGTTCCGGCACAAGATCGGGGTCGCGATCCTGTTCGTGTCGTTTGCCGCCATGATCCTGCTGGCCGGCGACATCGCCAGCTACAGCGGCGACCGCCTGGTGCGCGAGGCCACCATGGATGTGACGGCCTCCGTGGCCGGTGTCGCCATCATCTATTACTGGATCGCCCAGGCGCTAACCGCGCCGATCGCGCGCCTCGACTATGGCATGCGTCATGTCGCCGAGGGCGATCTCGACGTTCGCCTGCCCGTCACCTCGGACGACGAGGTCGGCCGCGCCACCAGCGGTTTCAACCAGATGGTGGAGGGACTGGCCGAGCGGCGCTATCTGCGCGACACTTTCGGCAAGTATGTCAGCGAGAGCGTCGCGGCAGCGATCCTGGCCGACCAGCAGGGCGGCGGGCGTGTCGCGGACACCCTGGCCGAGGCGACCTTGATGTTCACGGACATCGAGGGCTTCACCGCGCTGTCGGAGCGTCTCGCGCCGGCCGAGGTCGCGCGAATCCTGAACCTTTACTACGCCACCGTCGTTCCGGTGATCCATCGCCATCGCGGCGTGGTGAACAACTGCATCGGCGATGGCCTGTTCGCGAGCTTCAACCTGCCGCTGCCCCAGAAGGACCATGCCGCGGCCGCCGTCAGGGCGGCTCTCGAGATCCACAAGGCATTGGCAGGCGCGGCCTTCCCGACGGGCACTGCGGTGCGCACGCGCATCGGCATAAATACCGGTCCCGTGGTCGGCGTAACGATCGGCACGGCGGACTGGCTGAGCTACACCTTGCTGGGCGACGCGGTCAACATCGCTTCCCGCGTCGAACAGCTCAACAAGCAGTTCGGCAGCTCGATCCTCGCCACGGAGAGCACCATCTGCGCCGCCGGCGCCGGCTTTCGCCATGTGTGCCTTGGGCCGACCGATGTCCGGGGCCATCGGGGCGACGTCGTCGTCTATCGCCTCGATGCGCCCGCATGAGCGCCTCTGCAGCAGAGATCGCGGCCATCCGCCGCCACTATCTCTGGAGAGCAACGTCGGTTGCTTTCCTGAGCGTGGCAATCAACATCATCTACGTCTCGATGACCGGGGCGTGGCCGATCCTGTGGCGATCGGCTGCCAGCGGCTTCCTCCTGCTCCTGGGCGTCAACTGGCTGATCGCACGACGGCTGTTCGAGCCGATCCGGCGCTTCTTGGACGGCGAAGCGCCGTTCGAGAGCATTCAGCGGCGGTTGACCCAGCTTCCCCTGCTGACAGCCCGGTATGTCGGCCTGCTTTCGATCGTGGTCGTCGCCTTCCAGACCTCGACACCGTGGTGGATCGAATCGGTCCGACTCGTCCTGCCGCCGCCGACCATCGCCGACTTCGTCACGATCTGCGTCGTCCTTTCGGTCTTCTTCTTCACCTACACCTACTTCGTCGTCAGCGATTATCTGGCCAGTCTCTGCGAGTTCATCTTCGCGCGCTACGGACGCAACCTTGGTCTTTTCTTCGGCAGCTACACGGCGAAGCTCCTGGTGGCACTGCTGGTCATCTCGGTGGCGCCGCTCGCCACCATCGTGGTCCACCTGTTCTCGTATGAAGGCGAGCGGCTGCAGCTCGACATCCTGGTCGATGTTGCCTCGGCCGTTCTCGGCATCACGATCTCGGCGTACTTCATCAGCCGCTCGCTATTGCGTCCGCTCGGCATCCTGTCGCGCGCCATGACCAAGGTGGCCGACGGCGATCTCGCCATGCGCGTGCCGGTCACGTCCAACGACGAGGTAGGCGAGCTGACCAGCCGCTTCAACGACATGGTCGGCGGCTTGCGCGAACGCGAGCGGATCCGCGAGACCTTCGGCCGCTATGTCGACGAGAATGTCGCCGCCGCCATCCTGCGCCATCAGGGCGACGGACAGCGGCCGGGTGAGGTCGCCGAGGCCACCATTCTGTTCACCGACATCGCCAGCTTCACCACCATCGCCGAATATCTGGCGCCGCAGGAGCTGGTGGGAGCGCTGAACGACTACCTGAAGACCGTCCTGGCGCCGATCCGCGACCATGGCGGCGTGGTGAACACCTTCATCGGCGACGGTCTGTTCGCCTCCTTCAACATGCCGCTCGCCTGCGAGGATCACGCCGCCGCGGCATTACGGGCGGCCATCGACATCCAGCGCGCGGTCGGCAGCCGGACCTTCGGCGATGCGGGCGTGGCATTCGCTACGCGCATCGGCATCAGCACCGGCCCGGTGATCGGCGGCGACGTGGGGGCTGGCCAGCGCATGAGCTTCACCCTGCTGGGAGAAACGGTGAACCTTGCCTCGCGCCTGGAGGAGTTGAACAAGGAGCACGGCACGCACATCCTCGTCTCGGGCAGCACCTGCCTGGCCTGCGGTGATGGTTTTACCTTCCAGCCCCTCGGCAAGGTCGCCGTGCGCGGGCTCACCGAGCCCGTCGCCATTTTCAGCGTCGATCCGGCAGCGAAGAAGGCCTAGTTGTCGACATTCCAGAATCGGAGATTCGATCCATGACGACCTCGACCAAGCCGGCGATCAGCCGCTTTCCCGTTCCGGCTCTATCGGACCTGCCGGCCGACATCCGCGAGCGGATCGTCGCGGTGCAGGAGAAGTCCGGCTTCATTCCCAACGTGTTCCTCGCGCTGGCGCATCGGCCCGACGAGTTCCGGGCATTCTTCGCCTATCACGATGCGCTGATGGACAAGCCGGGCAATCTCTCCAAGGCCGAACGCGAGATGATCGTCGTGGCCACCAGCAACGCCAACCAATGCCACTATTGCGTGATCGCGCACGGCGCCATCCTGCGCATCCGGGCGAAGAACCCGTTGATCGCCGATCAGGTCGCCATCAACTACCGTAAGGCCGACATCGCGCCCCGACAGAAGGCGATGCTGGACTTCGCCATGCGCGTCGCCTTCGAAGCCCATTCCGTGGGCGACGAGGATTTCGCCGGTCTGGCGCGGCATGGCTTCAGCGAGGAGGACGCCTGGGATATCGCCGCGATCGCTGCCTTCTTCGGCCTGTCCAACCGTCTGGCAAACGTCATGGGGATGCGCCCGAACGACGAGTTCTATACGCTCGGCCGCTGATCGCTCCTTCCACAGGTTGCCGTCATGAATGCCTCCGGTTTGTCGTCCGACCAGGTGAAGCTGCAGGCTCGCGTGCGCGAGCTGGCGGCCGGCCCGATCGCCAGGCGCGCTGCCGACATCGACCGGACCGAGCAATATCCGTGGGACAATGTCGACCTCCTGAAAGAAGCCGGCCTGATCGGCATGACGATCCCGGCGCAGTATGGCGGCCAGGGCCGAGGCTGGCTCGATGCCGTGCTCGCGATCGAAGCACTGTCGGCGACCTGCGCCGTCACCGGCCGTATCGCGGTCGAGACCAACATGGGTGCGATCAGCGCGGTGATGGCCTACGGCTCGGAAGAGCAGAAGAAGATGGCCGCCGACATGGTGCTGGCGGGCGACAAGCCGGCGATCTGCATCACCGAGCCCGACGCCGGCTCCGACGCCAACGGCATGACCACGCGCGCCGACCGGAAAGGCAATCGCTATGTGGTGAACGGCCGCAAGCACTGGATCACCGGTGGCGGCGTCTCGCGCCTGCACCTGATCTTCGCCAAGGTCTATGACGAGCAGGGAGCCTTCGAAGGCATCGGCGGCTTCCTCGCCATCCGCGACGAGACCAAGGGGTTGAAGATCACCAAGCGCGAACCGACCATGGGCTTGCGCGGCATTCCCGAGGCGGTGATCGACTTCGAGGACATGGATGTGCCGCCATCGGCGCTGGTGATCCCGCCGCGCGGCCTGAAGAAGGGCTTCGCCGACCTGATGAACGCCTACAACAGCCAGCGCGTCGGCGCGGCGACCGTGGCGCTGGGCATCGCCGAGGGCGCCTACCAGCTCGCGCTCGACTGGTCGGAAAGGCGCCAGCAGTTCGGCCGGCCGATCAACGAGTTCCAGGGCCTCCAGTGGAAACTCGCCGACATGTCGATCAAGCTCTCTGCCGCGCAGGCGCTGATCTACAAGGCGGCCCGCTCCGGCGAGGGTGGTTTTCCCGACATGCTTCTGGCCGCGCAGGCCAAGGTCTTCACGTCGGAGAACGCCATCCAGGTGGTGAACGATGCCCTGCAATTTTTCGGCGCGCGCGGCTATTCGCGCGAGCTGCCGCTCGAGCGCATGGCGCGCGACGTGCGCATGTTCACCATCGGCGGCGGCACGGCGGAAGTGCTGCGCAACGTGGTGGCCGGCGGGCTCCTCAAGAAGAAGCTGCCGCAGACGCGTGACGGCTGGAATTCAGGCGCCTGATCGCAGAAATCAGGCAACTCGTCCGCCGCCCGCCCGTTATCGCGTCGGCAGGTGCCAAATGGTTCATCGATTGTCGCCGTGGAAGGCGTACGCCTACGCCTGGATCACGCTTGGCCTTTTCGCCTTCACTTTGATCGGCCACTGGATCTTCGGCTGGTTCGCCTACGTCGACGATCAGGCCGTGCACGGTCTCGCGCCCGATGTCGGCGGCTACCTCGTGCAGATGAGCCGCGATACGCTGGAGAACTGGCAATCGGAATTTTTGCAGTTGCTTTGGCAGGTGGCGGGACTCGCCTTCTTCCTCTATGTCGGCTCCCCGCAGTCGCGCGAAGGCGACGAGCGCAAGGAAGCGAAGATCGATCTCATCCTGCGCCGACTCGATCCGCAGGGCGCAGAGCAGGCGATCGCCGAGCTGGATACCAAGTTCTCGCGCCAGCCTTGACGTCAGGCGCTCAAGACGAACTTGCCACGGGCTCGTGACGGATGGACGAGATAAGCGTCCGCACGTCGTGCAGACTCCGCATAACAAAGCACAGTCTTTGGATCTCCTCCGTCGGCTCGATCAGGTCGGGTACCATGATCGCCATCATGCCCGCAGCCGAAGCCGCCCGGATGCCGTTGTGGGAATCCTCCAGAGCCAGGCAATCACGCGGATCGACAGCCAGCCGTTCGGCAGCTTTGAGAAAGGGATCCGCAGCCGGCTTACTGGCGGCGTAGTCGCCGAACGCGACGACGGCATGAAAGCGC
>DATEID010000257.1:0-7807 GCA_035279245.1 Reyranella sp.
ATTCGACTATCTGTCTCGGCCTGCCTCGCTCCCATCGTCTAGAGGCCTAGGACGCGGCCCTCTCAAGGCTGAAACACGGGTTCGACTCCCGTTGGGAGCGCCAATCACCAGAGCCGAATATTGGCAGCCGCAGTGCCGTCACTTCGGCTTGCGGCCGGCGACGCGCGAGAGGACGCCCGGCACGAAGGCGTGGACCGCGACGTCGGCGAAGCCCGCATCCTGCAGGTAGCCCTTCACCTCGGCTTCGGTGTGCGCGATGCCGGTACTGCCGAACACGCCCTCGTTGAGACCCCACAATGCCGCGGACAGCGGCCCCAGACGGTCGTCGTGCAGGGTCTCGCCGATGAGATGCATTTCGCCGCCCGGCGCGAGGGCGGCAAAGGCCTTGCCGACCACCAGCCGGATCAGTGCCGGCTCATATTGCGGCAGGTTGCTCGCCATCACCACGACGTCGACACCCTGCGGAAAGGCGCTGGTGGTGAAGTCGCCGGCCAGCGTGCTGACGCGATCCTGCGCCTTGTTGGCTGCAATGTATTCGTTCGCCACGACCGTCACCGGCGGCAGGTCGAGCACGATCGCCTTGAGCCCCGGATAGGTTTCAGTCGCCACGATACTGTACGCGCCCGAGCCACCGCCGAGATCGAGCAAAAGCTTGCGGCCGCTGAGATCGACGCTGCGGCTGAACAGCCGCGCCGCGCCCATGCCGATCGAGTAGGTCGCGGCGTGGTAGCGGCGCGCATCCTCGACGGTGAACTCGGTATAGGCGCCCAGCCGATTCTCCTGCGGATTGCGCAGCCGCTGGCTTAGCTCGCCGTAGGCCGTCCAGCGCGGCTTGGTGAACAGGATCCACGGACCGGCATAGCGATCGCTGTCCTTCACCAGGAAACGCTGCACGTCGGGGGCATTGGAGAAGCGCGCCTCCTTTTCCGGCCCGCTGCGCTCGAGCAGGGTCATGGCGACCAGTGCCGTCGATAGCCGCTCGGCGTTGCGCTCGCTGATGCCGATTGCCTTGGCGAGCGCGGGAATCGTATCGTGGCCCCGTGCGATCGCCGTGAACACCTCCAGCTCGACGGCCGCCATCAGCGCCGCGCTCTCCCAATAGGCCTGCGCCATCCTCTGCAGGCGCGTGGTGTCGAGCCTGGTCTTCGCTTGCGGTGTATCGGGCATGGCGCTTCCTCTCTTGTTGTCTCATCCTAGCGCACGCGCCTGGGATTCACCGATTCCGCCGGGAGGAACACCATGGACATGCATGTCGCGCAGGATCTGCCGCTCACCGGCATCGACGTCTATGCCCTGCCGCCGGAGCAGGGCGAGTGGGTACTGCGTCGCCAGCTCGCGGCCGCCTACAGGCTGGTCGATCACTTCGGCTGGACCGAGCTGATCTACGGCCATCTGACGGCGCGCGTGCCGGGCGAGGCGCCGCACTTCCTGATCAATCCCTACGGCCTCAACTACGACGAGGTGACGGCGTCCAACCTCGTGAAGATCGACCTCGACGGCAAGATCGTCGAGCCGAGCCCGCATCCGGTGAACTATGCCGGCTTCGTCATCCATTCGGCGGTGCACATGGCTCACGCCGCGCGTCATCGCGTCGTGATGCATACCCATACGCGGGCCGGCATGGCGGTGTGCGCGTTGAAGGAAGGCCTGTTGCCGATCTCGATGGTGTCGACGGCCTTCCACGGCAAGCTCGCCTACCACGACTACGAGGGGCCGAGCCTCGATCTCGACGAGCGTGAACGGCTGCTCGCCAATCTCGGCGAGCACCAGGCGATGGTGCTGCGCAATCACGGCTTGCTGGTCACGGGCCGCTCGGTGCCGGAGGCCTTCCTGCGGCTCTATCGGCTCGAGCGCGCCTGCCAGATCCAGGTCGATGCGGCGGCGGCCGGCACACTGAACGTGATGGGCGACAATCTCGCCGGCAAGTCGGGCGCCGACATGGATCGCTTTTCGGAAATGGAGTCGGAAGCCGGCGTCGGCGATCTCGAATTCGCCGCCCTCGTTCGCAAGCTCGACAAGGCCGACGCGACATGGCGGCAGTAGGCACGTCGCCGCGGCACATCGGTGCCATCTCCGGCATCGGTGTCATCCCGAGCGAAGCGAGGGATCTTTGGTTGGGTTTGGCGAAGGATCCCTCGCTGCGCTCGGGATGACACCGGTGACGTTGTCGATGGCACCGGTGGTGTTGTCGACGAGGTGGGCAGGGTACGAAAGCGTCAGGATCGACGTTCGAGGGCCGGCGGCTGGTGCGCGGTGACGGCCGGGGCGGGGCCGTCGAAGCGTTCGATCTCGACCAGGCACGTCTGCGCGATGCAACCCTGGCTGAGCTTCGAGGCGCCGATATCGAGGGTGAGAGCGTTGGGGTTGCCGTGCTTCTCGAGCGGCCGGTTCGAGCCCGCGTCGGCCGGATCGAACCAGGCTCCGGTCGAGAGCCGCACCACGCCGCGACGCAGGCGGTCGTTGAGCCGGACGGCGGCGAGGCAGGCGCCGCGATCGTTGAACACGCGTACGAGATCACCCTCCGCGAGGCCGCGGGCGGCGGCATCCTCGGGATGGACCGTGATCGGTTGCCGGCCCCTGACCTTGGTCGAGCGGGCATGCGGGCTGTGGTCGAGCTGGCCGTGCAGCTTGTCGGCCGGCTGATCCGACAGCATGTGCAGCGGAAAGCGCTCGGCCGTCTTGGCCCCCAGCCATTCGATCGGTTCCAGCCAGACCGCATGGGGCGGACAGTCGTCGAGTCCGAACGAGGCGATCCTTTCCGAATAGATCTCGATCTTGCCCGACGGCGTCTTGAGCGGATGCTTCTCGGGATCGGCACGGAAAGCCGCCAGCATCACCGGTTCGCGCGGCGTGCCCCTGGCTTCCGCCAGGCCGTCGCTCCAGAACTGCGCAAAGGTCGGCAGTGTGACTCCCGCGTCGGCCGACCTGGCACGCGACTCTTCGTAGAGATGTTCCAGCCACTCGCGACTCGAGGCGCGGCCCCCGGAGTGGCCTTCGGCGACACCGAGACGCCGAGCGAGCGCCTGGAAGATTTCATAATCGTCGCGCGCCTCGCCGAGCGGTTCGCGCGCCTTCTTCATGGCGATGAGATAGGGCTCGCGGCTGCCGTAGCCGATATCGTCGCGCTCGAGGCTGGTCGTGGCCGGCAGCACGATGTCGGCCATCTTGGCCGCCGGGGTCCAGAACTGCTCGTGGAAGACGATCGTGTCGGGCTTGCGCCAGGCCTGCCGCAGGCGGTTGAGGTCCTGGTGATGGTGGAAGGGATTGCCGCCCGCCCAGTAGACCAGATGGATGTCGGGATAGGCGTGACGGCCGCCATTGTAGTCGAACGTCTCGCCGGGATGCAGCAGCATGTCGGTGAAGCGCGCGACCGGGATGAATTCCGTCACCGGGTTCGTTCCCTGTGGCAAGGTAGGCCCCGAATATTTCGGGTGCGGGCTGCCCATCAGGTTTACCGGCCCATAGCCGACGCCGAAGCCGCCGCCCGGCAGGCCGATCTGCCCCAGCATGCAGGCAAGCGTCACCAGCGCCCAGAAGGGCTGTTCGCCGTGATGGCTGCGCTGCAGCGACCAGCCGATGCTGACCATCGTGCGCGTCGCGGCCATCTCGCGGGCGAGGCTGCGGATGCGTGTCGCCGAGATACCGCAAATCTTTTCGGCCCATTCCGGCGTCTTGGGTTGGCCGTCGGTTTCACCCGTGAGGTAGGGAACGAACTTGTCGAAGCCCACGGTGCAGCGGTCGAGGAAAGCCCGGTCGTAAAGCTTCTCCGTGTAGAGCACATGGCAAAGCGCCAGCATCATGGCGGCGTCGGTATTGGGGCGGATGGCGAGCCATTCGACCGCGCCTCCGGTGTCGATGTCGTCCGCGGTCGGCGTCACATTGACGAAGCGCACGCCTTTGTCGCGCATCGCGTAGAGGCCGCGCTTCACGTGATGCAGCGTGGCGCCGCCGGCATTGATCTGCGCGTTCTTGCGCGGCACGCCGCCGAAGCTGACGAAGAGCTTGCAATGCTCGGCCAGCACATCCCAGCCGGTGTGCATGGCCTGCAGCTCCTCCATCGTCGCCACGATATGCGGCATCAGCACGCGCGCGGCGCCCAGGCTGTAGGAGTCCTGGTGGCGCACGAAGCCGCCGAAGCTGTTGAGGAAGCGCTTCACCTGGCTCTGCGCATGATGGAACCGGCCGGCGCTCGACCAGCCGTAGGAGCCGCCGAAGATCGACCGGTTGCCCCAGGTCGTCTTGACCCGCTGGAGCTCCCCGGCGACGAGATCGAGCGCTTCGTCCCAGGGCACCTCCACGAACGGCTCCTGGCCGCGCTTGTCCGATGCAGCCCCCGCGCCTTTCTCGAGCCAGCTTTTGCGGATTGCCGGGCGCCGCACGCGCAGCCGCGCCACCTCGTCGGACAGCATATGCAGACCGATCGGCGAGGGGTCGGGGTCCTTCGAAAAGGGATGCAGCCTGAGAGCCTTGCCCTGCTCGTCGTATTCGACTTCGTAAACGCCCCAATGGGCGGCGGTAAGCGTACGCTGATGAGTCATCGTTAAGCAGCCTTGGCGATGGCGAGGAACTGGTCGACCTGGGCGACGTCGGTATCGAAAGCGGTTACCAATCGGAATGCCCGTTCGCCCGGCCGGTCGGACGGCCAGGGATGGTACTGCGCGCCGGCCTCCTGCAAGGCGTCGTGCATATGCGCCGGCAGGACGATGAAGATCTCGTTGGCATCGACCGGATAGAGAAGGGACGTGCCCTTGAGCGGCGTGAGGCCCGCCACCAGACGGCGCGCCATCGCGTTGGCATGGCGGGCGTTGGCGAGCCACAGGCCGTCGGCGAAGTAGGCGTCGAGCTGCGCCGACAAAAGCCGCATCTTGGAGAACAGGTGGCCGCCGCGCTTGCGGCGGAACTCGAACTCGCGGGCGAGTTCGCTGTTGAAGAAGACCACCACTTCCGCCCCCAAGGCGCCGTTCTTGGTGGCGCCCAGGCTCAGCACGTCGACGCCGGCCTTCCAGGTGAGCTCGGCCGGCATGCAGCCGACGAAGGCGAGGGCATTGGCGAAGCGTGCGCCGTCCATATGCAGCTTGAGCCCATGGCGGCGGACCGAGGTCGAGATCGCGGCGATCTCCTCGGGCGCGTAGGCGGTGCCGCACTCCGTCGACTGGGTGATGCTGACCGCAGCCGGCTGCGGATGATGCACGACACCGTAGACCGGTTCGGCAAGGGCGGAGGCGAGCTTGCGCGGATCGATCTTGCCGCGAGATCCATCGATGCGAACGAGCGCCGCGCCGGCAGTGTAGAATTGCGGCGCATTCGCCTCGTCGACCGCGATATGCGAGGCCGGATGGCAGAAGATCGCGCCCCAGGACGGCGTGCAGCAGGCCAGCGCCAGCACGTTGGCCGCCGTGCCGGTCGCCACGGGATAGGCGCTGAGGTCCGGCTTTTCGAAGATGTCGCGCAGCCGGCCTTCGACCTTTTGCGTCCAGGCGTCGGCCCCGTAGGAGTAGGCGTTGCCCGCGGTGAAGGCGCGGCCCACCGCCTCGATGATCGCCGGGTGGCCGCCCGCCTCGTTGTCGCTGCGAAAATTCATGGGATGTTCCGGAGCAGCCATCAGCGGGCCGCAGCAGGCGGGAAGGCGATGGTGCCCAACAGCGCACCGGTGCGCGGATCGACCACGTAGGCGGTCGCAAGGCCGTTCTGGTCCCGGACATGAACCACCAGCCGATCGCCGACCGCGGCCATCGACACGACCTGCGCGCCCGATGGCAGCGCGATGCGCTGGGCAAAGACCGGGCCGGCTGGCGGAGACGCGGTGTTGCCGCTAGACATGCGGCGGGCGATCTCGGCCGCGACGACGATGAAGCCCGCGATGATCAGCAGGCCCATCACGATCACCAGTACCTTCAGCCAGAGCGGGCCGGAGGCCGGGGAGGAACGGGCCGGAGCAGGGGACGCCAAGGGAACTCCATGAACGAAGCCGGTCGCCACATCGTGACCATCGACGAACGCGCCTCCGGCGAGCGGCTGGACCGCGCTCTGGCGGGCGCCCTGCCGGCCCTCACGCGCAGCCGCGTGAAGGCGCTGATCGAAGGCCGCCGCGTGGCGCTGGCGGAAGGCGGGACGATAGAAGAGCCGTCCCGCAAGGTCAAAACGGGCGAGCGTTTCGTGATCGACATTCCGGAGCCCGAACCGGCCGAACCGCAGCCGCAGGCCCGTGAGCTCGACATCCTGCATGAAGACGCCGACCTGCTGGTGTTGAACAAGCCGGCCGGCCTGGTCGTCCATCCCGCACCGGGCAACCCGGACAACACCCTGGTCAATGCGCTGCTCGCCCATTGCGGGGAGAGCCTGTCGGGCATCGGCGGCGTGCGCCGGCCGGGTATCGTCCATCGCTTGGACAAGGACACGTCGGGCGTGATGATCGTGGCCAAGAACGACGCTACGCACCATGCGCTGTCCAGGCTCTTTGCCGCGCATGACTTGACCCGGATCTATCGGGCCGTCGTCTGGGGCGGGCCGAAGGTGAAGGAAGGCACAGTCGAGGCTCCTATCGGCCGCCATCCGGTCGATCGAAAGCGCATGGTGGTCCGCCGCACTGGCGGCAAGCACGCGGTCACCGACTATTGGCTGGAGCGGCGCTTCGGCCCTGCGCTCAGCCCTTGGGCAAGCCTGGTGGGAGCGCGCCTGCATACCGGCCGGACGCACCAGGTGCGCGTGCATCTGGCCCATATCGGCTGCCCGGTCGTTGGCGATCCGACCTACGGCCGCACGTCGGGCAAGGTGCGGAACGTCGACCTGGCGCGGTCGTTGAAAGATTTTGGACGGCAGGCGCTGCACGCTGCCGTTCTGGAATTCCGCCACCCAGGGACCGGACGGGAGATGCGTTTCGCCACCGAATTGCCGCAGGATATGCAGATGCTCGTGGCGGAACTGAACAGCGTTCATTCACCTTCATAATTCTTGAGGGGATTAGTAGGATTTTTGATTTGACCGGACGGCTATCCGACCAATAGAGTCGGGAATTAGCAGTCTACGGGTGAGAGTGCTAAACGCCCGTTCACACAGAAAGGGGGAGTCCCCATGAGTACTGTGTCCGCAAACCTTCCCGCCTTGCCGTCGAGCCTTTCGCCGGAGGGCAACCTCAGCCGCTACCTCCAGGAGATACGCAAGTTTCCCCTGTTGGAGCCGCAGGAAGAATTCATGCTCGCCAAGCGCTGGCGGGAACATGGGGATTCGCAGGCCGCACACAAGCTGGTAACCAGTCATTTGCGCCTCGTTGCCAAGATCGCCATGGGCTACCGCGGCTACGGCCTGCCGGTCGCCGAGCTCATCTCCGAGGGCAATGTCGGCATGATGCAGGCGGTGAAGCGGTTCGACCCGGATCGTGGCTTCCGGCTCGCCACCTATGCCATGTGGTGGATCCGCGCCTCGATCCAGGAATACATCCTGCACAGCTGGTCGCTGGTGAAGATGGGCACCACGGCGGCGCAGAAGAAGCTGTTCTTCAATCTGCGCAAGCTCAAGGGCCAGATGCAGGCGATCGAGGAGGGCGACCTGTCGCCCGAGCAGGTGAAGAAGATCGCCACGCGCCTCGGTGTGCCGGAGGAGGAGGTGGTGAATATGAACCGCCGCCTCGCCGCGCCCGACAGCTCGCTCAACGCCTCGGTCAAGGCCGAGGGCGACATGGAGTGGCAGGACTGGCTGGTCGACGAATCGCCCAACCAGGAGGCGCGCCTCGCCGACAGCCAGGAGCTCAACCAGCGGCAGCGCATGCTGGCGGCGGCATTGAAGCAGCTTACCGATCGCGAGCGGCACA
>DATEID010000258.1:0-4895 GCA_035279245.1 Reyranella sp.
CATGGCCGAACATACGGATCACGCTCTCGACCTGGAAGCCCGGCGCGCTGGTCGAGACCAGGAAGGCGCTGATGCCGCCCTTCTTGGCGCGCGCCCGTTCGGGATCGGTGATGGCGAAGGCGATCACCCAGTCGGCCTGCGGCGAGTTGGTGGTCCAGATCTTGCGGCCGTGCAGGCGCCAGCCGTTGCCGTCCGGCTCGGCGCGCGTCCTGATCATCGCCGCATCGGAGCCGGCGCCCGGCTCGGAGAGGCCGAAGCACATCGAGGTGCGGCCGGCCATCATGTCGGCGAGGATCGTCTCGCGCGCCTGCGGCGTCACCTCGCGCAGCACGACGCTCGGCCCGAACGCCCAGTGGCTCACGACATAGGCGCCGAGCCAATGCTGCATGCCGCACTGGCGGTAGATCTGCTCCCAGGCGACGAAATAGGCCAGCAGGCCGAGCCCGCCGCCGCCGAGCTCGGTCGGCACGCACATGGTGTAGAAGCCCACCCTGGCCGAAGCCATGCGCACCTCGCGCATCAGCGCCACGACCTCGGGCGCGTAGCGGCCGTCCTTGGTGTAGAGGCGATGCGGGTCGGTGAGGAGATCGTGGTTCTTCTCGTGCCGCGGCACGACCTCGGCGCGGATGAAGCCGGCGATGCCCTCGCGGACGGCCGCGACTTCTTCCGGCAACTCGAACGCGATGGCGGTCATGACGGACTCGGTCTTCTCTCCGCTCCGATGCCGCATGAGCGCAACTGGAGTTGCGCGCTCCAATGAATGCGCTCAAGGGAGCGCGCCACTCCAGTGGCGCTCATGCCGTCGTGGCTCCGATGATCGTTCATGCGAACCGCGCCGAGATCGAGCCGAGCGGGCCGTAGTCGATGTGGAAGGTGTCGCCGGCGCGGGCTTCGACGACGCTGGTGAAGGAGCCGCCCAGCACGAACTCGCCGGGCTCCAGCGCGGTGCCGAAGGGCGCGAGCTTGTTGGCGAGCCAGGCGACACCGTTGGCCGGATGGTTCAGCACTGCCGCCGCGACACCCGATTCCTCGATCACGTTGTTGCGGTGGCAGAGCACGCCGACCCAGCGTAGATCGACATCCATCGGCTTGATCGGCCGGCCGCCGATGATCAGCGCCGCGTTGCCGGCGTTGTCGGCGATGCTGTCCAGCACCGAGCGCGGCTTGTTGGTGTCGGGATCGACGCGGTGCGTGCGGCCGTCGACGATCTCGGCCGCCGGCACGATGTAGTCGGTGGCGCTCAGCACGTCGAAGATCGTGCAGTTGGGCCCCTCGAGCCGCCTGCCGATCACGAAGCCCAGCTCGCATTCGAGCCGCGGCTGGATGAAGCGGTTCATCGGGATCTCCGCGCCCGTGCCGTAGAACATGTCCTCCATCAGCGCGCCGTAGTCGGGCTCGGTGATGTTGGCCTGGCGCTGCATGGCGCGCGAGGTGAGGCCGATCTTGCGGCCCTTGATCGGGTTGCCGCGCGCGACCTTGAGCTCGACCCAGCGGCGCTGGACGGCATAGGCGTCCTCGGTCGTGAAGCCCTCGTACTGCACGGACGGCGGCCGGATGCGGGTCCGCGTCTTCTCCGCCGCATCGAGCGCCTGCGCGATGGTGTCGATCGTCGATTTGTCCAGCATTCCGATGTTCCCCCTTTTCGCCTGGGAGAAGGTGAAAGGTCGCGGGGGAGATCGTCAAGGACCCGTGTCCGAACAACGACGCTTCCGCTGCTCGGACGTGCGGCATCGCCCAGGTTTGCCTCTCGCCAGGGCGAGCGTTACCGTTTGTCAAGCAAGCGACGATGGAGGGGACATGGGCCTCAAGACTCCGCAGCAGTATGTCGAGAGCCTGCGCGACGGTCGCGTCACCTACTGGGACGGCGAGCGCATCGACGACATCACGCGCCATCCGCGCTTCAAGGTGCCGATCGAGTTGACGGCGATCGACTATGAATACGATGCGGCGGACTACGGCGCGCTGCGGCGCTACCGGACCGAGGACGGCAGCGAGGCGCATCGCATCTACCAGATCCCGCGCAGCGAGCAGGACCTCGCCAAGCGCGTCGAGCTCCTGCAGCATACCTCCATCGGCACCGCCGTGACCGGCGTCTACATGGCGCTGATGAGCGTCAAGGACGACGTGGCCCAGGTGAACCCGCAGTGCGCCGCCAATATCGAGCGCATGTACCATTACTGCCGCGACAACGACCTGCGCGCCGCCGAGGTGATCACCGATCCCAAGGGCGACCGCAAGCGCCGTGCGCACGAGCAGGACGATCCCGATCTTTACGTCCGCATCGTCGATCGCAACAAGGACGGGATCGTGGTGCGCGGCGCCAAGCTCCACATCACCGCTGCGTCGCTGGTGCACGAGCTGGTCGTGATGCCGACCAAGGGCATGCGGCAGGACGAGAAGGACTATGCGGTTTCCTTCTCGATCCCGGTGAACAGCAAGGGCGTGACCATCATCAACCGCAGCTTCGCGCCGGCGGAGCTCAATGCCTTCGACTATCCGGCGAGCGCGCATCACAGCATGCCGGAGGGCTTCGTCGTGTTCGACGACGTGTTCGTGCCCTGGGATCGCGTGTTCCTGGCGGGCGAGGTGCAGCTCGCGAGCCGTCTCGCGCAGTCGCTCGGCCTGTGGGAGCGGACGGGCGGACTGATCGAAGCGGTGCGGATGTCGGAGCTGTTCGTCGGGCTGGCCCAGCTCGTCTCCGAGCACCAGGGCAAGGACCGCGATCCGACCGTCATGAACTCGATCGCCGAGCTGATCACCTATGCCGAGATGCTGCGCATGAGCCTCGACTATGCCTGCCGGCATTTGGAGACCACGCCGTCCGGAATGGTCCATCCCAACACGCTCGCGATCAACGCGGCGAAATATTACTACGCCGCCAACTATCACCAGATCGTGCGCTACCTCCACGACGTGAGCGGCGGGCTGGTCCTCACGCTGCCGCTCGAGTCCGATCTCCGCAACGAGGACTCCGGCCGGTACATCCGCAAGTACCTGCACACCAAGAACGACGTCGACATCGAGACGCGCATGCGGGTGTACAACCTGATTCGCGACCTGACGGCGGACGCCTATGGCGGCTGGCAGTTCGTGGTGGCGCTGCAGGCGGGCGGCGGGCTGGCCGCGCAGCGCATCATGATGAACCGGACCTACGATCTGGCGCGCGCCAAGGCGAGGGCGCTGCAGGCGGCGGGCGTCACGCCTTCCGCCGCGCCGAAGCGCCAGGCCGCCGAATAGCGCCCGCCGCGGCGCGGCTCAGCCTTCGGCCACAAAAAAACTCGTCGTCCCGAGCGAAGTCGAGGGACCTCTTTTTGCTCTCTCGCCGCGGGACAAGCGCCGACAAAAAAGATCCCTCGGCTTCGCTGCGCTCCGCTCGGGATGACGGAGGAAACGAGGCTCGCTCCGCTGAATAGAGTGTGTGTGCCGCCCGATTTCCCTTGACGGCAAACTTCTCAACTTCCCCATTTAGGGGGCCATGGCGAAAGAGGAATCGCTGATGGCGCAAGACGAGCCGCGGGACGACCGCGAGGAGAAGTTGAAGGCGGTGCTGTTCCGCGAGGAGCAGGCCGCACGGCAGTGGCAGGAGGGCGAGCTGACGGCGGTGCGCGAGGCATCGCTCGCCTTCTACGACCGCAGGCCGACCGGCGACGAGGTCGAAGGCCAGTCGCGGATCGTCACCAGCGAGTACGCCGACACTGTCGAGAGCATCATGCCGGCGCTGATGCGCGTCTTCGCCTCGGGCGAGGACATCGTGCAGTTCACGCCGGACAATCCGGGCGACGAGCAGGCCGCGCGCGAGGCGTCGGACTACATCCCGCATCTTTTCATGCGCGAGAACGAGGGCTTCACCTGGCTCTACTGGTTCCTGAAGGACGCGCTGATGTACCGGCTGGCCTGGGGCGCGGTCGACGTCGAGAACGTCGAGGAGGTGAAGCGCAGCACGGTCGAGAACCTGCCGGCCGATGCCTGGGCCCTGATGCAGGCCGAGATCCTGCAGCGCGCCCTCGAGGCCAAGGCCGAGGTCACGTTCGAGGTCGAGCACCCTGCTTCGCCAGAGGCTACGCAGGGCATGCCCTCCGAAGCCAACGGCGAAGGAGGGACTTACAGCGGCACGATCATCGTCCGGCGTGTCGTCAGGAAGGTGCGGGTCGACAATATCGCGCCCGAGGACGGGCTGGTCTCGCCCGAGGCGCGGCGCATCGACGACGCGAGCTTCGCCGGCTACCGCAAGCAGGTGACGGCCTCGGATCTGCGCCTGCTGGGGCTCGATCAGGAGACGATCGACAGCCTTTCGTGGGATGAGCTTTACACCGTTGAGCAGGCCGAGCGGCAGCCGGATGTCGTTCCGGTCGCCGGCGGACGCGATGCGGCGAACGACAGCGAGCGCAGGCTCTGGGTCGTCGTGGCCTTCGTGCGCTTCGACTGGGACGGCGACGGCATCTCGGAGATGCGGCGCGTCGTCTATGCCCATGCGGGAAGCCAGGTCTCGGCGCTGATCGAGAACGAGGAATGGACCGACGGCATCGCGCCGATCGTGCCGGGCTCGCCGATCCTGATGAGCCACACCGTCGAGGGGCGATCGATCTTCGACCAGGTGAGGGACATCCAGGAGATCGGCACCGCCGTCGCGCGCGGGATGCTCGACAACATGTATCTCGTCAACCGGCCGCGGCCGGCCGTGTCGGATGCGGTCGATCTCGCCTCGCTGATCGACTGGACGCCGGGCATGCCGATCCGCATGCGCCAGGGACAGAAGCCGACGGCGGACAATCTCGCCTGGGTGACGGTGCCCTCGCTGATGAACCAGGCGCTGGCCGTCCTGCAGTGGAAGGACGAGATCCAGCAGAAGCGCACCGGCGTCACGCCGAACAATCAGGGCGTGCCGGACGAGGCGA
>DATEID010000259.1:0-4733 GCA_035279245.1 Reyranella sp.
CTGGCCGAGAAAGTACGCTCGGGATTAGAACTGCCGCCCGACATTCCGCAGTCGCTCGACGTCAGCCACGTTTCGGACAATCCGCCGTTCTCGTTCCCCAACGGCTGCCACATCGCCGAGGTGGAGATCGACCGCGACACCGGCGAGATCGAGGTCGTGCGCTACTTCATGGTCAACGACTTCGGCACGGTCATCAACCCGATGCTGGTCGAGGGTCAGGCGCATGGCGGCGTGGTCCAGGGGATCGGCCAGGCGATCTTCGAGCGCACCGTCTATGACGCGCAGGGCCAGCCTCTCACCGGCTCCTACATGGACTATGCCTTGCCGCGTGCGTCGGACGCGCCTTTCTTCAGCGTCCAGAACCATCCCGTACCCTGCAAGACCAACCGTCTGGGCGTGAAAGGCTGCGGCGAGGCGGGCTGTGCCGGCGCCTTGCCTTCGGTCGTGAACGCGGTGATCGATGCCCTCTCGGAGGTCGGCGTCACCCAGATCGACATGCCGCTCACCCCGGAAAAGGTCTGGCGCGCGATCAACGGAAATAGGGTCTGAACCAACTCGATTTGTGCTTCCCTTGACAGGCGGGCCCGCCTGGGACACACGGCGGGCGCCAAACCAGGAAAAGGGACATGCAAGCCAGGAACATTGCCGTCGTGGGTGCTACCGGAGCCGTCGGGGTCGAGATCCTGCGCGTGCTCGAACGCCGGAACTTCCCGGTCGGTAAGCTGAAGCTTCTCGCTTCGGAGCGCTCGGTCGGCAAAACCTTGGACTTCAGGAGCAAACCCGTGAAAGTCGAGCTGCTCGAGCGCGACGCCTTCAAGGGGATCGACATCGCCTTCTTCTCGGCGGGCGCCACCCGCAGCCGCGAGTTCGTGCCGGCCGCCAAGGCCGCCGGCGCGGTGGTGGTCGACAATTCATCGGCCTTCCGCATGGATCCCAACACGCCGCTGGTCGTGCCGGAGGTGAATGCGCGCGACCTCGAGCGCCACAGCGGCGTGATCGCCAACCCGAACTGCACGGCGGCGATCCTCGCCACGGCGGTATGGCCGATCCACCAGGCGGTCGGCATTCGCAAGATCGTGGTCGCGACCTACCAGTCGGCCTCGGGCGCCGGTGCGGCGGCGATGCGCGAGCTCGAGGAGCAGGTGCATCAGTATGCCGAGGGCAAGGAAGTCACCCGCACGGTGTTCCCACACCAGATCGCCTTCAATCTCTTCTCGCACAACACCAAGGTGGCCGAGAACGGCTACAACGAGGAGGAGAACAAGGTGATCGAGGAGATGCGCAAGATGTTCCATGCGCCCGATCTCCCGATCCTGCCGACCTGCATCCGCGTGCCGGTGCTGCGCGCGCATTCGGAGGCCGTGGCGCTCGAGCTCGAGGCGCCGATGTCGCCCGAGGAGGCATGCGACATCCTGCGCCGCTCGCCCGGCATCAAGATCGTCGACGATCCGGCGGCCAATCACTTCCCGATGCCGCTGGAGGCCAGCGGCGATCTCGACGTGCATGTCGGCCGCATCCGCCGCGATCTCACCAACCCGAACGGGCTCGCCCTGTTCGTGGCAGGCGACCAGCTTTTGAAGGGTGCGGCATGGAATGCCGTCCAGATTGCCGAGGAGCTGGCGAAACTCACGGTCGAAGTGGCGTAAGCCCGCTCCCGCTCGCAACGGAACTCGACGGCGGCAGCAATGCCGCCGTTGTCGTTTGTGCCGATGCGGGACGCTGGCCGCATCGTCGCGGTCGTGGCACGCTGCTTCCCTCGATCTCACAGGGGGAACGGCCATGGACCTTGGATTGAAGGGCAAGAAGGCTGTCGTCACCGGCGGCAGCAAGGGCATCGGTCGCGCGATCGTCGACGGGTTCGCCGCAGAGGGCGCGGACGTGGCGCTGTGCGCGCGCAATGAGAAGGAGGTGGCGGCGGCCGTTGCCGCTCTCGAGGGCAAGGGCGTCAAGGCATCGGGCCGCGCTCTCGACGTCGCCGACGGGCCGGCGCTCAAGGCGTGGATTGCGGATGCCGCCGCCGCGCTGGGCGGGATCGATGCGCTGGTCTGCAACGTGAGCGCGCTGGCGGTGGGCGATACGCCGGAGAGCTGGGAGAAATCCTTCAGGACCGACATGATGCATACCGTGAACGCGGTGGCGGCCGCCGTGCCATTCCTCGAGGCGTCGAAGAGTGGCTCGATCGTGCTGATCTCCAGCGTTTCGGGCTTCGAGGTGGATTTCGCCGCCGGCTCGTACGGCGCCATCAAGGCGGCGCTGATCCACTATGCCAAGGGATTGAGCCGGCAGCTCGTCGGCAAGGGCATCCGAGTGAACAGCGTCTCGCCGGGCAACACCTATTTCGAGGGCGGCATCTGGCAGAACATCGAGAAGAACATGCCCGACCTCTTCGCCTCGACGCTGAAGGTCAATCCGACCGGCAAGTTCGGCACGGCCGAGGAGGTGGCGAACGGCGTCGTCTTCATCTCGAGCCCGATGGCGAGCCGCATCTCGGGCACCAACCTCGTGATCGACGGCGCGCTGACGGTCGCGGTTTAGTATTGCGTTTCCGAACGCGGTGTCATCCCGAGCGAAGCGGGGGATTCTTGGCGGCATCGACAGAGGAAGATCCCTCGCTTCGCTCGGGATGACACGGGAATCGGATTGCACTGGAGAGGAGCAGCGTCATGCACGATCACGCGAACCACACGATCCATCGCGGACATATCCATCACGGCTGGAACAACGCCTTCCCACCCTGCCTCACCATCAAGCCGGGCGAGACGGTCCAGTTCGAGACCAAGGACGCCTCCTCGGGTCAGCTTTCGAAGACCTCGACGGCGGCGGACCTCGCCAAGCTCGACCTCGCCTTCGTCAATCCGGTCACCGGGCCGATCTTCGTCGACGGCGCGAAGCCCGGCGATGCGTTGAAGGTCACGATCCTGTCGTTCAAGCCATCGGGCTGGGGCTGGACCGGCAACATCCCGGGTTTCGGATTGCTTGCCGATCAGTTCCCGGAAGCGCGGCTGCATCACTGGAACTACGACCCGGGTCTCGCGCCGGCGATGTATGGACCGGGCGGCCGCGTTCCGCTCAGGCCTATGACGGGGACGATCGGCGTTGCGCCGGCGGAACCGGGGCTGCACAGCATCATTCCGCCGCGCAATGTCGGCGGTAACATGGACGTCCGCGACCTCTTCGAAGGCGCCGAGCTCTATCTGCCGATCGAGGTGGAGGGCGCGCTGTTCTCGGTCGGCGACACGCATGCCGCCCAGGGCGACGGCGAGGTCTGCGGCACGGCGATCGAAAGCCCGATCGATGTGGCGCTCAGGATAGACCTCGTGAAGGAGGCACGTCTGCGCTCGCCGCGCTACGTGACGCGCGGCCCGGTCACCGACCATTTCGACAAGAAGGGCTACGAGGTGACGACCGGCATCGGTCCCGATCTGATGGCCGGCGCGCGCATGGCCGTGTCGGAGATGGTCGAGCTCCTCAGCAAGCGCTACGGCTACGCGCCGATCGACGCCTACATGCTCTGCAGCGTCTGCGCCGATCTGCGCATCAGCTCGATCGTCGACGTGCCGAACTGGGTCGTGTCGTTCTACTTCCCGCGCATCGTGCTCGATTAGCGACGGCGAAGCGCCGCGGACAAGGCGATCGTCGCGGCGAGGCCGAGGCTTGCCATGACAACGATGGCGCCGCGCGGACCGAGCGGGCCGGCGAGAAGACCGATCGTCAGGACACCCAGCGGTCCCGTGCCGATGCAGACCGTGACGATGCCCATCAGGCGCGAGCGCATCTCCGCCGGCGCCTCGGTGAGCATCAGGGTCGATTGCATGTTGCCGAAGCCCGCCGTGCCGAAGCCGCCGGCGATCATCACGGCGAGCGCCAGCCAGTAGGCCGGCGACAGCGCCATGACGATCAGGGCGCACATGAAGAATGCGGCGCCGCCGGCGAAGGCGATCCTGCGATCCATGCGCAGGAAGCCGGCCGCGATCAGCGCTCCGCCGACCAGCGCGCCCATCGGCTCGCCCGCCGCCAGGAGGCCGACCAGGCTGGGCGAGACGCCGAATTCGCCGAGCCCGAGTGGCGCCACCAGCGCCGAATAGGCGAAGGCGAAGGCGTTGGTGACGATCGTGATGCCGAACACCAGCAGGATCACCGACTTGGTGCGTGCGAAGGCGAAGCCTTCGGCGATATCGACGACGATGCGGCCGAGCGCGAGAGAACGCGTCGTCTGCGCATGGACGAGGCCCGACATGGCAAGCGCGCCGGCGAGCTGCACCAGCGCGGTCATCGTATAGGTGCCGCTCATGTGCAGCCATTGGAACGCCGCGCCGCCCAGCAGCGGCCCGATCATGCGCGTGGCCGCGGAGGTCGTGGAATCGAAGGCGATCGCCGGGACGATGCGATGAGCGCCCGCGACCTCGCCCACCATGCGCCGCCGCGTTGACATCTCTGTCGCCCACATCGAGCCCGACACGAGGTTGCCGAGCGCCACGTGCCAGAGCGCGAGATGGCCGGTCATCGCAAGCGTCGCCAGGACGGCCGAGACGCAAGCCGGCACGGTGAGCGACAGCATCACGATCAGCTTGCGATTGACCGCCTCGGACACAGCGCCCGCGAAAGCACCGAGGAAGAGCTGCGGCAGCTGGCGCGCGGCGACGACTCCGGTGACGGCCAGCGCCGAGCCGGTGGCCTCGTAGGCGAACAGTCCCGACGCCAGGAGCTCCAGCCATCGCATGGCATTGGCAAAC
>DATEID010000260.1:0-6059 GCA_035279245.1 Reyranella sp.
GCTGGTTTCGGCGCCTGTGGTGCTCGCGTCGGCGACGCCGTCGCTCGAAAGCATCACCAATGTGACGGCGGGCCGCTACGAGGCGCTGCACTTGCCGGCGCGGCATGGCGGCCAGCAACTCGCGCGCCTGTCGGCGGTCGATCTGCGCAAGGCCCAGCCCGCGCGCGGCCACTGGCTGTCACCGCCGGTCATCGAGGCGATGCGGGAAACGCGCGCCGCCGGCGAGCAGGTGCTGCTGTTCCTGAACCGGCGCGGCTATGCACCGATCACGCTCTGTCGCGCCTGCGGGCATGGTCTCGAATGTCCGCATTGCTCGGCGTGGTTGGTCGAGCATCGCTTTCGCCGAACGCTGGTCTGTCATCACTGCGGCTACGGCGAGCCGCCGGCGATGGCCTGCAAGCATTGCGGCGCGGTCGATCAGTTCGTCGCCTGCGGCCCCGGTGTCGAGCGTTTGGCGGAGGAGGCACTGGCGCTCTTCCCCGATGCGCGGCTGGAACTCTTCACGTCGGACTCGCTGCTCAATCGCCATCAGGCCACCGCCGCCGTCGAACGCATGATCGCCGGCCAGATCGACATCCTGATCGGCACGCAGATGGCGGCGAAAGGCCACCATTTCCCAAACCTCACGCTCGTGGTCGTGGTCGATGCCGATCTCGGCCTGAACGGCGGTGACCTGCGCGCCGCCGAACGCACCTTCCAGCTCCTCTATCAGGTCGCCGGGCGCGCCGGCCGCCAGGATCGGCCCGGCCGCGCGCTGGTGCAGACGCACATGCCGGAGCATCCGGTGATGCAGGCCCTGGTCGCGAACGACCGCGATCGCTTCGTGGCGGCCGAGCTGGCCGACCGGTCGGCCGCCGGCATGCCGCCGTACGGGCGGTTGGCCTCGTTGATTATATCGGGACCCGATGCATCTGCGGTCGACAATGTGTGCGCCGCCATCGCCCGGCGCGCGCCGCAACAGGCGGGTGTCACGGTGCTCGGTCCTTCGACCGCGCCGCTCGCCCTGTTGCGGGGTCGCCATCGTCGCCGCTTCCTGCTCAAGACCGGTCGGGATGTTGCGGTGCAACCGCTGTTGCATGCATGGCTTTCCCGGATCGGCCTGCCCGGTTCCGTCCGACTGCAAATCGACGTCGATCCCTATTCCTTCCTGTGACGAGGGCATAGAGAAAAGGCAGGTAATACGGGCTCTTAGCAACCTTGCGCCGGGAAAGGGCGCATGGTAGCAACGCGCGCTTTTCCGGCCCGGGGCGGCACGCGATGAGGGGCGTTCTTCCGGAAAAGAACTTGGGTTTTCAAGGGCTTACCGGCCAGCAGCGGCACAGGGAGAGGCTTTCGACGTGTCAGACGCTAACTCCGCCACATCAGACGTTGCCGGACGCTATGCCAGCGCCCTGTTCGAGCTGGCCGACAATGCCCGCGCGCTCGACCAGGTCGCGCAGGATCTCACGACATTGCGCGGTCTCGTCCGGGAAAGCGCCGATCTGGCGCGTCTGATCGCGAGCCCTATCGTCGGCCGTGATGCGCAAGGCAAGGCGCTGCTCGCGGTGCTCGATGCGGTCGGCATCGGCGGGCTCACGCGCAACTTCGTCGGGACCGTGGCGGCCAACGGGCGCGCTCGCGAATTGCCGGCGATGGCCACCGCCTTCCTGGCCGAGCTGGCGCGCCGTCGTGGCGAGACCACCGCGGCCGTGACGACGGCCGTGCCGCTCAGCGATGCCCAGCTTCGCCAGCTCACCGATACGCTGCGCAGCGTGCTGGGCGGCGCCAAGGTTTCCATCGATGCGCATGTCGATCCCGACATTCTCGGCGGCCTCGTCGTGAAGGTGGGCTCGCGCCTGTTCGATTCGTCCATCCGCAGCAAGCTCCAGCGCCTGCAGCTTGCCATGAAGGGAGTTGCCTAATGGATATCCGCGCCGCCGAAATCTCGGCCATTCTGAAGCAGCAGATCGCCAATTTCGGGACCGAGGCCGAAGTCGCCGAGGTGGGCCAGGTCCTGTCGGTCGGCGACGGCATCGCCCGCATCTACGGCCTCGACAGCGTCAAGGCCGGCGAGATGGTCGAGTTTCCCGGCGGCATCAAGGGCATGGCGCTGAATCTCGAGAAGGACAATGTCGGCGTCGTGATCTTCGGCGACGACCGCACCATCCGCGAGGGCGACACCGTCAAGCGCACGGGCGCGATCGTCGACGTGCCGGTCGGCAAGGGCTTGCTCGGCCGCGTGGTCGACGGACTCGGCAATCCGATCGACGGCAAGGGGCCGCTCCAGGCCACCGAGCGCCGGCTCGTGGAAGTCAAGGCGCCGGGCATCATTCCGCGCAAGTCGGTGAATGAGCCGATGCAGACCGGCCTCAAGGCGATCGACTCGCTGGTGCCGATCGGACGCGGCCAGCGCGAATTGATCATCGGCGATCGCCAGACCGGCAAGACCGCCGTCGCGATCGACACCTTCATCAACCAGAAGCCGATCAACAAGGGCAACGACGAGGGTCGCAAGCTCTACTGCGTTTACGTGGCGGTCGGCCAGAAGCGCTCGACCGTGGCGCAGATCGTGAAGACGCTCGAGGACAACGGCGCGATGGAATATTCCATCGTCGTGGCCGCGACCGCGTCCGATCCGGCGCCGATGCAGTTCCTCGCCCCGTTCGCCGGCTGCGCGATGGGCGAGTATTTCCGCGACAACGGCATGCACGCCGTGATCGTGTACGACGATCTTTCCAAGCAGGCGGTCGCCTATCGCCAGATGTCGCTGCTGCTGCGCCGTCCGCCGGGCCGCGAAGCCTATCCGGGCGACGTCTTCTATCTCCATTCGCGCCTGCTCGAGCGCGCCGCCAAGCTCAACGAGAAGAATGGCTCGGGCTCGCTGACGGCGCTGCCGGTCATCGAGACCCAGGCCGGCGACGTCTCGGCCTACATTCCGACCAACGTGATCTCGATCACCGACGGCCAGATCTTCCTCGAGACCGAGCTGTTCTATCAGGGCATCCGGCCCGCCATTAACGTCGGCCTGTCGGTAAGCCGGGTCGGCTCGGCGGCACAGATCAAGGCGATGAAGCAGGTCGCCGGCACGATCAAGCTCGAGCTCGCGCAGTATCGCGAGATGGCGGCCTTCGCCCAGTTCGCTTCCGATCTCGACGCCTCGACCCAGCGCCTGCTGGCGCGCGGCCAGCGCCTTACCGAGCTCCTGAAGCAGGGCCAGTACACGCCGATGCCGGTCGAGGAGCAGGTCGCATCGATCTATTCCGGCACGCGCGGCTTCCTCGATGGGCTGCCCGTCAACCGCGTCGGCGACTACGAGCGGCAGATGCTCGATGCGCTGCGTGCGGAAGGCTCGATCCTGGGCTCGATCCGCGAGAAGCGCGAGATCGTCAAGGAGACGGACGACAAGCTGAAGGCGTTTCTTACCGACTTCACCAAGAAGTTCGCCTAAGAGAGGGATCGCCAAGCTCAGATGCCCAGTCTCAAGACCTTCCGCCTTCGCATCCGAAGCGTCCAGTCGACGCAGAAGATCACGAAGGCCATGAAGATGGTTGCGGCCGCCAAGCTGCGGCGCGCCCAGGAGCAGGCGACCGCCGCGCGCCCCTATGCCGAGGCGATGGACAAGGTCCTTGCCGCCCTCGGTCAGAGCTTCAAGGGCACCGGCCCGCGGCTGCTGGCCGGCACCGGTTCGGACCAGGTGCAGCTCGTGATCGTCGCCACGGCGGATCGCGGCCTGTGCGGTGCCTTCAACAGCTCGATCGTGCGCGAGGCGCGCCGGCTCGTGCGGGCGCTGGTGAACGAGGGCAAGACCGTCAAGATCCTGTGCGTGGGCCGCAAGGGCCGCGACCAGCTCCGCCGCGATTTCGGTCCGATGATCGTCGATACGATCACCGATCTCGGCCGTCCGCGGCTCGGCTTTGCCGATGCGCAGAAGGTAGCGACGCGCGTGACCGAGCTGTTCGACGCCAACCAGTTCGACGTCGCCACGGTGATCTTCAACCGCTTCAAGTCGGCGATGACCCAGACGGTCACCGTGCAGCAGCTCATCCCGCCGCCGGCACCGGAAGCCTCCGCCGCGCCGGCGACGGCGGGCGGCGCGATCTATGAGTTCGAGCCGGACGAAGCCGAGATCCTGGCCGACCTGCTGCCGCGCAACCTCACCGTCCAGATCTTCCGCGTGCTGCTGGAGAACGCCGCGAGTTTCTACGGCTCGCAGATGACGGCGATGGACAATGCCTCGCGCAATGCCGGCGACGTGATCCGCAAGCTGACGCTGCAGATGAACCGCACGCGCCAGGCGTCGATCACCAAGGAACTCATCGAGATCATTTCCGGCGCCGAGGCCCTCTAGGCCGCGCCGCACGCAATTGAAGGAAAGGGAACCGTCAATGGCCACCAACAATATCGGCACGATCACCCAGATCACGGGCGCCGTCGTCGACGTGCGCTTCGATGCCGATCTGCCGAACATTCTGAATGCGCTGCATGTCGACTCGGGCGGCCGCAAGCTGGTGCTCGAGGTGGCTCAGCATCTGGGCGAGTCCGAGGTCCGCACGATTGCGATGGATACGACCGACGGCCTGGTGCGCGGCGAGAAGGCGGTCGATACCGGCGGTCCGATCGCCATGCCGGTCGGCCCGGAGACGCTCGGCCGCATCCTGAACGTGATCGGCGAGCCGGTCGACGAGCGCGGCCCTGTCAAGGCCAAGGAGACGCTGCCGATCCATCGCTCGGCACCCGAGTTCGTCGAGCAGTCGACCGAGGCGCAGATCCTGGTCACCGGCATCAAGGTCATCGACCTGCTGGCGCCCTATGCCAAGGGCGGCAAGATCGGCCTGTTCGGTGGTGCGGGCGTCGGCAAGACCGTGACGATCATGGAATTGATCAACAACGTCGCCAAGGCGCATGGCGGCGTGTCGGTGTTCGCCGGCGTGGGAGAGCGCACCCGCGAGGGCAACGACCTTTATCACGAGATGATCGAGTCGGGCGTCATCAAGCTCGACGGCGCGGGCTCGAAGGTGGCGCTGGTGTACGGCCAGATGAACGAACCGCCGGGGGCGCGCGCGCGCGTCGGCCTCTCGGGCCTGACCGTGGCGGAATACTTCCGCGACGCCGAAGGCCAGGACGTGCTGTTCTTCGTCGACAACATCTTCCGCTTCACGCAGGCGGGCTCCGAGGTGTCGGCGCTGCTCGGCCGCATCCCGTCGGCGGTCGGCTATCAGCCCACGCTGTCGACCGACATGGGCGCGCTGCAGGAGCGCATCACCTCGACCAAGAAGGGCTCGATCACCTCGGTGCAGGCGATTTACGTGCCGGCCGACGACTTGACCGATCCGGCGCCGGCGACGTCGTTCGCCCACCTGGACGCGACCACGGTGCTCAGCCGCTCGATCGCCGAGCAGGCCATCTTCCCGGCGGTCGATCCGCTCGACTCGACCTCGCGCATGCTCGACCCGCGCGTTGTGGGCGAGGAGCACTACGAGGTCGCCCGCTCGGTGCAGCGCGTGCTGCAGCAGTACAAGTCGCTGCAGGACATCATCGCCATCCTGGGCATGGACGAGCTTTCGGAAGAGGACAAGCTGGTCGTGGCGCGGGCGCGCAAGATCCAGCGCTTCCTCAGCCAGCCGTTCCACGTCGCCGAGGTCTTCACCGGCACGCCGGGCGTGTTCGTGAAGCTCGAGGACACGATCAAGGCTTTCAAGGGCATCGTGGCCGGCGAGTACGACCATCTGCCGGAGGCCGCCTTCTACATGGTCGGCACGATCGACGAGGCGGTCGCCAAGGCCAAGAAGCTCGCCGGCGACGCGGCCTAAGTCGATGGCCAAGATCTCCTTCCGCCTGGTCATGCCGGAGCGCGAGCTGCTCGACACCGAGGCCGACATGGTCGTCGTGCCGGGCAGCGAGGGCGATTTCGGCGTGCTGCATGGCCATGCGCCGCTGATCTCGACGGTTCGCCCGGGAGTCCTCGAAGTGCTCCAGGGCAACAAGGTCGAGCAGCGCTTCATCGTGGTCGGCGGCTTCGCCGAGGTGACGCCGGAACGTTGCACGGTGCTGGCCGACGAGGCGATCCCGTTCGCCGAGGT
>DATEID010000261.1:0-7700 GCA_035279245.1 Reyranella sp.
GGCATCGGCAACGTCAGCGGCTTCCAGATGCAGGTCGAGCAGCGCGACGGCACCTTCGATCTGGTCAAGCTCCAGGATGTCGCCCGCGATCTCGCCGACCAGGCGCGGACGCAGACCGCCATTGCCAACCCGATCAGCTCCTTCCGCGCCGGCGCGCCACATCTCGATGTCGAGATCGACCGCTCCAAGGCCGAGACGCTCAAAGTGCAGGTGGGCGACGTCTTCTCGACGCTGTCGGCTTACCTTGGATCGACATACGTCAACCGCTTCAACAAGTTCGGCCTGAGCCTGCAGGTCTATGTGCAGGCCGATTCGCAATTCCGGGCGCGGCCGGAAGACATACTGAAACTCGACGTGCGCAGCACTGACGGCAAGATGGTGCCGATCGGCGCGCTCGCCCGCCTGAAGCCGGCGCAGGGTGCTTCGATCATCAGCCTCTACAACCTCTATCCGTCAGCCCTGGTCGTCGGCTCGGCCGCCCCCGGCTTCAGCTCGGGCGAGGCGATGGGTTTGATGGGCGAGATCGCCCAACAGGTCCTGCCGCCGGGCATGGCCTACGAATGGACGGCGATGTCGTATCAGGAGAACGTCGTCGGCAATCAGCTCCTTTACGTCTTCGGCCTGGCGATCCTTCTCGTCTATCTGTGTCTTGCCGGTCAGTACGAGAGCTGGATCGCGCCGTTGAGCGTCATCCTCGCGGTGCCCCTGGCTTTGATCGGCCCGGCCGTTGCCCTGGGTGCGGTGGGCGCGGCCAACAACCTCTACACCCAGATCGGGCTGATGCTGCTGATCGCGCTCAGCGCGAAGAACGCCATCCTGATCGTAGAGGTGGCGCGCGAGCTGCGAATGCTCGACGGCAAGCCCATTGTGGAAGCCGCATTGGAAGCGGCGCAGACCCGCTTGCGGCCGATCCTGATGACCTCGTTCGCATTCATCCTGGGGGTGGTGCCGCTGGTGACGGCGACGGGCGCCGGCGCCGCTGCCCGCGTGTCGCTCGGCCTCTGCGTCTTCAGCGGCATGATCGCCTCGACGTTCCTCGCCGTGCTTTTCGTGCCGTCCCTGTTCGTCGTCCTGCAGCGACTGGAGGAACGTCGAAAAGGCATAAAGGTATCGCCTCACCCCTCGCGCGCGTGAGGCGAGCGGGGTAGACGGGGGCATGGCCGATCAGGCGCTCCCGCTTCGCCGCTATCTCGCTGCCAATGCCATCGTCCTGGCGCCGTCCTACGTGGCGCTGGCGGCGCTCTGCTGGCATGGCGATCTGGCCCTTGGCCCGGCCCTCCTCGCGGCGGCGGGAATCGCGCTCGTCTCGGCGATCCTGGTGCAGCGCTATCTCGGGTCTCTGGCCCGTTTCGCCCGCTTCGTCATCGAGCTGTCGGGCGAGCAGGAGCCGGCGATGCCGCGGCTGAAATTCGCGCCGGCCACCGAGGAACTCGCCGTGGCCGCGGCCACCCTGGCGACGGGCTGGCGCCGTCAGCGCGCCTCGATCGACAATCTGGCGGCTTCGGCGCAGGCCATCGTCGACGGCCTGCCCGATCCGCTGATCGCGGTGGATCGTCAGCGCCGTATCGTGCGCTCCAATCGCGCATCGCTCGCGCTCCTGGGCCAGGTCGCGGCCGACCGCGATCTGTCCACGGTCCTGCGCCATCCCGCGCTTCTTGCCGCCATCGACTCGCTTCTGGCAGCGGCCGACGGCAATTTCATCGGTCCGGACCGGGCGACCGTGGCGCTGGCGTTGCCGGGGCCGCCGGAACTCGATGTGATCGCCCATGCGCGGCGCCTGCCCCGCGCGGCAGCCGACGGGTCGCTGGCGCTGATCGTTCTGCACGATACGACGGCGCTGCGGCGGGCCGAACGCATGCGCGCCGATTTCGTCGCTAATGCCAGCCACGAGCTCAAGACGCCGATCGCAGGACTCCTGGGCTTTATCGAGACGCTGCGCGGGCCGGCACGCGACGATGCCGCCGCGCGCGAGCGGTTCTTGGGCATCATGGCCGAGCAAGCCGACCGCATGCGGCGCCTAGTCGACGATCTCCTGATGCTGTCGCGCATCGAGCAGCACGAGCATACCCGGCCCGAGGCACCGGTCGATCTCGCTCGCGTGCTGGCGAGCGTGCAGGACCTGCTGCAGCTCAAGGCTGCCTCGCGGAAGGTCACGGTGGAGCTCGCCGTCGATCCGGCCCTGCCACGCGCGGTGGGGGACCATGACGAACTGACGATCGTGTTCCAGAACTTGGTCGACAACGCGATCAAGTACACCCGACCTGCAACGACCGTGCGCGTAGCCGCACGTCCGATCGGCGAGGACCGGATCTCGGTGGCGGTCAGCGACGAGGGCGAGGGCATCCCGCCCGCGCATCTGCCGCGGCTCACGGAGCGTTTCTACCGGGTGGACAATGCCCGCTCGCGTCAGCTCGGCGGGACGGGGCTGGGTCTCGCCATCGTCAAGCATGTGATGAATCGCCATCGGGGACGGCTCGACATCCAGAGCACTCCGGGCAAGGGCTCGATCTTCACGGTCACCCTGCCGGCGGTCGAGGTCGACCGATAGGTCTGGCCATCGATCTACCCCCAGAAGGCGGTCGCGGCTGTCATTGAACTGTAACATAAGGTTCATATGAGAGAGACCTGAGCCTCCTAGTGCAGTCGCGTTCGACTCGAACAAAGGAGAGAACTCGTGAGATTCACCAGGATTGCCCTGGCCGCGGCCGCCCTCGTCGCGACGGCGTGGCCGGTCCTCGCCGCCGATATTTCCGGCGCCGGCGCCACCTTCCCCTATCCGATCTACGCCAAGTGGGCGGACACCTACAAAAAAGAGACGGGCGTCGGCCTCAACTACCAGTCGATCGGTTCGGGGGGCGGCATCAAGCAAATCAAGGCCAAGACAGTGACCTTCGGCGCGTCCGACGCACCGCTCTCCGGCAAGGACCTCGATCAGGCGGGGCTTGCCCAGTTTCCGATGGTCATGGGCGGCATCGTTCCGGTGGTCAATATCGAGGGCGTGAAGCCGGGCGACCTCGTGCTGGACGGCCCGACACTCGCCAGGATCTACCTCGGCGAGATCAAGAAGTGGAACGATCCCGACATCGCGAAGCTGAATCCGAACGCCAAGCTACCGTCCACGGCCATTGCCTTGGTGCATCGTTCGGACGGGTCGGGCACCACCTATAACTTCACCCACTATCTCGCCGACGTCAGCCCGGACTGGAAATCGAAGGTCGGCACCAGCACCGCCGTCCAGTGGCCGGCCGGCATCGGCGCCAAGGGCAACGAGGGCGTCGCCAACAATGTCGGCCGGACAAAAGGTTCGATCGGCTATGTCGAGTACGCTTATGCCAAGCAGAACAATCTCGTTTTCACGAAGATGGTGAACAAGGCCGGCAAGACCGTCGCCCCGACTTCGGAGGCGTTCCAGGCGGCCGCCGCCAATGCCGACTGGAAGTCGCAACCGGGCTACGGCGTCATCCTCGCCAACCAGCCCGGCGATGCGTCATGGCCGATGACTGCCGCCACCTGGATCCTGCTCTACAAGGCGCCCGCCGATCCTGCGGCGACCGCCGAGGCGCTGAAATTCTTCGCCTGGGCCTACACCAAGGGCCAGACGATGGCGAAGGAGCTCGATTATGTGCCGATGCCCGCCAATGTCGTCGCCGATATCGAGAAGATGTGGTCCACCGACATCAAGGACAGCGGCGGCAAGCCGCTGTTCGCCATGACGCACTGAACCGCCGACAGGTCCCTCGGACACGACCCAAGGGACCTTCCAGCGCGAGCGAGGGAGCGTAAAGTGTCCGACGTGGCATTGAATGAAACCAATATGATAGCCGGCACGGCAGCGACTCGCGCATCCGTGCTGGCCCGGCTGCGTACAACCGACACCGCTTTCCGGAACCTGACGCGCCTGGCCGTGTTCGCGGTCCTGGCGCTGCTGAGCGGCGTCATCCTGGCGCTGGTCATCGGCTCGGTGCCTGCCTTCAAGGCGTTCGGCTTCGGCTTCGTCACGACGGAGATCTGGAACCCTGTCACCGAGAAGTTCGGCGCCCTGGCACCCATCTACGGCACGCTGGTCACCTCGGTCATCGCCCTGGTGATCGCGGTGCCGGTCGGCCTGATGATCGCCTTCTTCCTGACCGAGCTTTGCCCGCTCTGGCTGCGCCGGCCGATCGCCATCGCGATCGAGCTGCTGGCCGGCATTCCCAGCATCATCTACGGCATCTGGGGCCTCTTCGTGTTCGCGCCGTTCGTGCAGGCGCACATCCAGCCCTTCCTCATCGCCACCTTCGACGGCGTGCCGGGCTTGCAAAACCTGTTCGCCGGGCCCCCCTATGGCATCGGCCTGCTGACGGCGGGCTTCATCCTCGCGATCATGGTGCTGCCCTTCGTGACCGCGATCTCTCGCGACGTCTTCGAGGCGGTTCCGGCCGTGCTCAAGGAGGCGACCTACGGTCTCGGCTGCACGACCTGGGAAGTCTTCAAGCATGTCGTCCTGCCCTATACGCGGGTCGGCGTCATCGGCGGCGTCATGCTGGGCCTCGGCCGCGCCCTCGGCGAGACCATGGCGGTCACCTTCGTGATCGGCAACGCGCACAGCGTCTCCGCATCGATCCTCGCACCGGGGACGACCATCTCCGCGTCGATCGCCAACGAGTTCACCGAAGCGGTGGGCGATCTCTACACCTCGTCGCTGATCGCCCTCGGCCTGATCCTGTTCGTCATCACCTTCATCGTGCTGGCCGGCGCGCGCTACCTGCTGCTGCGGCTCCAGAAGCAGGGGCTTTAGGATGGCGACCGGACGCGTGAACGCGCTTTATGCCCGACGCCGCCTGCGCAACACGATGGCACAGAGCTTCGCCTATGCGGCGACAGCCTTCGGCCTCGGCTGGCTCGTCCTGATCCTGGCCGTATTGCTGTTCCACGGCTTTGGCGGCCTGTCGCTTGCCGTCGTCACGCAGAACACGCCGCCGCCGGGATCGGAAGGCGGCCTGCTGAACGCCATTGTCGGCAGCATCGCCATGACGGCGCTCGCCATCGCGATCGGCACGCCGATCGGCATCCTGGCGGGAACGTACATGGCGGAATATGGCCGGCACGGGAAGCTGGCGACGATCGTGCGCTTCATCAACGACATCCTGCTGAGCGCCCCGTCGATCGTCATCGGCCTCTTCATCTACGAGGTGATGGTGGCGCCGATGGGCCACTTCTCCGGCTATGCCGGCGCGGTGGCGCTGGCCGTGATCGTGATCCCCGTCGTCGTGCGCACCACCGAGGACATGCTGCGGCTGGTGCCGGACACGCTGCGCGAGGCGGCCGCCTCGATCGGCCTGCCGCGCTCGCACATGATCGTGCGCATCGCCTATCGCGCGGCGCGGGCCGGCATCGTCACCGGTATCCTGCTGGCCATCGCCCGCATCAGCGGTGAGACGGCGCCGCTCCTGTTTACCGCCCTCAACAACCAGTTCTTTACGGTCGACATGAACGCGCCGATGCCGAGCCTGCCGGTCGTCATCTTCCAGTTCGCGCTGTCGCCCTACGAGGAATGGCAGAGGCTCGCCTGGACAGGCGCGCTTCTGATCACGGTCACGGTGCTGGCGCTCAGCATCTTCGCTCGCTCTCTCACCGCGAGAAGAACATGAACATCGCTTCGTCCAGTGCGTCGGCTCCGGGCACCAGCCAGGCCGGTATCGATACGGCCGGTCTTTCGGAGAAGGTCTCGATCCGCAATCTCGAGTTCTTCTATGGCGATTCGCGGGCGCTCAAGGGAATCGACCTCTCGCTCTACGCCAACAAGACAACGGCCTTTATCGGCCCGTCGGGCTGCGGCAAGTCCACCCTGCTCAGGGTCCTGAACCGCATGTACGACCTCTATCCCGGCCAGCGCGCCACGGGCGAGGTGATGTTCGACGGCGAGAACCTTCTCGACGCGAGCGTGGACATCAACCTTTTGCGGGCCCGCATCGGCATGGTGTTCCAGAAGCCGACGCCGTTTCCGATGTCGATCCACGAGAACATCGCCTTCGGCATCCGCCTCTACGAGAAGCTGCCGCGGGCGGAGATCGACGCGCGCGTGGAACATGCCCTGCGGCGTGCGGCGCTTTGGGACGAGGTGAAGGACAAGCTGGGCGCATCCGGCCTCGGCCTGTCCGGCGGCCAACAGCAGCGGCTCTGCATCGCCCGCACCGTCGCTGTGAAGCCCGAGGTCATCCTGTTCGACGAACCCTGCTCGGCGCTCGATCCGATCTCGACCGCCAAGATCGAGGAGCTGATCGACGAGCTAAAGCAGGACTACACGATCGTCATCGTGACCCACAACATGCAGCAGGCCGCCCGCGTGTCCGACTTCACCGCCTTCATGTATCTCGGCGAGCTGATCGAGTTCGACGTCACCGAGAAGATCTTCACCGCCCCGACCGACAAGCGCACGCAGGCCTATATCACCGGCCGGTTCGGCTGACGGATCGGCGCAAGGAGCTCGACATGGCGAACGATCACATTCTGAAGCGCTTCGATCAGGAGCTGGAGCGCCTCAACGCGACGATCAACGAGATGGGTGGCCTGACGGAAAGCCAGTTCGCCAAGGCGTTGGAAGCCGTGCGCGAGGGCGATACCGCGATCGCCGAAGAAGTGATCGGCGACGATGCGCGGGTCGACGCTCTCGATGTCGCGGTGCAGGAGCAGACCGTGAAGCTCCTGGCCTTGCGCCAGCCGATGGCGGTCGATCTGCGCATGGTGCTGTCGTCGATCAAGATCGCGGCCGCGCTCGAACGCATCGCCGACTACGCCAAGAACACCGCCAAGCGCAGCATCGTCCTCTCGCAGGGCACGGCGCCGGCCGCGGCGGTGGCCGGCATCGACCGTCTCGGCCGCCAGGTCCGGACCGCGCTCAAGGATGTGCTCGACGCCTTTGCCGACGAGGACGTCGCCAAGGCACGCGACGTGTGGGACCGCGACGAGGAGATCGACCAGGTCTACACTGGCCTGTTCCGCGAGCTGCTCACCTACATGATGGAAGATCCGCGCACCATCACCGCCTGCACGCATCTCATGTTCATGGCCAAGAACATCGAGCGTGCCGGCGACCACGTCACCAACATCGCCGAGCTGGTGAACTTCCGGAGCACCGGCCAGAACTTCGCCGAAGCGCGGCGCAAGGGCAGCGGCGCGCTCTACACTACGGACGTGTCGTCATGAGCATGGCCGCCACCGCTCCCTCGCGTCGCGAGACGCAGACTTCGTCGCTGAAGCCGCGCGTGCTGATCGTCGAGGACGAGAGCGCGCTGGTCGAGCTGCTGCGCTACAACCTCGAGCAGGCGGGCTTTGTCGTTTCCGTCGCCTGCGACGGCGAGGAGGCGCTGGCCTCGGTGCAGGACGACACGCCCGACCTCGTCCTGCTCGACTGGATGCTGCCCCTGATGTCGGGCATCGAGGTCTGTCGCCAACTCCGTCGCCAGACCGCGACTGCCAACCTGCCGATCATCATGCTGACGGCGCGCGGCGAGGAGGGCGATCGGGTGCGCGGGCTGGATGCCGGCGCCGACGACTATGTCTCCAAGCCGTTCTCGCCGACCGAGCTCGTGGCGCGCATCCGGGCCGTCCTGCGCCGCATCCGGCCGGCGCTGGCCGACGAGGCGCTGAGCTACGCCGATATCGTGATGGACCTCGTCGCCCACCGCGTCAGCCGCGGCGGCAAGCCGATCCATCTCGGG
>DATEID010000262.1:0-7821 GCA_035279245.1 Reyranella sp.
GAATATCTGGTCGGCGAGCCTGGACTCCCATGCGACACGGGGCGCGATATTGCCCGGGTCCTTCTGCCCGGCGACACTCTTCTCCGCCGGCGATGGCATCTCGAGCCGGAAACGCAGATCGGGCGCCACGATGGTCTGCCATTCGCCATCGGACTGCGCCCGTGCCGCAAACGGCAGCGTGGCAAGCAGGATTGCCAACGTGCGCCGTCTCATAGGGTCGGCACCAGGTCTTCCCGCCCCGACCACTCCCAGGCAAGGCCGGTGCGCGAGATGCCCAGCAGCAGGCCGTGCAATTCTTTCGGATGCACCCATCCGCCGTCAGGATCGGTCGCGGGATCGGAGCCGCGCGGCGTGTAGCGGGCATTCGCATCGAGCAGGCGGCCACGAATTGCCGGCCAGTCGTGCGTCTCGACGTAGCACATATAAAGCGAATCGCCGTGCTTCTTCACGAAGCGGCCCATCGCATGCACATCGTCGGTCGCCTGGCTGAGCTCGATGCGATCGAGCCGGTTGGGAGGATCGAACAGGGTCAGCGTGCCGACATAACCGAAACGGTCGCTGCCGATGCCGCAGAAGCGTGCCGGATCGAGCCCGAACAGACCGGCATAGAGCGCGGCCGCCCGCCGCCAGTCGCTCGCCAGCGTGTTGGTCGTCTCGTAGAGGAAGGACACCGGGCCGACGCGCGGCCGGTAGGTGCTTTGCGAAATGACCATCGGCAGGCCGAAGGTGACATCGCCGCCGAGGTAAAGCTGTTCGCCCTCGCGTTCGTAGGCGATGCCGAGGCCTTCCCATCGTTTCGCCATGCCGTCGAGATCGGCCGTGCAGTAGCCCGCCGTCATGAGCCCCTCGCCGCGCGCATCAAGGAACTTTCGCGTCCGACCGGCGCCGTCTGGCTCGCAAAGCTCGAACTCGCTCTCGCCGATGGCGAGGATCGTACGCCGCGCGTCGAGATAGCGGCTATGGTCGCGCCGGCTGACCTCGCCGCCCAGCAACTTCTTGTAACGCGACGCCGCCTTGGCGGCGTCATGAACGGCGATCTGGACGCGGTCGCAACGATCGAGCATCGATGGACGATAGCTCAGTAGGCGTAGTCGTGGAACAACGGCTCGAAAGAGCCGCGCCATTCGCCCCGCCACTTGGCAAGCAGCTCGTCGGCTGGCGCGAGCCCGCTGGCGACGGCGCGGTCGAGCGGTGCGAGGTAGACGGTCTCGTCGTTGCCCTCGGGATCGAGCCGCTTGCGCGCGCGCAGGCCGGCATGAGCGATCTCGACCACGTCGCGCGCCAGATCCGACAGCGGCAGGCCCTGGAACTTGGTCGACAGTCCCGTCCTCGGCGCATGACTGCGCAGATAGTCGTGGTCCTCGATCGTCCAATCCTTGACCAGATCCCAGGCCGCATCGAGGGAGCTTTGCTCGTAGAGCAGGCCGACCCACAGCGCCGGCAAGGCGTTGAGGGCGGGCAAGGGACCGGAGTCGGCGCCCCGCATCTCGAGATAGCGCTTCAGACGCACCTCGGGAAAGGCGGTGGTCACGTGATCGGCCCAATCGTTGATGGTCGGCAGCTCGCCCGGCCGTCCGGGCAATCTGCCTTTCAGGAAATCGCGGAAGCTCTGGCCGGCGACGTCGATGTACTTGCCGTCGCGATAGACGAAATACATCGGCACATCGAGGAGGTAGTCGACATAGCGCTCGAAGCCGAACCCCCCCTCGAACACGAAGGGCAGCATGCCACAGCGGTCGGGATCGGTGTCGGTCCAGATATGGCTGCGATAGCTCTTGAAGCCGGAGGCCTTGCCCTCGAGGAAAGGTGAATTGGCGAACAGCGCCGTCGCGAGCGGCTGCAGGGCGAGCGACACACGGAACTTCTTCACCATGTCGGCTTCGGACTCGAAGTCGAGATTGGTCTGCACGGTGCAGGTGCGCAGCATCATGTCGAGCCCGAGCTTGCCCTTCTTGGGCATGTAGTCGCGCATGATCTTGTAGCGACCCTTGGGCATCCAATGAACGTCCGAGCGCCTCCACTGCGGCGCGAAGCCGAGGCCGATGTACCCGATGCCGAGTTCGCCCGCGACTTCCCTTACTTCATCGAGATGCTCGCTGTTCTCTGCCGCGGTCTCGTGCAGCGTCTCGAGCGGCGCCCCCGAAAGCTCGAACTGCCCGCCGGGCTCAAGCGTGATGCTTGCCTTGCCGCGCGTCAGGGCGATCGGATTGTTTCCCTCGACCACCGGTTCCCAGCCGAAGCGCGTCAGGCCTTCCAGGATCATGCGTACGCCTGCTGGCCCGTCATAGGGGACGGCCTGCAGCGTCTTCCTGTCGAAGCCGAACTTCTCGTGCTCGGTGCCCATGCGCCACTGCGCGCGCGGCTTGTTGCCGGCAGCAAAGTAGTCGACAAGCTGCCGCCGACTCTCGATCGGCGTGCCGCCGCCCGATGGTGGTGCCGACATGCGGTGATGGCTCCCTGTATCGCCCCAGGACGGTGTCACCGAAGGCGGCGCGAATCGCATGAAGAATTTTCACGCGAGGACGCGGCTGGTTCATGATGTGCGATTCCCCTCTCCCACATCGCCGGGGGAAAGCGCAAGCGCTCAGGAAGTGGCCTTCGAGGTCCGATAATCGCTGGACAAACGCGGCGTAGGCTGGCGCCAGTCGCCCAGCAACGCCTGCCAGCAGGCGAGAGCGGCAAGCGCTGCGGTGTCGGCGCGCAGGATGCGCGGACCGAGCCCGACGAACGTTACATTCTTCATGCGACGCAGCGCCTCGAGCTCGGCCTGGGCGAAGCCGCCTTCCGGCCCGGTCACGATCGCCCACGGCGCAGATTTCGCGGCCGGCTCGAGTGCGGACAGGGCCTCGACAATAGGCGGTCCGGCGCCCGTCTCGTCGCACATCAGTATTCGCCGCCCGTCCGGCCATCCGTCGAGCAAATGGCCGAGCTCGACCGGCGCCTGCACCTCGGGCACCGTGAGGCGTTCGGTCTGTTCCGCCGCTTCGATCGCATTGGCGCGCAGGCGTTCCACGTTCACCCGTTCGACCGCGGTATGTCTGGTCAGTATGGGTTGCAGGCGGCCCACGCCGAGCTCCGTGGCCTTCTCGGCAACGAAGTCGATACGGGCGCGCTTGATCGGCGCGAAGCAAAGCCAAAGATCAGGTTCGGCGGCCTGCACGCGCGTCTGCGTCTCGACATGCGCGACGGCCGCCTTCTTGTCGCGCAGCGACAGGCTTGCGCGCCATTCGCCGTGGCGGCCGTTGAACAGCAGCAGCGTCGCGCCGTCCTCGCGTCGCATGACATGGCGCAGATAGTGGGCCTGGGCCTCGCCGAGCGGTGCTTCGACGCCGGCCGCGAGGTCGGCCTCGATGAACAAGCGCGATACGCTCATGGAACTCCCGCTGGCTTGTCGCCATGATGCCGCGATGACCGCCGACCGGACAACCGGCTTCACCGATATCGACCGCCAGCATTGGTCGCTGCGCTACTTGCCGCCCTGGGCCCGGCCGTTCGGGCGGCTGGCGCGTTGGGACCGGCCGATCGGCATATGGCTGCTGCTCTTCCCCTGCTGGTGGTCGCTGGCCTTGGCGATCAGGGATGACTGGGCGCATCTCCTCGGTTGGATGGTGTTGTTCGCGCTCGGCGCGCTCGCCATGCGGGGCGCCGGCTGCACGTGGAACGACATCGTCGACCGCAAGGTCGATGCCGGGGTCGAGCGCACGCGCGGCCGGCCTCTGCCTTCCGGCGAGGTGACGCTGCGCGGCGCGGTGCTGTGGATGGGCCTGCAGGCCCTGATTGGCGCCGTGATCCTGTTCAAGTTCAACAAGTTCGCGGTGCTGGTCGGCCTCGGCTCGCTCGTGATCGTGGCGATCTATCCGCTGATGAAGCGAGTCACCTCGTGGCCGCAGGTCGTGCTGGGCTTCGCCTTCAACTGGGGCGCCTTCCTGGGCTTTGCCGCCGTGACCGGCACGCTCTCTTGGGCGACTGTCCCGCTCTATTTCGGCGGCATCGCCTGGACCCTGGTGTACGACACGATCTATGCCATGCAGGACCAGCGTGATGATGCGATCGTCGGCGTTAAGTCCACGGCCCGTCGCTTCGCCGATGCGCCCCGCCTCTGGCTCACCGTGTTCGCCATTCTTGCCGTGGCATTGTGGGCTTCGACAGGCGTGTTGGCGCCGTTGCACCTGCCCTACTTCGTGTTGCTCGGAGCCGTCGCCGTGCACTTCGGCTGGCAGATCGTCGATCTCAAGCCGCACGATCAACCCGACTGCCTCGCCAAGTTCAAGGCCAATGCCCAGGTGGGCTGGCTGATGCTGGCCGCCATCGTTGCGGGCCAACTCGGCTGATGGCACGCCTGCCGGCCGATCCCGAGGCCTTCATCCGCGCCAATACCGCTCTCGAAGCCCCGGCGATGGTGCCGGAATTCAAGCTCTGGCTCGCCAGCGAATATGTGCCGATCTGGCAAGCCACCGAAGCCTGGATGGAGGAGCAGAACATCGATCCGCCCTATTGGGCCTTCTGCTGGCCGGGTGGCCAGGCAATCGCCCGTTATCTGCTCGACCACCCCGAAGAGGTTCGCGGCAAGCGCGTCATCGATTTCGCCACAGGTTCCGGCGTTTCCTCGATGGCCGCGGTCCGTGCAGGCGCCGCCTCCGTGCTGGCCAACGACATCGACCGGCTGTCGCTGGTTGCAGCACGGCTGAATGCCGCGGCGAACGGGCTCGCCTTCGACGTCAGCCACGAAGATTGGCTGGCCGGTCCCGAAGCTTCACCGAACGCCGACGTCGTGATCGCAGGCGACGTCTGCTACGAACGCGAGATGTCGGCCCTCGCGCTCGATTGGCTGCGCGGCCATGCTCGCGCCGCCCGCCTCGTCCTGCTGGGCGATCCGGGTCGCAACTATTTCAGCGCCCTGGGGCTCGAAGAGCGCGCCCGCTACGAGATTCCCACTTCGCTGCAGCTCGAGAACCGGGGCATGCGCGAGACGGTCGTCTGGCGGGTGTTGCCCTATCCCGACGCGGCCGTCAGAATTCCTTGACTGTTCTTTCACATCCGTTTCGGCTACACGGCCGCTGCATGTCGAAGAAGCCTCCGAAAGCAACCATCGCCCCCGCCGACTTCGCCACCCTCTACGACGGGTTCACCGCTCCGATCTCCCGCTTCGATTGCGGTCGAAAGTGCGCGCCGTTGAACGGTGGATCGCCGGTCTGCTGCTCGACGGAGAACGCCGTACCCGTGGTGCACAAGGTCGAGTTCGAGTTCCTGAAGGGCCGGACCGATCTCTGGTCGAAGTTCAAGCCCTACGACTACGCCACGCGCCAGATCGTGGCCGAGCTCACCTCGGACTGCATGGCGATCCATTGCAAGGGCGCACGCCACTGCGAGCGGGACAACCGCACCATGGCCTGCCGCAGCTTCCCCTTTTATCCCTATCTCACGCGCCAGAAGGAGTTCGTCGGCCTCGGCACGTACTGGGTGTTCGAGGACCGCTGCTGGATGATGTCCAACCTGGAGATCGTCGACAAAAAGTACGTGAAGGAGTTCATCGCCACCTACGAGGCGCTGTTCGTCAAGGATCCCAGCGAGTTCACGACCTACGTCGACTTCTCCGCCTCGGCCCGGCGGGTCTATTCGCGCTGGAAGCGGGAGATCCCGCTGCTCGGCCGGGAGGGCCAGCTCCTGATCGTCGAGCCCAGCAGTGGCGCTATCCGTCCCGGCAAGAAGAAGGACTATCCGAAGATCGCGCCCTTCTCCTCCGAGAAGGAATATCGCGCCGCCATCAAGGAAGCAGAAGGCGAGGTGCCGAAGGAAGGGCTGCGCGCGGTCTGATCCTCGGATACAAGGCCGGCGTGTCGCCTTCTCGCCGTCGCTCTGCTTGGATCCTGCTGTTTCTGTCGCCCGCCCTGTTCGGCGTGAACATGCTGGCGGCACGCTACGTCACCTTCGTGCCGCCGAATGCGCTGGCGCTGGGACGGTGGCTGTTGTTCTGCCTGATCCTGCTGCCCGTCGTCTGGTCAAGACTCCTGGCCGGGCGCGCGGCGATCGCCCGCGAATGGCCGGACCTGCTGCTGCTCGGCGCGCTCGGCATGTGGGTCTGCGGTGCCTTCGTCTATATTGGCGGACGCACGACCTCGGCACTCAATATCGGCCTGATCTACGCCGCCTCGCCGATCGTGGTCCTGATCTTCGGCCGCGAGAGGATCACATCCGCCCGGCTGGCCGGCATCATCCTTTGCCTCGTGGGTGTCGGCATCGTCTTCGCCAAGGGCGAGCTCGGCAATCTGCTCGGGGTACGCCTCGCACGCGGCGACCTCTGGGTCGCTGCCGCTTCCGCCTCGTGGGCAATCTATTCGCTGTTGCTGAAGCGGCGACCGAGCGCCTTCGATCCGATGACACGGCTCTGCCTGATCGCTTTCGGCGGCGTTCTGATCCTGCTGCCGTTCACGATCGGCGAAGCGTTGCTGTGGCGAGGGCCGGACCTCGGCGACGGCCGCGTCTGGCTCGCCTGGCTGGTCGTCGCGGCCGTGCCGGGGGTTGCGGCCTACGCCGCCTACTCCTTCTGCATCGCCGAGCTGGGGCCGGCCAGCACCAGTCTGTCGATGTATCTCGGACCACCCTATGTCGGCGTGATGGCGTGGCTCGCTCTTGGCGAGGCGCCGCACTGGTACCATCTGTTGGGCATCGCGCTGGTCCTGCCGGGTCTTTTCCTGGCGACGCGTCCGGCGCCCAAAGGAGCCTGACGATGCGCCGTATCCTGTTCGGCCTGCTGCTTTCGCTGCTGGCCCTGCCCGCCTTCGCCGACGAGATCGGCTCCGTCGGCTACCGCTTCAAGTGGATCGGCCCCAACGACAAGATCGTGGTCGAGGCGTTCGACGATCCCGATGTGCCGGGCGTCACCTGCTACTTCTCGCACGCCCGCACCGGCGGCATCAAAGGCGCGATCGGCGTGGCCGAGGATCCCGGCGAGGCATCGATCGCCTGTCGCCAAGTCGGACCGATCGACGAGTCCAAGATCGGCAAGCTCAAAAGCCCGCATGAAGTGTTCAGCGAGCGCGCCTCCTTGATCTTCAAGTCGACCCAGGTGGTTCGTTTCTGGGATGCCAAGCGCCAGGCCCTGATCTATCTCGCCTACACCGACCGCATCTTCGAAGGCAGCCCGCGCAACTCGATCAGCGTCGTCCCTGTCGGCCTGCATTAGAGAAGAGAAACGTCCCCAGCAGCACCCATCGCGCAGCCCTGGGCTTACCCGCCAGTGGCGTTGTGTAGTGCCAAAGCGGCAGGCGATACGCCGTCACCGTCGCGGGCGCGGCCACCGAGACGATCTCGCTGAAATGTCCGGCGCGGCTGTAGACCAGCCACTGGTGCGCGACGCCCGGCGTGCAGAGGCTGAGATGCAAGTCGATATAGCCTCGCTGGGCCCGGGCGTTCTCGGGATGATGATCGTTGTGCGGTCCGGCATAGTCGCCCGGGCCATAGCGCAGCACCTGCAGTCCCCAGCCTGAAGCAAGTTTGCGCCCGGCCAGCGCCTCGGCGAAGGCCCGGAAGCTTTCCGAGCGCATGAGTCTCGCAAGTCCGACACGTTCCGCTACCTTCACCCCGGGCTCGCGACGGCTGTCGAAGAAGATCGTCCTTGCCCGGCTGGTCTTGGGCAGGAATTCGCCATAGTCGCGCCGCATATCCCAGATGCTTTCAGGCGGGATCGGTTTGGCCAGCGGCTCGAGGACATCGGCCAGATGCTCGTCCAATGCCTTCCGCAGGCGGGCCGCCTTCCGCCGATCGAGCAGATCGTCGGCCGCCAGGAAGCGCGTGCGCGGATCGGCCAGCGCCCCGCAGAGC
>DATEID010000263.1:0-8930 GCA_035279245.1 Reyranella sp.
TCCCGAGGCCGTCTGGGCGGTGATGCCTGCCGCCAGGGCCAACTCGGAAGCGGTGTGCGCCCGTCCGTCCATCAGCAGCGACAGCATGGCCGCGCGCGCCGGGTCGCCCATCAGCGCGGCGATCTCGGAAAGTCCGTTCACGGTAACCATGCGCTCAATCTAGGCGCGCGTACGAAAGCCCGCCATGGTCAATAGTTCGGTGGCCGCCGAAGGGTGGTTCCGCCGCTAGCGCCACTTGGGATTGGCGATTGCGATCTTGTCGGCGATGGTGGCTTCGAGATGGGCCATCATCTCGCGATCGCTCTCGTCGCGCTCTCCGGCGCGCAACTGCCGGGCAAGCTCGCGGTTCAGCGCCTCGAGCGTATCGTCGCCGCCTAGCAACTGAGCGAGGCGCGTCCGCTCGCGCGCGTCGGCGGCAAGGCCGAGACGGCTCTCGCGTTCCAGGATGGCGAGTGCGTTCACCGCGACGCGCATCTGGAAGCCCAGCCGGGGCTCCGTGCGGTCGAGAGCCGGTATGGCCTCCTCGCGCAGGAAGTCGGCAATGGCGATGAGGAGTTCGGAGGCGGTCGGTCGATCCTGGGCCACGCTCAATGCTCCGCCTTCAGGAGTTGCAGGAGATCCACTTCGGTTTCCACGGCGCGCCGGCCTATTGCGGCATGCTCCATCGACTTGATCGAGCCGGAAAGATGCTTCCAGGCCTGGTTGAGGCAGATGACGCCCCAATGGACGGTGCCGAACACCTCCCACCAGTGGGCGCGCAGCCTGTCCACCTTGCGTCCGCTGGCGCGCTCGTAAGCGTTCCAGAGCTCCTCGCGGCTGCCGAAGCCCGCCGCCGGCTTGTCGACGGCGCCGAAACGCCAGCTCTTTACGCAAAGCCAGCCCAGATCCTCGATCGGGTCGCCGAGATGGGCGAGTTCCCAATCGAGGATGGCCGTCACGCCCGACTCGTCGGCGAGATAGTTGCCGGTGCGGTAGTCGCCGTGCACCAGCACCGGACAGTCGAGCGGTGCGGGCTTGCGGCGGTCGAGCCAGGTCAGGGCCAGCTCGAAGACGGGTTGCGGGCTGCCCAGGAGATCGAGCGAGCGCCGCAGACCCGCGATATGATCCGCGGCCTCGCGGCGCCGGAGCGTCGGCAGGGTTTTGGGATCCGTGGCGTGGATGGCTGCGGCAATCTCACCGAGTTGGGAGGCGATGCGGCCGCGCGCCGCGGCATAGGGCGGATCGCGCAGAAGCTTGCGGGCGATGGCCGTACCGCCGACACGGCGCATGACATAGGCCTCGCCCAAGCCGTCCCCGGAGACGAGCTCGAACAGCGGTTCGGGCGCACGCACTCCGGCACGATGGGCCGCCTGCAGCACGCGGAACTCGGTGGCGCGATCGATCGAGACCGATTGCTCGCGGTCGGTCTTGCCGTTGGTCGGCGGATCGCGCCGCAGGATCAGCTCATGGCGGCCGCCATCGAACAGGGCATCGAAGCTCCAGGTCTGGCGCGAGGCGCCGCCGGACTGGCGCACCAGATTTTCGACCTGGGTTGTTGCGCCGAAGTGCCGGCTTGCGGCGGCGGCGAGCGCCGAGCGCACTTGGTCGGTCTCATTGGGCGTATGAACGGTCATTCACCGGACTGTGGCACAGAGCCCGGCGCGTGGTAAGAGGGCGCCCCAACATCGGAGACCTCGCGCGTGACCCAGGCATTCGAGGCGATGAACGGCCTCTTTCTCGAAGATCTCGAGGTCGGCCAGTCGGCCATGTTCGGCCGCACCGTGACCGACGCCGATATCGCCGCCTTCGCCGGCGTGTCGGGCGATACAAATCCCATCCACCTGCATGACGGGTTCGCCCGAACCACCCGCTTCGGCCAGCGAATCGCCCACGGCATGCTGAGCGCCAGCTTTATTTCGACGGTGATCGGCACCAAGCTGCCGGGCCCCGGCGCCGTCTATGTCTCGCAGACCATGGCCTTCATGGCGCCGGTGATGATCGGCGATACCATCACGGCGGTGGCCACGATTACCGCGATCGACGAAAAGCGCCGCCGCGTCACGCTCAAGACCCAGTGTCTCAACGGCGAGAAAGTCGTGATCGACGGCGAGGCCGTCGTCCTCGTTCCGCGTCGCGTGACGGTCTGACCCGCCGATGATCCCGATTTTCGAGGATTGGCGCGACGTTCCTGCACCGTGGAAGGGCGGTGCGGTGGCGCTCGGCAATTTCGACGGCGTGCATCGCGGCCATCAGGCACTGATCGCCCGCACCGCCGAGCAGGCGCGGGCACTCGACGCGCCGTTGGTCGTGCTGACCTTCGAACCGCATCCGCGGCGCTTCTTCGTGCTCGATACAGGCCCTTTCCGCCTCACCTTGCTCCCGGCCAAGGTGCGGCTGCTCGAGGAACAGGGCGTGCAGGCGGTGCTGGCGCAGCGCTTCGACCAGCCTTTCGCCGATCTCTCTGCCGATGCCTTCGTCAATGACGTGCTGCTGCATGGCCTTGCCGCTCGGCACGTGGTGTGCGGCTACGACTTCACGTTTGGCGCCCGCCGCGGCGGCAACGTCGAGAAGCTGCGCAAATATGGCCGCGAACGTGGTTTCGGCGTCACCGTCCTCGATCCGGTGATGCGGGAGGGCGAAATCTACTCGTCCACCAGCATCCGCGAAGCGCTGCGCGCCGGGTGGGCGAGCGAGGCGGCCGAGCTCCTGGGGCGGCCGTGGGAGATCGAGGGCGTGGTCGAGCAGGGCGACCGGCGTGGTCGCACCATCGGCTTTCCCACCGCCAATGTGGCGCTCGGCGAGCACCTGCGGCCGCGTTTCGGCGTCTATGCCGTGCGCGCATTGGTCGATGGCACTTGGCGCGACGGTGTGGCCAATCTCGGCAAGCGGCCGACCGTGGGCAAGCTGCAGGAGAACTTCGAGGTCCATCTGTTCGACTTCGAGGGCGATCTCTATGGCAAGACGCTGCGCGTCGCGCTGATCGACTTCATCCGGCCGGAGATGAAGTTCGCCGGCCTCGACCAGCTCAAGGCCCAGATCGCCGCCGATGCCCAGGCGGCCCGCATCGTCCTGGCGGATAAGCGGTGACGACCTTCTCTCTCCTCGCTCGCCTTGACCCTCAGCACCCCCCTCCCTAGATTGCCCGCCTCATGAGATCGAGGGCCATTCGGGAGCGAATTAGCCACCCGGTCCGCTAGTCGCGGCCGGGTCTTTTTGATGCCCCTGGCGTGCCGGAAGAGTCTGGCGCCTTATCGTTCGAACCCGATGAGTTCGTTGTGACAACTGACTATAAATCCAGCGTCTTCCTGCCCAAGACCGAGTTTCCGATGCGGGGCGGGCTTCCCAAGAAGGAGCCCGAGCTGCTGAAGCGCTGGGCAGACATGAAACTGTTCGGTCGCTTGCGCGCCGAGAGTAAGGGCCGGCCCAAGTTCGTCCTGCACGACGGCCCGCCATATGCGAACGGCAATGTCCATATCGGCACGGCCCTGAACAAGATCCTGAAGGACCTCGTGACCCGCAGCCAGCAGATGCTGGGCAAGGACAGTCACTATGTGCCGGGCTGGGACTGCCACGGCCTGCCGATCGAGTGGAAGATCGAGGAGGAGTACCGCGCCAAGAAGAAGGACAAGGACGAGGTGCCGGTGGTCGAGTTCCGCCGCCAGTGCCGCGCCTTCGCCGAGCACTGGATCGGTGTGCAGCGCGAGGAGTTCAAGCGGCTCGGGGTCGAGGGTGACTGGGAAAACTACTACTCGACCATGAAGTACGAGTCCGAGGCCACCATCGCGTCCGAGCTCGGCAAGTTCCTGATGAATGGCGGGCTCTACAAGGGCTCGAAGGCCGTACTGTGGAGCGTGGTCGAGAAGACGGCGCTGGCCGAAGCCGAGATCGAGTACCACGATCACGTCTCGGACACGGTCCATGTCCGCTTCCCGGTGCTGCAGTCGAAGGGCGGCAAGCTCGATGGCGCCTCGGTGGTGATCTGGACCACCACGCCCTGGACCATCCCGGGCAACCGCGCGCTCGCCTTCGGGCCCGAGATCGCCTACGTGCTGGTCGAGGTCGTCGCTGTCGGCGAAGGCAGCCGAGCAAAGGTTGGCGAAAGGATGGTGCTGGCCCGCGATCTGGTCGGCGCCGTCGCGGAGGCCGCCAAATTCACGCCCCGCATCGTCGCCGAGCTCGCTGCGACCGATCTCGATGGGCTCGTTGCCGCTCATCCGCTGCGTGGCCAGGGCTATGACTTCGACGTGCGCCTTCTGCCGGCGGCGTTCGTGACGGCCGATGCCGGCAGCGGCTTCGTGCATATCGCGCCCGGCCATGGCGCCGATGACTACGAGCTCGGTATCGCCAACGGCGTCGAGGTGCCGGACACGGTCGCCGAGGACGGCAGCTACTATCCGCACGTCCCTTTGTTCGCCGGCCGGCGGGTCTACACCCCGGAAGGCAAGAAGGGCGACGCCAATCGCGCCGTCACCGAGGCGCTCGACAAGGCCGGCAAGCTTCTCGCCAGCGGCCGCATCACGCACAGCTATCCGCATTCCTGGCGATCCAAGGCGCCCGTGATCTTCCGCAACGCGCCGCAATGGTTCATCGCCATGGACAAGCCGATCGCCGAGATCGGCGGAACGCTGCGCGAAAAAGCGCTGGAGGCGATCGACGCCACGCGCTTCGTGCCGCGTGCCGGATATAATCGTCTGCGCAGCATGATCGAGGCGCGGCCCGACTGGTGCGTGTCGCGGCAGCGCGCCTGGGGTGTGCCGATCGCGGTGTTCGTCGACAAGAAGACGGGAGAACCTTTGCGCGATCCCGAGGTGATGGATCGCGTCGTCGAGGCGTTCAAGGCCGAAGGCGCCGACGCCTGGTTCGACAGCCCGCCGGAGCGCTTCCTTGGCAACAAGTACAAGGCGCAGGACTTCGAGCAGGTGAAGGACATTCTCGACGTCTGGTTCGATTCGGGCTCGACGCACGTCTTCACTCTCGAAGGCAATCCCGAGCTCAAGTGGCCAGCCGATCTCTATCTCGAAGGATCCGACCAGCATCGCGGCTGGTTCCATTCCTCGCTGCTCGAGAGCTGCGGCACGCGCGGCCGGGCGCCGTATGAGGGCGTGCTGACGCACGGCTTCACGCTCGACGAGCAGGGCCGCAAGATGTCGAAGTCACTCGGCAACACCGTCGCGCCCCAGACGGTCTGCGACCAATACGGCGCGGACATCCTGCGGCTGTGGGTGGTCGGCACCGACTATACCGAAGACCAGCGGATCGGTCCGGAGATCCTGAAGCATCAGGCCGAGGCCTACCGCCGCTTGCGTAATACACTGCGCTACCTGCTCGGCAGCCTCGACGGCTTCTCGGCCGCCGAGAAAGTCGAGTTCGAGGCGCTGCCCGAGCTCGAGCGCTGGGTGCTGCATCGCCTGGCCGAGCTCGATGCGATGTTCCGGCCGGCTGTCGAGGATTTCGACTTCCACAAGATCGCGACCGAGCTGCACAATTTCTGCGCCGTCGATCTCTCGGCCTTCTACTTCGATATCCGCAAGGATGCGATCTACTGCGACGCCGCCAATGCGCCGCGTCGGCGCGCCGCGCGCACGGTGATGGCGGAGCTTTTCTCCTTCCTCACCGCCTGGCTGGCGCCGATCACCTGCTTCACCGCGGAGGAGGCGTGGCTGGCGCGGCCGAAGAACGTGCCGGACGGCGCGGCCGACAGCGTGCACCTGCGGCTCTATCCCGAGGTCCCCAACACCTGGCTCGATGCGGAGCTCGGCGAGAAGTGGAGGACGGTACGGGCGCTGCGCCGCGTCGTCACGGGGGCGCTCGAGCTCGAGCGGGCAGAGAAACGCATCGGCTCGAGCCTGCAGGCGGCGCCCCATGTCCATGCCACGCCGGAGTATCTTGCTGCGATGAAGGGCATCGATCTCGCCGAAATCTGCATCACCTCGGGCGGCGATCTGGTCTCGGGAGATGCGCCGGGCAACGCCTTCACCCTGTCGGATGTGGCGGGCGTCGCGGTCGTGCCCGCCCTGGCCAAGGGTGAGAAATGTGCCCGCTGCTGGCAGGTGTTGCCAGAAGTCGGCAAATCGGCCAAGCACCCCTTGCTTTGCCAGCGCTGCGAAGCGGCGGTGGAGGGGACAAGCAGGGCATGAGAGCAATCGACCGGCAGGCGATGGGCCTCGTCGCACTGACCTTGATCGTCGACCAGGCCTCCAAGGAGCTGGTGCTGCGCTACCTTCTGAAGGTGGGCGGTCTCAAGTCGGTGATCGAAGGCTTCTTCCAGTTGGTGATCGTTTGGAATCGCGGCGTCAGCTTCGGTCTGCTGGGGGGCGACCGCGCGGTCCCGCCGTGGGCCTTGTCGGGCGTGGCGATCGCCGTTTGCATCGGTCTGTTCCTGTGGCTGCGGCGAACCGACCGCCTGTTGACGGGATGGGGCATCGGTCTTGTCATGGGCGGCGCCATCGGCAATGTTATCGACCGAGCGCGTTGGGGAGCGGTGTTCGATTTCGCCGATTTCCACGTGCACGACTGGCACTGGCCGGCTTTCAATATCGCCGACGCGGCGATCGTGGTGGGGGTCGGGCTGATGCTCGTCGATTCCCTGATCGGCGAAAGACAGCGCGCCCCGTGATACAGCCATGATCGGTGGACAGAAGGCAGTTTCCCAAGGAATGGCAATGCAACGGACGATCCTCACGCCTGTGACCCTGGTTGCGCTCGGCGCGATGACACTGGGCGGATGCAGCGCATTGGAAAATTTCGGCGGCGCGAAGAAGGTGTCGCCAGACGAGTTCAAGATCGTCTCCCATTCGCCACTCACGATGCCGCCGAATGCCGATCTGCGCCCGCCGCGGCCGGGCGAGCCGCGGCCGCAGGAAGTGAGCCCGGCGGATCAGGCCAAGGAGGCCTTGTCGCCGACGCTGGCCGGTCGCGTGCAGCAGCAGCAGGCCGCCAGGGAAGGGACGCCCGGCGACGCCTCGGAACGGGCGCTGGTCGCCAAGGCGAGCAAGGGCGGCGTCGATCCCAACATCCGCAGCGAGGTCAATAGCGAGACGCGGACCATCGCCAACCAGGATCAGGGCTTCATCGACAGCCTGATCTTCTGGCAGAAGACGCCGCCGCCGGGCACGATCGTCGATCCGGCCAAGGAGCAGCAGCGCCTGCGCGACGCCCAAGTCAGCGGCCAGCCATCGACCGAGCCGACGCCGACCATCACGCGGCGGCAGCGGGGCTGGCTCGAAGGCATTTTCTGATCGAACCCCGGCCCTCGCGCCGCCAATTCCTCGCCGGCGTGGTCGGCGGCGCGACTGCGGCGCTCGCGACTTCGGCGCGGGCGAATTTGCTGGCGGTCGGTCGGCAGCCCTGCGAAACCTTCACGCTCGCCAACGGACTTCAGGTCGTCGTGCTGCCTTCGGCGCGTGCGCCGATCGTGACGCACTTCGTGGTCTACAAGGTGGGCGGCGCCGACGAGACGGTCGGGCAGACCGGCATCGCCCACTTCCTCGAACATATGATGTTCAAGGGCACCGCCAATCTCGGACCGGGCGAGTTCTCGCGCACCATCGAGCGCCACGGCGGACGCGACAACGCCTATACAGATTTCGATGTCACGGCCTACCACCAGACCATCGCGCCGGATCGGCTCGAACTCGCGATGCGTCTGGAAGCCGACCGCATGTCCGGTCTGCGTATCGTCGAGAAGGAGCTGGTGCCCGAGCGGGACGTCGTGCTCGAGGAGCGCCGCATGCGGATCGACAACGTGCCGGCGGCCTTGCTCGACGAATCGGTGCGTGCGGCGCTGTTCGGCAGGCACAAGCCCTATGGCATGCCGATTGCCGGCTATCCCGACGACGTGCGCAAGCTCGATGTCGAGCAGCTCACGGCCTTCTATCGCCGCTTCTACGGTCCCGACAACGCCGTGCTGATCGTGGCCGGTGACACGACGCCGGATACGGTCCGCACCTTCGCCGAGAAGCACTACGGACCGATCCCGGCACGCAACATCGCGCCGCGGCAACGACCGGCCGATGGCGCGAGCGATCTGCCGCAGCGTCTGACGAGGACCGACCGGCGCGTCGCCGAGCCCGGCTGGTCGCGCGACTATCTCGCCCCCTCCTACCGCAGGGGCGACACGCGCCATGCTTACGCCCTGCAGGTGCTGGCACAGTTGTTCGGTGGCAGCGAGACGAGCCGTCTGTGGCGCGGCCTGGTCGTCGAGCAGCGGCTCGCGCTCTCCGCAAGCGCCGACTACGCTCCCGCGCGGCTCGGGCTCACGAGCTTCGGCATCAATGTCCATCCCGCCGCCGGCCACGACATGACTGCGGTCGAGAAGGCCGTATCCGAGCAAATGAAGCGCGTGCTCGACGGAGAGGTGCAAAGCCACGAGGTCGAGCATGCCCAGAACCGGCTGCTCGCCCGCGCGATCTACGCGCGCGATTCGCTCGCCAGCGGACCGCGCCGCTTTGCGGCCGACCTCGGCACGGGCAACAGCGTCTCCGATGTCGAGGCCTGGCCGGAGCGCATTGCCGCCGTCCAGGCCGCCGATGTCATGGCGGCCGCCCGGCATGTCTGGCGCGACGACCGATCGGTCACGTCCCTTTTGCTGCCGGAGGCAAGACGATGAGGCGCGGCCTTTGCCTTGTGATCGCGGCCATTGTGAGCCTCTCGATCGCGCCGCGCGCTGAAGCCATCGACATCCAGCAAGTCACCACCTCGCGCGGCATCAAGGTCTGGCTGGTCCGGGACAAGACCGCGCCGCTCGTCTCCTTGTCCTTCTCCTTCGGCGGGGGAACGGCGTCGGAACCGGAAAACCAAAAGGGCGCCACCGCTCTCATGGCGCGCATGTTGACCGACGGGGCGGGGACTCTGCCGGCGCAAGCCTTCAGGCTTCGTCAGGAGGAGGCTGCCGCCTCGCTGGACTTCGGCGCCTCGCCGGACCGCCTGAACGGATCGCTGCGTGTGTTGTC
>DATEID010000264.1:0-5548 GCA_035279245.1 Reyranella sp.
CGCCAATCAGGACAAGCCCGCCGGCCGGCTCAAGGTGACGACCTCGATCGGCTTCGGATCGACCTGGCTGACCGCGCAGATGCATGAGTTCATTGCCATGTATCCCGAGATCGACGTCAGCCTGGTCCTGTCGGACAACGAGCTCGACCTCGGTATGCGCGAGGCGGATGTCGCCATCCGCATGGTCATGCCGCGCCAGCCCGGGCTGGTGCAGCGCCACCTTCTCACCGTGCGCAGTCACGTCTACGCCTCGCACGCGTACATCCAGAAATACGGCCGTCCGAACTCGGTCGAGGACCTCGACCGGCACCGCCTGATCATCTTCGGCGAGGATGCGCGGGCGCCGGCGCCGGACGTGAACTGGCTCCTGCGCGAGGGCAATCCCGACCAGAATCCCAGGCTGGTGGTGCTGCGGGTGAACAATGTCTACGGCATCTTCCGCGCCGTCGAATCGGGCATGGGCATCGCCTCGCTGCCTGATTTTCTCGCCCGCGAATCGACCAAGCTCGAGATCCTGCTGCCCGACCTCAATGTCCGTACGACGGATGTGTATTTCACTTACCCCGAGGAATTGCGCCATTCCAAGCGCATCGCTGTCTTCCGCGATTTCCTGTTGCGCAAGGTGGCCGAGACACGCTTTTGAGTGGCATTAGCTGTTGTATTTCATTTTTGGTGAAGACATGCGGGAAGCGCATGTCTGTGATCGAAACTTCGAGCCTAACAATCCAAGCCCCAGCGAGTAGGTTGGTTTCAGGTCTTCGACGTGAACGGTTCCGACTGATCGCGCTCGAAACTCGGGATCCTCATGATCCCACGTCTCCCAGACGTGAAGCCTCCCTGTTTGACTCGCCGGGCTTTAGGGCCCGGCGTCTTTTTTTCAAGGAGAGGCGGCCAAGTGCCGCTCGGGAAGGAAGATCACAGGTCCTCTCCCTACATGATGTTATAAGACCACCCGGCGCTCCCCCACGACAGAGGTCACAACGACCCGATGTTCTCCGAAGTCCGCCAAGCAATCCTGCCGCTCGCTTTGCGCAACCTGAAACGTCGGGGCGATCTCGAACGCGCGGGATTGCTAATCGAGTCGTTGGCCAAGCACTGGCGTGACAGCAGGCCTTTGCAGCTTCTGATCGTCTCACCGGTGCGCGACGCGCGGCTGTTGAGGAACGAGCTGCCGCGCTTTCCCAACATCGATGTCGACGTGCGGCCGGAATCCGAGTTCTTTCCGACCTTCAGCCGCTTCTACATGATGACCGGCTGGTACCGCCAGCAGATGGTGAAGCTGCAGGTGCCGGCGATGCTGGGCTTCAAGGGCTACCTGACGCTCGATTCGGATGTCTGCTGCGTGGGCGATTTCGACGCCACGACCTTCGTCGAGGACGGCCGCGCGCTGTCGCGCTGGGAGCCCAAGCGCTATCACGACTGGTGGAAGAGCGCCGCCGAGCTGGTCGGCACGCCCTTCGACACCAAGCAGCACGGCCTGTCGGTCACGCCCAACATCCTGCATGGCGACCTCGCGGCCCAGACGTTGCAGCACTTCTCGAAGGACGGCGGCGATGCGCTGACGGCGCTCAGCCTCTGGGTGCTGCGCAAGATCGGGCAGATCCCGTGGACGGAATACTCGCTCTACACTTGCGTCGCCGAGCGCCAGGGCAACCTGCTCGACTATCACGTCCACTGGGATCCCTGCTACTTCTCGGACACGCAGCTCTTCTCCGAGCATACCTGCGTCTGGGGCGCCGACGATTTCGCGCGTCTCGTGAAGCTGCCGGCCGGCACGAATCCCGGAGGGAAGTTCATCATCGTGCAAAGCCATGCCCGCATTCCCCTCGACCAGGTCCGCGACTACTGTCTGAGCTTCGCCGGCTGAGGGCGTCTTCGGCATTTCTATTTCTGTACGGCCGCCGTCTGTGCAATCTTGCGGATGCCGCCCAGGCCGATCGTGAAAACGGCGTTTCCTCTGCGATCCGCACTTGGTTTGCGGGCGCCAATGTGTATAAAGGCTCGCCAACCCGGCGGCCCCCTTGCGGCGGGCCGCCTTTTTATTTTCCGATGCGGAGGTTGGCATGCAGATCCAGGAAGCGCTCACTTTCGATGATGTGCTCCTGAAGCCCGCCGCCTCAGCGGTGCTTCCCGGCCAGACGGACACCCGAACGCGGCTTACCCGCACCATCGAGCTCGGCATTCCCCTGATGTCGGCGGCGATGGACACGGTCACCGAGGCGCCGATGGCGATCGCGATGGCCCAGACCGGCGGCATCGGCGTCATCCACAAGAATCTGGAGCCGGAAGCGCAGGCGAACGAGGTCCGCAAGGTCAAGAAGTTCGAATCGGGCATGGTGGTGAACCCGGTCACGATCCATCCCGAGCAGACGCTGGCCGATGCGCTGGCCCTGATGGTGGCCCATCAGATTTCCGGCATTCCGGTCGTCGAGCGCGGAACCGGCAAGCTCGCCGGCATCCTGACCAACCGCGACGTCCGCTTCGCCACCGACAACAAGACGCCGGTGAGCGCCCTCATGACCAAGGAGAAGCTGGTCACGGTGCACGAGGGCGTGAGCTCGGACGAGGCGAAGCGACTGCTCCATCAGCGCCGCATCGAGAAGCTGATCGTCGTCGATGCGGACTACCGCTGCATCGGCCTGATCACGGTGAAGGACATCGAGAAGGCGAACCGCTTCCCCGGCGCCAGCAAGGACGAGAAGGGCCGGTTGCGCGCCGCCGCCGCCACCGGCGTCGGCGAGGACGGGGTGCGCCGCGCCCAGCTCCTGATCGACGCCGAGGTCGACGTGGTCGTGGTGGACACCGCCCATGGCCACTCGAGAGGCGTGCTCGAGTCGGTGACGCGGGTGAAGAAGCTCAGCAACTACACGCAGGTGATCGCCGGCAACGTCGCGACGGCGGAAGGCGCCCGCGCGCTGATCGATGCCGGCGCCGACGCGGTGAAGATCGGCATCGGGCCGGGCTCGATCTGCACCACGCGGATGGTGGCGGGCGTGGGCGTGCCGCAGCTCACGGCGATCCTGGAGGCGGCCGAGGTCTGCCATGCCGCCGGCGTGCCGGCGATCGGCGACGGCGGCATCAAGTATTCGGGCGATCTCGCCAAGGCGATCGCCGCCGGCGCCGACTGCGCCATGATCGGCTCGCTGCTCGCCGGCACCGACGAGGCGCCGGGCGAGGTGATGCTCTACCAGGGCCGCTCCTACAAGTCCTATCGCGGCATGGGCTCGATCGGCGCCATGGCGCGCGGCTCGGCCGACCGCTATTTCCAGGCCGAGGTCGAGAGCACGCTGAAGCTGGTGCCCGAGGGCATCGAGGGCCGCGTGCCCTACAAGGGGCCGGTGAGCAACATCATCCACCAGCTCGTGGGCGGCCTGCGCGCGGCGATGGGCTATACCGGCAACGCCACCGTCAAGGAGATGCAGACCCGGCCGCAGTTCCTGCGCATCACCGGCTCCGGCTTGCGCGAAAGCCACGTGCACGATGTCGAGATCATGCGCGAGGCGCCCAACTATCGCGGCGGGATGTAGCGCTCGAGGACGGAGCGCAACTGGAGTTGCGCCTGCCCTGAGTGAAGCCGAAGGGCGCTCCGATGAGCGCTCAAGGGACCGTGCCACTCCAGTGGCGCAATCTTATCGCGCGGCGGTCGACCGTCCCTGCTTCGCCAGCGCCTCGGCCACGAGCTTCGCGGTCAGCGCATTGCCGCGGTCGTTCATGTGCCAGAGCCCGTACAGGTCGCGCGGTCCGTTCTTGCCGGGCCATGCCGCCACTGCATCGTAGCTGTCGAGCACAGCGAGGCCGTGACGGCGCGCGCAGGAGAGCAGATCGCCGGTCAGGCGTCGTTGGTCGGCGGCGAAGGCGGGATCCTGCCAGACCACCGGATCGTACTGCGCCAGCACCAGCACGGGCGCCTCGGCGATGCGCTGCAGCTCCTGCAGCCGCGCCGTCAGCCGGCAAGCGATCTGTTCGCCTTCGCCCGCCGGGTGCACGCGGATGTGGTCGCCGAACCAGTCGTGCAGCAGGTCGAGACGGCGCAGGACGAAATCGAAGAGATAGGAATAGCCCAGCGTGCGGTGCCAGAAGTTCAGTGTCGTGCGCGGATCGGGTCGCGGCGGCACCGGCACGTTGCGCAGCACGAGCCCGCTGCCGTGCAGGTCGAAGTAGGGTTTCTCCGCTCCCCACTGGCGGCGCATCTCGGTGCGGCGGATGTCGTCGGCGATGAAGCTCACCACGATCGCGGACGGATGGTGAGCGACCGCTCTCTCCGCCCGCAGCACGGTCTGGTCGAAGCCGTAGCCGCTCACGCCGGCGTTCAGCACGCGTCGGCCGGTCAGGGCTTGCAGGTGCGCCGGCCAGGTTTCGCGATCGGTCACCTCATTGCCGTAGGTATAGGAGTCGCCGACCGCCAGGATCGGCCCGCCATCGGTGGCCGCCGGCGTATCGCCCGTGCGGCGAAAACCGTCGGCATCGAAGCTCACGCCCTTCGCGGCATAGTTCGGCCGGGGCACGTAGCCCAGCATCGGATCGTCGACGAAGCGGCTCTCCTCGCGTTCGGCAAGCACGGTGCGTGCGCTGAGCACGAAATTGGGCCATGTCCCGAGATAGCCGGTCCAGGCCCGCAGCCCCAACTCGAGAAGGCCGAGCGCGAAGAGAATCGAGACGACGACCAGCGCGAGGCGGGACAGCAGGCTCGAACGAGCGCGCGATCGGTCGGGAGAAAAAGCGGAAGAGCGCACGGTTACGTCGGAAGCCGTTGCGCGGCAGGCTTATTCATCGTAGCGGCAGGCCTGAAAGGAGAGTGACGTGACACCGGGCGCGCGCATAGCCGCTACCATAGAGCTTCTGGACGAGATCGTCAGCCGCGCCGACCGGCCGGCCGATCTTGTCGCAAATGCCTTCTTCCGTGCCCGGCGCTTCATCGGCGGCGGCGACCGCCGGGCCGTGGCCGACCGCGCCTGGTCGATCCTGCGGCATTACGGCCAGCTCTCCTGGTGGCTCGACCGGACACGCCATCCCGATCGCTCGGCGCGCGCCTACGTCGCGGCCGATCTGGTGCTGGTCGAGGACCTTGGCTTGCGCGACCTGCAGGCGCTGTTCGACGGCGGCCGCTACCGCCCGCCTCCGATCGACGAGGCGGAGACACGCGCGCTGCGCCAGATGGAGGGCCATTCGCTCAGCCATCCGACCCAGCCCGACTGGGTGCGGCTCAATATTCAGGAATGGGTGGTGCCCCATCTGCGCGAGGCCTATGGCGAGGCATGGGGTCGCGAGATCGCCGCGCTCGAGACGCCGCCGCCGGTCGATCTGCGCGTCAACCGGCTGAAGGCGACGGTGGAGGAAGCGCGCCGCGCGCTGCACCGCGAGGGCATCGAGACCGAGCCGATGCGCTATGCGCCCGACGGTCTGCGGCTCGAGCGGCGGCTGTCGGTCGTGGCGGGCGAGGCCTTCCGGAACGGGTTGGTCGAGATCCAGGACGAGGGCTCGCAGCTCGTGGCGGCGCTGGTCGATGCCAGGCCCGGCCTGCAGGTGGTCGACTATTGCGCCGGCGCCG
>DATEID010000265.1:0-4737 GCA_035279245.1 Reyranella sp.
GCCGTGGCCTGGCCGGAGCTCGGCTCGCGCGCGCTCTGCTGCGGCCGCACCTATCTCGCCACCGGGCAGGTCGACAAGGCGCACGACGAGGCCCAGCGGCTGCTCGAGGCGTTGTCGCCGTTCGTGGCGCGCGGCGTGCCGGTCGTCGGGCTCGAGCCGTCCTGCCTCTTCACCCTGCGCGACGAGTTCCTGGGACTGGGGCTCGGCGAACAGGCCATGGCCACGGCGAACAACGCTTTCCTCTTCGAGGAATTTTTGGCGCGCGAGAAGAAGGCCGGCCGTCTTTCGCTATCGCTGAAGGCGCTCCCCGAGAAAACTGCTTTGCTGCACGGCCATTGCCATCAAAAGGCATTCGGGGCGATGAGCGCCGTGCAGGAGATCCTCGCGCTGGTGCCCGCGCTCGCCGTGAAGCCGATCGAGTCGAGCTGCTGCGGCATGGCCGGCAGCTTCGGCTACGAGGCCGAGCACTATGCGACATCGATCGCCATGGCCGAGCTCTCCCTGTTGCCCGCCGTGCGCGACGCCGCCCCCGACGCCCTCATCGTCGCCGACGGCACCTCCTGCCGCCACCAGATCTCTCACGGCACCCCCCGCCGAGCGATGCACGTCGCCCAGGTGCTGGAGAAGGCGTTGGCTCCATAGCTTCCTCCCTGCGCGTAGCGCGGGGAGGTGCCCCGAAGGGGCGGAGGGGTCATAGGCGAATACAATCGCGGATTGTGGCATGGCATACGATTGCGCCCCATAATCGCAAGCAATGATTCATTTCGCCCGCCATCTCCGGCGCAACGCCACCGATGCCGAGCGACTTCTTTGGCATCACCTCCGACGCCGCCAGATGGACGGCCATAAATTCCGGCGTCAACATTCCATCGACCCTTTCATTTGTGATTTCGTCTGTTTGGAGAAGCAGCTTGTCGTCGAGCTCGACGGCGGCCAGCATGCTGACCAAATGGCTTACGACGTCCGGCGCGATGCTTTCCTAAGGTCGGAGGGTTTTCGTGTCCTGCGGTTCTGGAACGTCGACGTCATTGCTCGCATCGACGATGTCCTCAGGACGATCTTCGAGGCCCTTCGGGATGCGAAAATGGATGGGCGTTTCGACTGAGGCTTCCGACCCCTCCGTCGCGTATGACGCGACACCTCCCCAGCTTCGCTGGAGAGGAGATGAGATTTGCAGCAACGACCCTGCTGTGGCACGGTCCGCGCCGCATGGAGAGAGCGCGAAACCCTTATTCCAGCGCGGAAATCGACCGCGCGAGTCACGAGCGCGAGAACGAGGAGAGGATGATCGAGCTCGCCTCGTCGGGCGTGGCGCGGTTCGTCCCGATCGACACCGAGCGCAATCTGGTCAGCAAGGCGAGCGGCAATCCGGAGGCCGTCTTCCTCCAGGGCATGATGGCGCGTGCCGTCGCGCGTTCGGCCGAGCACCACATCTTCCTGGGCTATGTCGAGGGCACACCTTATTTCGCCGTCGATGTCACCGGCCAGGAGACGCCGCTCGCCGAGCTCGGCGAGTTCGTCGATCTGCGGCAAGTGGGGCCGCTGCTGTTTGCGCGCGAGGGATCGATCCTCGCCTATGCCCGCGGCATGACCTACTGGCACCGCCGCCACCGCTTCTGCGGCGTCTGCGGGTCGCTCACCAGGGTGATGCGTGCCGGCCATGTCCGCGTCTGCACCAACGAAAGCTGCAAGACCGAGCATTTCCCGCGCACCGATCCCGCCGTCATCATGCTGGTGCATCACGGCGACAAATGCCTGTTGGGGCGCGGCAAGCAGTTCCCGCGCGGCATGCATTCGACGTTGGCAGGCTTCGTCGAGCCGGGCGAGAGCTTCGAGGACGCCGTCGCGCGCGAGGTCTACGAGGAGGTGAGGGTGCGCGTCCACAACGTGACCTACCGCTCCTCGCAGCCCTGGCCGTTCCCGGCGTCGGTCATGATCGGCTTCCACGCCGAGGCCGGGTCGCTCGAGTTCGAGGTCAATCAGGACGAACTCGCCAGCGCGCGCTGGATGAGCCGCGAGGAGCTCCGGCCCGAGAACCTGCCGAAGGACGGCTCGTTCTTCATGCCGCGCCGCGATTCGATCGCCCGCCGCCTGATCGAGGAATGGCTTGGTCACGAGGCCGGTCCGTCGATCTCGGGCTGATTCACGAAAGTTCAGGAGCATCGATGACTGCCAAGCTTTTCACGCCTGTCGACCTTGGCGGCATCACGCTGCCCAACCGCATCGTCGTCTCGCCGATGTGCCAGTATTCGGCCGTCGACGGCAGCGCGCAGGGCTGGCACCAGGTCCATTACGGCATGCTGTCGATGTCCGGCGCGGGTCTGCTTTGCCTCGAGGCGACGCATGTCGAGCGGGCGGGCCGCATCACGCAAGGCTGCCTCGGCCTTTATAGCGACGAGAACGAAGCGGCGCTCCGGCCGATCGTCGAATGGATCCGCGGATGGATGCCGCACGTGAAGCTCGGCATCCAGCTCGCCCATGCCGGCCGCAAGGCGTCGGCGCAGCGGCCGTGGAAGGGCGGCGGGCCGCTGACTGGCGCGGATGCGCCCGATCTGCCGTGGACGACCTTCTCGGCCTCGGCCGTTTCCTACGACAAGAACTGGCACACGCCGGTCGCGCTCGACGAGGTCGGGCTCGCGCGCGTGAGGGAGGCGTTCGTCTCGGCGGTCCGGCGCAGCCTGCGGCTGGGCTTCGATCTGATCGAGCTGCATGGCGCCCACGGCTACTGCCTGCATCAGTTCCTGTCGCCGCTCAGCAATCACCGTAGCGACGCCTACGGCGGAAGCATGGAAAAGCGGCGGCGCTTCCCGCTCGAGGTCTTCGAGGCCTGCCGCAAGCTGGTGCCGGCCGACAAGGCGCTCGGCATCCGGCTCTCCGCCACGGACTGGGTCGAGGGCGGGCTCACGGTCGAGGACACCATCGAGACGGCGAGGCAGCTCAAGGCGCTGGGCTGCGATTTCGTCGATGTGAGCTCCGGCGGCAATTCACCGGCGCAGAAGATCACCGTGACGCCCGGCTACCATGTCCCGTTCGCGGCGCGTATCCGCAAGGAAGCCGCCATCAAGACCTGGGCGGTCGGCGTGATCACCGAACCGGAGCAGGCGGAGCGCATCGTCGCCTCGGGCGAGGCCGACTGCACGGCGCATGCGCGCGCCTTTCTGCTCGATCCGCGCTGGGCATGGAATGCCGCCCAAGCCCTCGGTGTCCAACCGCCGCCGCTGCCGTTGCCGGCGGTGCGCGCGACGACCATCCTTCCGTTCAAGCCGCAGCCCGCCTTGGCTGCTGCAGCCCAATAGAAGCGAGAGCCGCCTAATTCCACAGGGACATCCTGTCGGCTTGTCCACGCCGTGGCGGCGGCTAATTTGACCTCGATGACAGCTTCCGCGCCGCCGCCGGCGGATCGCATCCTGCGCGCCATCGTCTCCACTGTCGTGGCGATGGCCTGCTTTGCCATCCTGAACGCGATGTCGAAGACGCTCTCGACCTCCGGCTATCCGGTGATCGAGGTGATCTGGGCGCGCTACATCTTCGCCTTCGTCTTCATGCTGGTGATGTTCCTGCCGCGCAACGGCAAGGGCTTGTTCACCGTCCACCGGCTCGGGACGCAGGTGGTGCGCGGGCTGCTGCTTTTCTTCTCGTCCTTCTTCTACTTCCATGGCGTGATGTATCTGCCGCTTGCGACGGCGGCATCGATCTCGCTCTCGAGTCCGCTGATCGTGACCGCGCTGTCGACCCGCCTGCTGGGCGAACCGGTCGGCCCGCGGCGCTGGGCGGCGGTCGCCGTGGGCTTCGTCGGCGCGCTGATCATCGTGCGGCCAGGTCACGCCCATTTCGACTGGCATATCCTGTGGGTGGTGGCGAGCACCGTCTGCAGCGCCTTCTACCAACTCTTCTCGCGGCGCTACGGCCAGACCGAGCGGCCCGATGCCTCGGCCACGGTCGCCACCATCGTCGGCACCGTCGCGGCGAGCCCGTTCATGCCGTTCGAATGGGTGATGCCGGCCTCGGCCTGGCATGGTGTCCTGTTCGTCGGAATGGGGGTGATGGCCGGCATCGGCCATTATTTCCTGACCATCGCCTACAGCCAGGCGCCGGCGGCGGTGGTATCGCCTTTCAACTATACCCAGCTCATCGGCGCGGCCGTGCTGGGTTATCTCGTGTTCGACGAGAGCCCCGACATGTGGACCTGGATCGGCGCCGCCGTGATCATCGGCTCCGGCCTCTATATCGGCTACCGCGAGCGCGTGCGTTACCGGCAGAAGGTCAGCGCACGGTCGTGATCAGCTTGTCGGGGAGCCAGAGCGCGATCTCCGGAGCGAAGCAGAGGACAACGACCGCCAGCGTCATCAGCACGACGAACGGCAGCACGCCCCAGACGATGTCGGACAAGGAGATGTCCGGGGCGATGTTCTTGATGACGAAGAGGTTGAGTCCGACCGGCGGATGGATCAGGCCCATCTCCATGACGATGGTCATGACGACGCCGAACCAGACGAGGTCGAAGCCGGCGGCCTTCAGCGGCGGCAGGATGATGGGCGCGGTCATCAGGATGATCGACACCGGCGGCAGGAAGAAGCCCAGCACCACGACCATCAGCAGGATGGCCGCCAGCAACACCCAGCGCGACAGGTGCTGGGCCACGATCCACTCGGCGGTCGACTGGCTGATGTGCAGGTAGCTCATCACGTAGGAATAGAGCAGCGACATGCCGATGATCAGCATCAGCATGGTCGATTC
>DATEID010000266.1:0-10236 GCA_035279245.1 Reyranella sp.
CCGGGGAGGGGATCGAGGTCACGGCGCCCTTTACCGGACGATGCAATCATTTCGCGCGAGAAGCCGGCCTCGCGGTGATCGATCCGCAGCGGATCGACGAACTGAACGAACTCGATGAAGCTGTCACTGTCGCCACTCTGCCGCCCTATGCCCGGGTGACACCGCGGCAGATGGTAGCCACCGTCAAGATCATTCCGTACGCGGCGCCGCGTACAGCCGTTTCACGTGCCGTCGAGGTCGCGAAGGCGGCGAACCGGCCACTGGTCTCCGTGGCGCCGTTCAAGGCGATGCGGGCCGGCCTGGTGCAGACCAAGCTGCCGGGCACACGCGACAAGGTGCTCGACAAGGCCGTCGGCACGACCGGCAAGCGGCTCACATCGCTCGGCAGCACGCTGGTGGGCGAGCGCCGCTGCGAGCACGACGCGGCCGCGATCGCCGCTTCGCTGGAAGAACTCAAGAAGGAAGGTTGCGATCTCTTCCTGATCGCCGGCGCCTCGGCCATCGTCGACCGCCACGACGTGGTGCCTTCGGGGATCGTCCAGGCGGGGGGGAAAGTCACGCATTTCGGCCTGCCGGTCGATCCCGGCAACCTGCTGCTGAGCGGCGAGCTCGACGGCAAGCCGGTGTTGGGCCTGCCCGGCTGCGCCAAGTCGCCGAAGTACAACGGTTTCGACATGGTGCTGGAGCGTCTGGCGGCCGGCCTGCCGGTCGGACGGGCCGAGCTGGTGCGCATGGGGGCGGGCGGCCTGCTGGCCGAGATCTCGACCCGTCCCCAGCCGCGCAATGAAGGGGATGGCGAGGAAACCGGACCTCAACAAGCGCCACGCGTCGCCATCGTGATCTTGGCCGCCGGTCGCTCGACGCGCATGGGCGGCCCCAACAAGCTGCTCGCCGACGCGAACGGACAGCCGATGGTGGTGCATGCCGTCAGGGCCGCGCTCGGTTCCCAGGCAGTCGAGGTGGTGGTCGTGCTCGGCCATATGGCGGACGAGGTCCGGAGTGCCATCGAAGCGGCCGCTCCGGCCAAATCGCGACTTCGCTTCGTCACCAATCCCGACTTCGCCGACGGCCTCAGCACCTCGGTGCGGACCGGGATCGGCGCGCTCGGCAAGGACATCGATGCGGCGGTCGTCCAGCTCGGCGACATGCCCGCGGTGAACACGGCCTTGCTCGACCGATTGCTGGCGGCCTTCAACCCGGTCGAAGGCCGCTCGATCTGCGTGCCGACGGTGCGCGGGAAGCGCGGCAATCCCGTGCTGTGGGATCGTCGCTTCTTCGCAGAGATCGGCAATCTTTCCGGCGACACCGGCGCCAAGCACCTGATTGGCGAGCACAGCGATCTCGTCTGCGAGGTCGAGATGGCGGGCGAGGCAGCGCTGACCGATATCGACACGCCTGAGGCGCTGGCCGCCTTCAGATCCGGACGAGCGGCATCCACGTCACCATGAGTTTCGACGTCTCCGCGGTTCGCCGTCAGTTTCCCATCCTGTCGGAGATCATTGACGGCCGCCCGATCCACTATCTCGACAATGGCGCTTCGGCGCAGAGCCCTCTTGCCGTCCTCGACGCCGTGCGGACCTACGAGACGACCGGTCGGGCCAATGTCCTGCGCGGCGTGCATCGCCTCGCCGAGCGCGCGACCGAGGCCTATGAGAACGCGCGGGCCGAGGTCGCGCGATTCCTGGGTGTGCAGCCCATGGAGATCGTCTTCACCGGCGGCTGCACGGCGGCGATCAATCTCGTCGCCTACTCCTACGGCCAGTTGCTGAAGCCAGGCGACCGCATCCTCCTTTCGGAACTGGAGCACCATTCCAACATCGTGCCTTGGCAGCTCCTGCGGCAGAGGAGCGGCATCGAGCTCGCGATGCTGCCGGTCACCGCCGACGGCCGGATCGATCTTGCAACGTTGCCGAAATTGCTGACGGACAAGACGAAGCTCATCTCCCTCGCGCATGTGTCCAATGTCACCGGCGCGTTGCTGGACGTGCGGGCGGTCGTGGAGGCGGCAAAGGCGGTGGGCGCGAAGGTGATGCTGGACGGGGCGCAGCGCGCACCGCACGGCCCGCTCGATCTGCCTTCGCTCGGCATCGATTTTTATGCCTTTGCCGGCCACAAGGCCTATGGCCCGAACGGGATCGGCGTCCTGTGGGCGAAGCCCGAGCTTCTCGAGGCGATGCCGCCGTTCCATGGCGGCGGCTCGATGATCGGGCGCGTGACGCTCGCCGAAACCACATGGGCGCCGCCGCCGCGGCGTTTCGAGGCGGGCACGCCGCCGATCGGTCCCGCCATCGGGCTGGGCGCCGCCTGCAAGTGGATGACGGCGCTCGACTGGAGCGCGGCGCACAACCACGAGATGGCGCTGGTGCAACGCCTGATGGATGGCCTGCAGGGGATCGATGGCACTCGCCTTCTCGGGCCGGCGAGCCTGCAAAACCGCTATCCTGTCGTATCCTTCATGCTCGACGGCGTGCACCCGCACGACGTGGCGCAGACCCTGGATGCCTTCGGGGTGGCGGTGCGTGCGGGGCACCACTGCGCCCAGCCGTTGATGGATCGTTTCGACCTCGACGGCACGACGCGCGCCTCCATGGCGCCCTACAACGACAACGAGGATATCGACGCCCTGCTGGCCGGCGTGCGGCACGCGGCGAAGACTTTGCGATGAGCGATCGACTCTACCAGGAACGCATCGTGGCGCTCGCCAGGGCCAAGACCGGGGCAGGCAAGCTCGCGGCACCGACCAAGTCGGCGCGACGCGACAACCCGCTATGCGGCGACCGCGTGAGCATCGATATCACGCTGGACGACAAGGGAAAGATCGCCGAGATCGCCCATCAGGTCCGCGGCTGCCTGCTCTGCCAGGCTTCGGCATCGGCTTTGGCCTCGGTCGCCGTAGGGCGCGACGCCGCCGGCATCGCCGATCTTCGACACGATGCCGAGCGCGCGATCGGTCGCGAGACCGGCGAGTCGCACGAGCCCTTTGCCGCCTTCGCGCCGGTGCGCGAGCACAAGTCGCGACAGGAATGCGTGCTGCTGCCGTTCGAGGCGCTCGAGGACGCGCTTTCCTGAACTTTCCCCTAAACTTTCCCCGGCACTGCCGCCGTTGTGTCATAGTCGCGGCCCACGGTTGCGCTGACTAGAGTTTCCGGGGGAGACCTCATGCGACGCTTGCTGACCGCCATTGCCCTTCTGGGTCTTCTGGCGCTGCCTGCGCTTGCCTCGGCGCAGGATCTCGCCCTCAAGCGGGTGATGCTGTCGTCGGGCGGTCTCGGCTATTTCGAGTACGAGGCGGCGGTCGATGGCGAAGCACGGCTCGCACTCACTGTACCTCTCGATCAGGTCGACGACGTGCTGAAGAGCCTCGTCGTCTACGACGACAAGGGGAATGTCGGGAGTCTCAGCCTGCCGGGCCGCGAGCCGCTGAAGCAATTCTTCACCGATCTCCCGTTCGACCAGATGGCGCTGGAGACACCGGCCGCGTTGCTGTCGGCGCTGAAGGGCGCGGAGGTTTCCGTTGGCGGCAGCCGGGCAATGACCGGCCGCATCGTGTCGGTTGAGGAAACGGCGGTTCCCGACGCAAACGACAACAAGACGGTCGCGAAACGGACTCGGGTGACGCTGCTGACCGACCAGGGCCTGCAGCAATTCGTGCTGGAGGAGGCGGAAAGCCTGCAATTCACCGATCCGGCACTGCGCGACAAGGTCGGGCGCGCGTTGCTCGCACTGCAATCCAATCGCGCGAGGGATGCGCGCACGCTCGAGCTTTCGGTCCGCGGCGATGGCAAGCGCACCGTGCGCGTCGCCTACATCGTGGCGGTGCCGGTGTGGAAGGCGTCCTATCGGCTGACGCTCCCGCCGGACGCCGGCACGCCGCGTTCGAACCTGCAGGGCTGGGCGACTCTCGAGAATCTGAGTGGGCGGGACTGGAAGGATGTCGAGCTGACGTTGGTGTCGGGCCGGCCGGTGGCCTTCCACCAGGCGCTCTACGAAGCCTACTACGCCCACCGTCCCGAGGTGCCGATCGAGGTCGCGGGCCGGCTGATGCCGACCGTCGATCGCGGAGGCGTTGCCCTGGCGGCGCCACCTCCGCCACCGGCACCGGCCGCGCCCGCCCAGCGCTATGGCGAGCAGGCGCCAAAGGCGTCGATCGCCCTGCCGAAGCTCGCGGCGGGCGCCGAGCAGCTCGAGGCCCACGAGGCCGTCACGCAGGTGACCTTCAAGTTTCCCAAGCCCGTCAGCATCGAGAACGGCCGGACGCTTTCCATCCCGTTTCTCGATCGCGAGATCGCCGGACAGCGCATCGCGCTCTATCAGCCGGAGACGGCGGCGCGCAATCCGCTTGCGGCCGTGCGCCTCACCAACGACGGCGACACGGGCCTGCCGCCGGGCATCCTGACCATCTATCAACGCGGCAAGAGCAACGACGTCACCTATGCCGGCGACGCGCAGCTCTCCGGCCTGCCGGTCGGTGACACCCGCCTGCTGCCCTATGCGGTCGACGACAAGATCACCATCGAGCAGGATGCGGCGCGAACGGAGCAGGTCGCCAACGGCACGATCGCCGACGGCGTCCTGCGCTATGGCCGGCTGCAGCGCCAGACGACCACCTACCGGATCCGTGGTCCATCGCGCGCCACGCGCGATCTGATCGTGACCCAGACTCGGCTGCCAGGCTGGACGCTGGTGAAGCCCGAGCCGAAGGGCGTCGAGATCAGCGACGGCAGGTATCGACTGCTGTTCAAGCTTGCCGGCGGCGAGCAGACGCAGGTGTTCGACGTGGTTCAGGAACAAACACAGCAGCAGGTGCTGCGCCTGGTCGATGGGCCGGTGGACCAGATCAAGGTCCTCGCCTCGGCCCAGGAGTTCGACAGCAAGACGCGCGACGCCCTCGCCAGGATCGTGCAGCTTCAGCAGGCCGTCGCGCAGGCCCAGCAGCAACTCAAGCAAGTCGAGGCCGAGCATCGGAAGATCGTGCAGGATCAGGCCAGGGTGCGCGAGAACCTCGGCAGCGTGCCTGCCAACAGCGACCTGCAGCGCCGCTATCTCGGCATGCTCGACCAGCAGGAGAACGACCTCCAGAACCTTTCCAAGAAGCACGACGAGGTCCAGAAGGCGGTCGATTCCGCCCACGAAGCTCTTCGCGCCTACGTCTCCAAGCTCGGCCAGGGCTAACCCGCGCGCAAGGTGCGCACGGCATCGTCGCGGCGGAAGAGGTAGAGCAGCGCACGCAAGGCTTCGCCGCGCGGCGACTGGAGGTCGGGATCGCGCTCGATCACCAGCCTCGCATCGTCGCGAGCGGCTTCGAGCAGGTCGGCGTGGGCGGAGAGATCGGCGAGCCGCATGTCCGGCAGGCCGCTCTGGCGCGTACCCAAGAGCTCGCCGGCACCGCGCAGCCGCAGGTCCTCCTCGGCGATCCGGAACCCGTCCTCCGTTTCGCGCATGATCGCGAGTCGCGCCCGGGCGGTCTCGCCGAGCGGCTGGGCATAGAGCAGGAGACAGGTCGACTTGGCGCTGCCGCGACCGACCCGGCCACGCAACTGATGGAGCTGCGCGAGGCCGAAACGCTCGGCATGCTCGATCACCATGACGGTCGCTGCCGGCACATCGACCCCGACCTCGATCACTGTAGTGGCGACCAGGATGGAAAGTCCGCCGTCGGCGAAGGCTGCCATGGTGGCCTCGCGCTCCGCGCCCTTCATTCGCCCGTGCATCAATCCCGCTTTGCCCGGGAAGCGTTCGCTCAGCAGGCGATAGCGCTCCTGGGCGTTGGCAAGGTCGACCTCTTCCGACTCCTCGATCAGGGGGCAAACCCAGTAGATTCGCGCCCCCGTTGCGATCATGCGGCCGACGGCATCGGCCACCTCGCCGATTCGCTCCAGCGGAAGCGTCCGCGTATCGATCGGTTGCCGACCGGCGGGCTTCTCGGTCAGCTTGGACACATCGAGATCACCATAGGCGGCCAGCATCAGGGTACGCGGGATGGGCGTTGCCGTCATGACCAGAAGGTCCACGGCATGGCTTTTCGAGGAGAGCGCCATGCGCTGATGCACGCCGAAGCGATGCTGCTCGTCGACGACGGCGAGGGCGAGGTCCGCGAACTCGACATCCTCCTGCACCAGCGCGTGCGTGCCGACGACGAGCTGGATCGCGCCCGACGCGAGACCGGCGAGAGTCGCCTTCTTCTGGCGCTGGCCATCGCGGCCGGTCAGCAGAGCGAGCGTCACGCCGGCCGCTTCCGCAAGCGGCGCGATGGTCGCGTGGTGCTGGCGCGCGAGCAGCTCGGTCGGTGCCATGAGGGCAGCCTGCGCCCCCGACTCGACGGCGGTCAGCATGGCGAGAAAGGCGACCAGCGTCTTGCCGCTGCCCACGTCGCCTTGCAGCAGCCGGACCATGCGCTGGGGTCGGGCGAGATCGGCGGCAATCTCGGCGACCGCGGCCTGCTGGCTCGCCGTAAGCTCGAAGGGCAGGGAGGCCAGTGCGCGCGCCTGCAGATGACCATCGCCTTGCGTGCAGCGGCCGCCCAACGTGCGATTGTGATGGCGTACGAGGGCGATCGCGAGCTGGCTTGCCAGCAGCTCGTCGAAAGCGAGCCGGGCGCGGGCAGGATGCTGCGGCAGGAGGTCCGCATCCTCGCCCGGCGTGTGGACGCCTTGCAGCGCCGATTTCCAGCTCGGCCAACGCCGCTGGGCGAGAAAAGCCGAGTCCACCCACTCCGGCAGCTCGGGCGCACGCTGGACCGCTTCGGTGATTGCCTTTTGAAGCGGCTTCTGCGTGAGGCCCGCCGTCAGCCCGTACACCGGCTCGACACGCAAGATCGAATCGCGCTGATCCAGGGGAACGACATGGTCGGGATGCGTCATCTGCCGCTCGCCCTGCCAGATCTCGACCTTGCCGCTCACCACGCGCGTCTCGCCCGGCGGCAGCAACCGCTTCAGGTAGTCCTCGCGGCCGTTGAAGAAGGCGAGGCAAAGGTCGCCGCTATGGTCCGAGCACCAGACCCGATAAGGCTGCCGCGAGCTGTGCGGTACCACGTGCCGGCCGACCTTGACCGTGATCGTCGCGACCTCCCCGGCCTTCGCTTCCGCGATCCTGGGTGCGTTGCGCCGGTCGATCAGGGCGAAGGGCAGGTGCCACAGCAAGTCCACCACTTGCGGCCCCGCAACCTTTTCCACGAGCTGGCCTAGGCGCGGCCCGATGCCGGTCAGCGAGGTTACCTGGGCGAAAAGGGGGGTGAGGCTCTGCGGACGCATGGGAGATGTGGCTTTTGGGACGCGTGACTTCGCCATCGCCGCCGCCTATATGCTACGCCCTTTTTCGGCCGGACCTGGGGAAAAGATGGACGGCGGTTCCGAACTGGAGACGCGGCGAAAGCGTTTGCTTTATCGCAGCGTCTACCGTGGCAACAAGGAGAACGACATTCTCCTTGGCCAATTCGCGCGCGCCCATATCGCCGATTTCGACGCAGCCGAGCTCGACCAGTACGAACGGCTGCTCGAGACCGGCGACAACGAGATCTTCGACTGGGTCGCCGGCAGGAACACTGTGCCGCCGGAGGCCGACACGCCGGTGCTGCGCAAGTTCCTGGCGTTCCGTGTGAGGTTCTGAGTGTCGTCGCTTGCCGAACGTTTGGCCGCACTGCACCGCAAGGCCGGCCACTGGACCATCGCCGGGCTCCCCGAAGGCGCCGACGCGCTGGTGCTGAGCGAGGTTGCCCGCACCACCGGCGGACAGGACATTCTGCACGTGGCGCGCGACGGCCAACGCCTGGAACGGCTGCAGGATGGGCTGCGCTTCTTTTCACCGGAGCGGGAGGTACTGGTTTTCCCGGGGTGGGATTGCCTGCCCTATGACCGCCTCTCACCCCATCCCGACATCGTCGCCGAGCGGTTGGATACCCTCGTCCGGCTTGCCGCACCTCGGAAGCCGGGCACGCCGGGCCGAGTGATCATCGCTTCCGTGGGGGCGGTCCTGCAGCGCGTGCCGCCACGCAGCCTCTATGCCGGTGCAGCGACGGTGCTGCACAAGGGCCAGACCGTCGACGTCGGCTCTCTCACGAAATTCCTCGGCGAAAACGGCTATGGCCGGGCCGACACGGTCATGGAGCCCGGCGAATTCGCGATCCGGGGCGGTCTGGTCGATCTCTTTCCGCCCGGCACTCCCGAGCCGCTGCGCCTCGATTTGTTCGGCGACACGCTTGAATCGATCCGCTCCTTCGATCCGATGAGCCAGCTCTCGACCGGCGAGCGCGATCAGATCGTGCTGCTGCCGGTGAGCGAGGTGCTGCTGACGGCCGACAGCATTGCACGCTTCCGCAGCGGCTATCGCGAGCTCTTCGGCAATGTCGCCGGCGATGATGTGCTCTATGAGGCCGTGTCGGCGGGGCAGCGCTATGTCGGCATGGAGCATTGGCTGCCGTTGTTCCATGAGCGGATGGAGACGATCCTCGACTACTGTCCCGAGGCGATCGTCACTGCGGACCACCAGCTCAAGGAGGCACTCGAGGCGCGGCACGAGCTGATCGTCGACTACTACGAGGCACGCCAGAAGACCGGCGCCAAGGGCGGTATGAGCGGCGGCACGGACTACAAGCCGCTGCCGCCGGAACGTTTCTACCTCAAGCCGTCGCAATGGGACGCCTTGCTGGAGGATCGTAGTGCCGTCCAGTTCACGAGCTTCGATGCGCCGCCCGAAGCCACCAACGCGATCGATCTCGGCGGTCGGCGTCACGAAGGCTTCGCCAAGGCGCGCACTTCACAAGGCGTCAACCTGTTCGACAAGGTCGCCGAGCATGTGAAGGCGGCGAATGACGCAGGCCGACGTGTGCTGGTGGCGGCCTACACCGAAGGCTCAGCCTTCCGTCTTCAGCACCTCCTGCAGGAGCACGGCGCAACGACACCCGTGCCGGTCGGCGACTATGCAACGGTTCTCGGGCTGCCCGTCGGTGCTCTGGGTGTGGCTGTGTGGCCGCTGGAGCACGGTTTCGTCCTGGACGGGCTGGAGGTCGTCGGCGAGGAAGACATTCTGGGCGACCGGCTCTCGCGGCCGGCGAAGAAGCGTCGTCCGTCCGAGCGGTTCATTGCCGAAGCCTCGGCGCTCAGCGATGGCGATCTCGTCGTGCATCGCGAGCATGGCGTCGGTCGCTACGAAGGGTTGGTGACGCTCGAGATCCAGAACGCGCGACACGACTGCCTGCGGCTGACGTACGAAGGCGGAGACAAGCTCTTCGTGCCAGTCGAGAACATCGACGTGCTGAGCCGTTACGGCAGCTCGGAGGACGAGGCCCAGCTCGACCGGCTGGGCGGCGTCGCCTGGCAATCGCGCAAGGCGAGACTGAAGCAGCGCATTGCCGACATGGCCGATCGCCTGATCCGGATCGCCGCCGATCGCGCCGTGCGCCGCGGCGAGACGATGAACCCGCCGGAAGGCCTTTACGAGGAATTCTGCACCCGCTTCCCCTATGCCGAGACGGACGATCAGTTGCAGGCGATCGCCGACGTGATCGACGATCTCGGCTCCGGCAAGCCGATGGATCGTCTCGTTTGCGGCGATGTGGGCTTCGGCAAGACGGAGGTGGCGTTGCGGGCCGCTTTCGTCGCAGCGATGTCGGGCAAGCAGGTCGCCGTCATCGCCCCAACGACGCTGCTGGCGCGTCAGCATCATCGGACGTTTGTCGAGCGCTTCCAGGGCATGCCGCTGCGGATCGGGCGCCTGTCGCGCCTGGTGAGCGCCAAGGAGGCGCGGGAGACCAAGGCCGGGTTGAAGGACGGGACGGTCGACATCGTGGTCGGCACGCATGCGCTTCTGGCCAAGAGCATCGAGTTCAAGGACCTGGGACTGCTGATCGTGGACGAGGAGCAGCATTTCGGTGTCGCCCACAAGGAGCGGCTGAAGGAGCTGCGGGCCGATGTTCATGTCCTGACGCTGACCGCGACGCCGATTCCGCGCACTCTGCAACTGGCGCTGACCGGTGTGCGCGACATGAGCCTCATCGCCACGCCGCCGGTGGACCGGCTGGCCGTGCGCACCTTCGTGACGCCCTTCGATCCGGTCACCGTCCGCGAAGCGCTGCTGCGCGAGCAGTACCGCGGCGGCCAGAGCTTCTACGTCTGCCCACGCATCGAGGACCTTGCCGGCATCGCCGAGCAGATCCGCGAGCTGGTGCCGGAGATCCGCATGGGCATGGCGCATGGCCGATTGCCTGCCGCCACGATCGAGAACACGATGCAGGACTTCGTC
>DATEID010000267.1:0-4435 GCA_035279245.1 Reyranella sp.
GGCGAGGAGACGGGCTCGCCGGGCCTCGCTGACTTCTGCAAGGCCAACAAGTCGGCTCTCGAGGCCGATGCGCTGATCGGCTCGGACGGACCGCGGCTCGATCATCGCCGGCCCACCATCTTCGGCGGCACGCGTGGCACGATGAACTTCAACCTGAAGCTCACCTTGCGCGAGGGCGGCCATCACTCGGGGAACTGGGGTGGCCTGCTCGCCAATCCCGGCATCGTGCTGGCCCATGCGCTGGCGACGGTCACCGACGAACGGGGGCAGATCAAGGTGCCGGAATGGCGGCCCAAGACGCTGACCAATTCGGTGCGCGCGGCGCTCGCCGATGCGCATGTCGATGCGGGCGAAGGGGCGCCCGAGATCGATCCCGAATGGGGAGAGAAGGGCCTGACGCCGGTCGAGCGCGTGTTCGGCTGGAATTCCTTCGAGATCCTCGCCTTCAAGACCGGCAATCCCGACCGGCCGGTCAACGCCATTCCGCCGAGCGCCATCGCCCATTGCCAGCTTCGCTTTGTCGTCGGCACCGATCCGAACGATATCGTGCCGGCGCTGCGTCGCCATCTCGAGCGCCACGGCTTCGGCCAGATCGAGGTCGAGCCGGCGCGCGATGTGATCATGAATGCGACACGCCTCGATCCGGAAAATCCATGGGCGAAATTCGCCGCCGCCTCGATCGAGAGGACCGCTGGTCGAAAGCCCACCCTGCTGCCCAACCTCGGCGGCTCGCTGCCGAACGAGGTGTTCACTGATATTCTCGGCATGCCGACCGTCTGGGTGCCGCATTCCTACGCCGCCTGCTCGCAGCATGCGCCCAACGAGCATTTGCTGGCGCCGGTGGCGCGCGAGGGACTGCGTCTGATGACGGGCCTGTTCTGGGATCTCGGGGCCGAAGGTCGGCCGGGGTGACCATCTTTGTTGGAGGCGTTCGTAGTAGAGGAGGAAACAATGGCTGGCGTAGGAACAGAGAAAGTCTTCGAGAACGACAAAGTGATCGTCTGGAACTTCGTGCTCGCGCCGGGCGCGGAAACGCCGATGCATACGCATGAGCACAGCTACATGTGGTACTCCATCGACGGCGCTCCCTTGCAGATTTTCGACGAGCACGGCAAGGACCTCGGCACGCTCGATATTCCGACGGGCGCTATCTACTCCTTGAAGCTCGATAACGGCTTCCTGGAAGTTCTTTCCGAGCACGGGAAGGGCATGCGCGTCCCCGCCAAGCACAAGGCGCGGAATGTCGGTCCCACGGCCTATCGCGAGGTCCTGGTCGAATACAAGTGATCGGCCTAATCGACGACATGAAGGTCGAGTGATTGAAACGAGCCGTGGCGGCCGCAGAGCAGGTCCGCCACGGTGAAGATCGGTCGATGGCTCAATCCGCTGGTGTGACGCGGCTGGCTCTGACAGGCTTTGCGCCCTGGAGGAGAGCCTATGTCACGTATTCCGTACTACGAAGTCGAGAACGCCACCGGCAAGCACGCCGAGTTCCTGGGCAAGCTCGGCACGCATCTCAACATCTACCGTATGCTCGCCAATTCGGAGTTCGGGCTGAAGGGCTTCGTGCGGATGGGCAACGCGTTGCTCCATCGCTGCGAGCTCGATCCGGGCCTGCGTGAGCTCGCCATCCTGCGAGTCGGGCGCCTGAGCCGCGCCGCCTACGAGGTGTTCCAGCACGAGCGGATCGCGCGCGAGGTGGGCGTGGCGGACGAGAAGATCGCCGCTTTGCGCGACGCTACGATCGAGGCGCCGGTCTTTTCCGATCAGGAGAGGGCTGTCCTGCGCTTCACCGACGACGTCGTGCGCAACGTGCGCGCGTCGGACAAGACGTTGAAGGCGGTGGATTCATTCCTGTCGCGCGGCGCTCTTGTCGAACTCACCCTCACGATCGGCTATTACATGATGGTCTGCCGCTTCCTGGAGACGACGGGTGTCGACGGCGAGGAAGGCCAGGCCGAATGGCTGAAAACGGCGAAACTATAGGCGTGGAGTAGTATCGATGGCGTATCGCGTTCTGATCGCGCAGTTCATGCACGAGACCAACACCTTCAGCAAGCTGAAGACCACGCTGGACGACTACCGCCGCCGCTGGCTGATCGAAGGCGAAGCGATGGTGCCGCAGTTCAAGGGCACGCGAAACGAGGTGGGCGGCTATATCGACTCGGCCGCGAACTACGGCTGGGAACCGGTCTATGCCGTGGCGGCCAATGCGACTCCCTCGGGCAAGCTCACGAAGGAGACCTGGGAGACGATCCGCGACAAGATCCTGGATGCGGCGAAGAAGGCGGGCAAGCTCGATGCCGTCTGCCTTTCGCTGCATGGCGCCATGGTGACGGAAACCGAGGACGATGCCGAAGGCGCGCTGCTCGAGGCATTGCGGAGCGTGGTCGGGCCGGACATGCCGATGGTGGCGACCCTCGACCTGCATGCCAACGCGACCGTCAGGATGGCGAAGAATGCCAATGCACTCGTCGCTTTCCGCACCTACCCGCATATCGACGGCTACGAGCGCGCCGCGCAGGCGGCGATGCTGGTGCAGGAAGCACTCGAGGGGAAGAAGAAGCCGCGTTGTCTTCTCAGCCAGCCGGCCATGCTCGAGGGAGCGGATCACGGCAGGACGACGCAGCCCGGCTTGATGCGCGACCTCCTCGCCAAGGCCGACCGCTACGAGAAGGAGCCCGGCATCAACGTGGTCAGCATCCAGGTGGGCTTCACCTGGTCGGACATCCCCTATACCGGTCCGTCGATCGCCGTCAGCCACGAGCCGTCGGCCGAAGGGCGGGCGAAGCAAATTGCGCGGGAGTTGATCGACGAGATCTGGCGCCGTCGCGACGAGACGACAGCCGACTATCGCCCGGTGTCCGACGGTATCGCGGCGGCCCGTGCCAAGAGCGACAAGAAAGGTCCGCTTGTGATCGCCGACGGGACCGACAATCCAGGCGGCGGCGGCTACAACGACACGACACCGGTCCTCCAGGCGCTGATCGACGCCAAGATCGAGAACGCCGCGATCGGAACGATCTATGATCCGGTCACCGTGCAGCAAGCGATGAAGGCCGGTGTCGGCGCCGAGATCGAAGTTGCGTTGGGCGGGCGCACCGATCCGGCGATGGGCGCGCCGGTCAAGGCGAAGGCCGTCGTGAGGATGCTGTCGGACGGCGTGTTCAAGAACGACGGGCCGATGAATGCCGGCGTCGAGAGCAATATGGGACCGACGGCGGTGCTGCGCATCGGCGGCATCGACATCGTCACGATCTCGAATCGCATCCAGACCACGGACCTGCAGGTGTTCAAGAGCCAGGGCATCGATCCTCTGACCAAGGGCGTATTGGTGGTCAAAAGCGTGCAGCACTTCCGGGCCGCCTACGCGCCGATCGCGCGCGAGATCGTGCTGGTCGATTCGGGCGGCATCTGCTCGCCTGACATCTCGCGGCTCAAGTTCACCAAGCTGCGCCGGCCGATCTGGCCGCTCGACGGGATCAATGATCCCCATGCAGGTGCGCCGGCTGCCTAAACGTCCGGCTTGCCCATCGGCAGGCAGTTGTAGAGGCTGTCGGCGATCAGCGTCGCGTTCTCCAGTGAGAAGCGCACGCTCGGCGCGTAGCCGACCGGGCAGACGGTGAAGAAGTAACCCTGGATCGCGCCCTGCGCGACTTTGGAGTCGAACCAGCCGCCGGGCGGCACGTCCGCTTCTCTGACGTTGCCGCCGTCCTGGTCCATGAACTTGATGGCGACCGGCCGGTTGCAGTCGTTGCGTGTGCCGATGTGACCGCCTTCGGGCTGCCATTCGGTGCACGCTTCCATATGGGCAAGTGACGATGACTGGGCGACGGCGGCGCCGAGCGGCAACACCGACAGCAACATCAGTGCACGGATCACTTTTTCTGCCGAAAAAAGGTTGTCAGCACGAAGCGACGTCCACGCGTCACGGGCAGCGCCTCGTGCAGGACAGAGCAGGAGAAGATGGCGGCTGCGCCGAGCGGCGGCGAGATGCGCACGGCCGAGTATTCGGGAAAGACCAGCTCGCCGCCCTCGAAATCGTCGTTGAGGTTGAGCGAGACGGCGAAGGCGCGGTCGGCGGTGGTCGGCGCGCCATTGTCGCGGTGGGCGGAGAAGAAATGATTTCCTTCGGCGCTATAAGAGAGGATGACATGGGCATCGAAGGTAAATTCGCGATCGAAGGCGAAGGCCTTCGCCAGCTCCGGCCCGATGCGATAGGCGAGCTGATCGGAGATCGTCTTCTGCATCATCGGCTCGACGATCATATAGTCCTCGGTGCGCTTTAGCTCGGCGACGCCGACATTGCCGTAGCGGCTGGAGACGCCGCTATCCTGGTGGTCGCCCTTGTGCCAGAGGCGAATCACCTGGCCGCAGAAGTCCGGCTCGAAGACACGCGGGAGCACGAGCACTGGCGCCGCCGGACATCGGATGA
>DATEID010000268.1:0-4479 GCA_035279245.1 Reyranella sp.
GTTCCCCTGACCGGTTTCTGGATCATGCCATGGGGGCTCCTTGCGATGCTCCTCATGCCGTTCGGCTTGGAGAAATTTGCGCTGATCCCGATGGGCTGGGGCATCGAGGGTCTCGACGCAATCGCGCGCCATGTCGCCGCCTGGCCGCAGGCGGCAATGCTGGTTCCGTCGCTGCCGACCGCCAGCCTGTGGCTGCTCAGCCTTGGCGGCTTGTGGCTCTGCCTGTGGCGTCGGCGCTGGCGGTTGGCGGGCGTGCCCGTGATCGCGGCCGCCCTGATGCTGAACCCGCCGCCCGGGCCCGATCTGCTGATGAGCGAGGACGGGCGCGTGCTCGGCCTGCGCGACGATCAGGGTGTCCTGCAGATTGCCTCGCAACGGACCAATCGCTTCGTCACCGATGCGTGGGCCCGCCGCGATGGCCAGGATGGTGCGCGCAAATGGACCGCCAGCGCCGAGGAGCGGGCGTTGGGCCTCGGCTGCACCGCCGGTCTTTGCCTCTGGCAGAAGGGGCCGTGGCACGTCGCCCTCGTGAGCGACGCGCAGCGTCTGGCGGAAGCCTGCAGCCATGCTGATGTCGTGCTGTCGACCGTGGACACGCTGGGCCGGTGCCGCGGACCGCGTCTGGTGATCGACCGCCGCGATGCCTGGCGCGACGGTGCGCAGGCCTTGTGGCTGGATGAAACGGCGGTTCGCCGCGCTACCGGCAACGCGGCACGGGGCGACCGTCCTTGGGTCCCGAACAGCTCAAGCCGCCGGACGGCGATCAAGGCTCCGGGCACGTGAAAAAGGTCAAGTCCGATTAATCCAAAAGACAGATCGATATGAACGTGCGATTGAATTGGAAGGATCTGCGCGCGCCGGCGATCCTGAGGAATAAATCCTGCTCGAGAATTCAATGGTAACACGCGTCGGTTCCTCCAATGCCTCTGCCGTCCCTCAAGACCGTCCGGTCGGTCTGGCGGCACGTTTGATTCCCGGGCTTGCGCTTTGTGGGGCAGTCACGGTGGCAGCCGTCGTCCTCGAAGAGGTGGAGGCTCGCCTGTTCGGGCGGGCATGGATCGAGGCGCTGGTGCTGGCGATCCTTGTGGGCACGATCGTGCGCACGGTCTGGACACCGAGCCAGCGGGCCTTTGCTGGCATCTCCTTTTGCGCCAAGACTCTGCTCGAGGTAGCCGTGGTGCTGCTGGGAGCCTCGCTGAGTGCGACCACCCTGATGGCGACCGGGCCCGCCTTGCTGGTCGGCATCGCGGCGATCGTGGTCGTGTCGATCACGGCAAGTTACGGGATCGGTCGCCTGCTCGGGCTGCGCCATCGGCTGGCTGTGCTGGTCGCCTGTGGCAACTCGATTTGCGGCAACTCAGCGATCGCGGCGGTGGCTCCGGTGATCGGCGCCAGCGGCGAGGATGTCGCCGCCTCCATCGCCTTCACGGCGGTCCTGGGCGTTGCCGTGGTGCTGAGCCTGCCGTTCCTTCCAGCCTTCGTCGACATGAGCCACCTGCAATACGGCGTTCTGGCGGGGCTCACGGTCTATGCCGTGCCGCAGGTGCTGGCTGCGACCGCGCCCATCGGGAGCGTCGCCGTCCAGATCGGCACGCTGGTCAAGCTGGTTCGGGTCCTGATGCTGGGACCCGTCGTGCTGCTGCTCACTCTCCTGACGCGTCGGCTGCGGGACCAGGCCGATGTGGGGGCGCCGCACGTCACGGCCGGCGATCGTCCGAAGAAGGGTCGGCCCGGCCTGCACAAGCTCGTGCCCTGGTTCATCATAGGCTTTCTGCTGCTTGCGCTGCTGCGCTCGCTGGGACTGCTGCCCCAGTTCGCGCTGGCGCCTGCCGCTGCGCTCGCCAACTGGTTCACCATCATCGCCATGGCGGCACTCGGCCTTTCGACGGATCTGCGCAGCGTGGCCCAGGCGGGCGGCCCGGTGACGGCGGCGGTCACGCTGTCGCTGATCGTGCTCGGCGCGATGGCCTTCGGCCTGATCCACCTGATCGGGATTGCCTGACCTTCGGGCGGTCCGCTTGGGACGATATGCCCATCGTTTCGAGTAAGCGTTCCGCGGCCATGCTGCGGTGTCGCTCGGCATGCCGAACGGCGTGGAATGCCCGTTCCGGCAACGCCACCTTCACTTGGTGGAGAAGGCCTGCTTCCAGGCCCGGTGCGGCGACGGAGCCGGAAATGGCGGTGGCGCCGAGGCCCGCCTCGACGGCGGCGCGGATGGCCTCGTTGCTGGGCAGTTCCATGGCGAGCTTGATCTCCTTCAGTGAAACGCCCGCCGCTTCGAGCGCCGTCTCGAATTCCGAGCGCGTTCCAGAGCCGGGTTCACGCAACACCCATTCCGTCTCGACGAACTGGCGAAGCTCGACGCGGTCGGCGGTGACCCACGGATGGTCCATGCCGACAACGACGACGAGTTGATCGCGGGCCACTTCGGTGGCGATCAACATCGGATCGTCGATGGCGCCCTCGATGAAGCCGATTTCCGCAAGTCCCTCATGGACGGCGGCTGCCACCTGCGCGGTGTTGCCGACATTCAGGCGCAGATCGATTGCCGGATAAGCGCGGCGAAAAGCAACGAGGTGTCGAGGCAACCAGTAGCTTGCGATCGTCTTGCTGGCGTGGATTGCAAGTGTGCCTCGCTGCAAACCGCCCAGCTCGGACAGGACCAATTCGGCCGCTTCCGCCCGGGCGAGCACGCCGCGCGCCTCGTTCAGGAAGAGGGCGCCCGCCTCGGTAAGCTCGATGCCCCGACCGACGCGGTGGAACAGCTTGGCGCCGTGCCGTGCTTCCAGGGCGGCGACCGCCGCGCTGACGGCCGATTGCGCAAGATGCAGCGATTCAGCCGCGCGCGTCATATGCTGGCGTTCGGCCACCGCCACGAACACGCGAAGCTGCTCCAGCGTCATGCGCGGCACGATAGCCTTCGATCACGGCGCATGCGACTCGCTGACGTCCGTGACGAATGTCTGCAACTAGTGGTACCGGCGGTAGAGTCCAGCCAGCCGGCCCTGGATCTTCACCCGGTCGGGCCCGAAGATCCGCGTCTCGTAAGCGGCATTCGCAGGCTCGAGCGCGATCGATGCGCCCTTCTTGCGTAGACGCTTCAATGTCGCCTCGGTGTCGTCGATCAGTGCAACGACGATCTCGCCCGTTTCGGCCGTGTCGGCACTCTTGATGATGACAATGTCACCATCCTGGATGCCCGCCTCGATCATCGAATCGCCTTGGACCTCGAGGCAGTAGTGCGCACCGGAGCCGAGCAGCGACACCGGCACGTCGACGGTGGTCGAGTTGTCGCGCAGCGCCTCGATAGGGGTACCCGCCGCGATGCGACCATAGAGGGGCAGGCTGAGGGCGTTCGCCTCGTTTGCCGCCTGGAAGACCCCCGCCAGCGGCATGCGCTCGCCTCGCACGACCTGCGGCACGAAGGCTTCGCGCGCCTCCGCCATTCCGGCGCGACGCGACTCGGCGAGCAACGTGACATTGGGGGCGGGCAGGCCAGCCGCATCGGGGAGCTTCAGGACCTGCAGCGCGCGCGCCCGATGGGGCAGGCGGCGCAGGAAGCCGCGCTCCTCGAGGCCGGTGATCAGCCGATGGATGCCGGACTTCGACTTCAGTCGCAGCGCTTCCTTCATCTCGTCGAAGGACGGCGACACACCTGCGTCGTTCAGGCGCTTGTTGATGAACAGCAGCAGTTCGCTTTGCTTGCGGGTCAGCACCGACTTCTCCCCAAACCGACTACCAGATTTCGGAACAAATCCTGAAACCCGCTACATGTTCTAGTTTAGTTCTGGATTCAGGTCAAGTTTTCCAGAGGAAAGCGGGGATCAATAGCCGCCTGAAAGGCTGGTGAGATCAATTATCTGCACGATATCGCCGGCCTTTCGGACCGGATCACGAGGCGGCCGGACAAGCAAAGCGTCCGAGGCCGCCAGCACGGACAGCATCGAGCTGTCCTGGATCTTGTGCGGCTGGACGGCGACGCTGCCGTCGGCGGCACGATCGAGGCGACTGCGGACGTAATCCTCGCGGGTGTCGTTGGCCTTCAGGTCGACGGCAAGCCGCACCGGTCGGGTTGCCGGAAGATCGCCGGATCGGCCTTGCAGGCGTTCCAACGCCGGTTTCAGGAACAGGAGCGCACAGACCATTGTCGAGACGGGATTGCCCGGCAAGCCCAATACGCGCGCCCGATCCCGGACGGCGAACATCAGTGGCTTTCCGGGGCGCATGGCAATCCGCCAGAAGTCCATGGCGAAGCCCTGAGCCTTGAGCGCGTCCTGCACGAGATCATGGTCGCCCACCGAGGCGCCGCCCAGCGTGATCAGGAGATCATGCTGAGCGCCGGCAGCAATGCGGCCCTGGATCAGAGCCGCGTCGTCATGCGCGATATCGAAGAGAGTCGGCTCTCCGCCCCAGCCACGCACCAGTGCGGCAACCGCAATGCCGGAGGAGGAGACGATCTGGTTCCGGCCGACCGGCTCT
>DATEID010000269.1:0-15710 GCA_035279245.1 Reyranella sp.
CGGCAGCGGCGTGGGAGAGGGCGACGGCCGGTTGGTGGCCTGCGGTGCTGGCTGTGGTGCAGGTGTCGGCATGCCGCCGACATTGTTCTGTACCTTGTCGTAGCAGGCCAGCCGCTGCTGGGTGTCGGTGATCTCCGAACAGAGCTGGATGTGGCGCGTGAGCTGGTCGAGCAGCAGATCCTGGTTCGCCGACTTGTGCTGCTGGGCCTGCGCCACGCCCGCGGCTGCCACGAAGGCGGCGCCGAGAAAGAGAGAGTATCGAAAGTTCATCGCAAGCCTTGCTGTGCAAGCGCGGACCATAGCAGACCAAGTGGCCATTTCGAGGCATTTTGAGCCGTCGCGGACGACGCTCAGGCGGCAGCCGCGGAGACGAAGTCGTCGTCGCGATAGATCGTGCGGCCACCGACAATGGTCGCGACCACCCGGCCCTGAACGGGGCGCTCGTCGAACGGCGTGTTCTTCGTCTTGCTCCAGAGATCGGCGCGATCGATCTTCCAGGCGTAGTTCGCGTCGAACAGGACGAGGTCGGCGGACGCGCCTTTGGCGAGCTTGCCGGCCGGCAGGTCGAAAAGTCGGGCCGGGGTGCTCGACAGGCGCTGGAAAAGCCGTGGCAGGCTGAGGTGGCCGTTGTGCACGAGCTCCAGCGATATCGGCAGCAGGGTTTCCAGGCCGATGCCGCCGGGCTCGGCCTGGGCGAACGGCACGCGCTTGCTGTCCTGGTCCTGGGGCCGATGGTCGGAGACGATCGCGTCGATGACGCCGCTCCTCAGCCCTTCGACGACGGCCTCGCGATCGGCCTCGCTGCGCAAGGGCGGCACCAGCTTGCTGAAGGTACGATAATCGCCCACGGCGAGATCGTTCAAAGCGAAGTAGGGCGCCGCCGTGTCGCAGGTGATCCGCAGTCCGCGCGCCTTGGCCGCCGCGATGGCCTTCACCGACTCGGCGGTGGAGATCTTGGCGAGGTGCAGGCGTCCGCCGGTCATCTCGACCAGACGGATGTCACGCTCGACCATCATCACCTCGGCGAGCGGCGGATTGCCGGAGAGGCCGAGGCGTGTCGCCATCACGCCGCTGCTCATGTGGCCGCCCGACAGTGTCGGCTCCTGGGGCAGGTGGACGATCAGGGCATCGAAGGCCTTGGCGTAATAGAGCGCGCGGCGCATCACCTGCGCATTGCCCACAGCATGGTCGGCATCAGTGAAGCCGACGGCACCGGCCTCGGCCAGCAGGCCCATCTCGACGAGTTCCTTGCCCTCGAGGTCGACCGTCAGCGCGCCGAAGGCGTACATGTTCGCGAGCTTGATCTGGCGCGCGCGCCGCGCCACGAACTCAATGAGCGAGGCATCGTCGAAAGGCGGGTCGTTGTCCGGAAGAAGCACCATCGAGGTGATGCCGCCGACCGCCGCGGCGACGCCTGCGCTGTCCAGCGTTTCCTTGTGCTCCTCGCCCGGTTCGCCGGTATGGACGCGCGTGTCGACGATGCCCGGCGCCAGGTAGTACCCGCGGCAGTCCACGGACTCGATGCCGTAAGGGGCTCCCGAGGCGAACAGGTTCGGCCCGAAGTCGGCGATCTTGCCGTCGCTGATCAGGACGGCGCCCGGATATTCGCTGTCGGCGGCGGGATCGACGATGCGCGCATTGATGTAGGCGGTGGACCCCCCATGCTGCGGCAGCCCACGCACGACATTGCCGCTCATGCCGCGGCTCCCATCGCGTTGCGGCGGCCGCCGATCAGGGCATCGAGGCAGGCCATGCGCACGGCCACGCCCATCTCGACCTGCTCGTGGATCACGCTGCGATCGAGATCGTCGGCCACCTCCGAGTCGATCTCCACGCCGCGATTCATCGGGCCGGGATGCATGATCAAGGCGTCCGGCTTGGCGAGCTTGAGCTTCTCGCTGTCGAGGCCAAAGAAGCGGAAGTATTCGCTGATCGACGGCACGAACGTGCCCTGCATGCGTTCGGTTTGAAGGCGCAGCATCATCACGATGTCGACGTCCTTGAGGCCGGTCTTCATGGTGTAGTGGACCTCGACCCCCATCTTGTCGATATCGGTCGGCATCAGGGTGGGCGGGCCGACCACGCGCACGCGCGCCCCCATGATCTGCAGCAGGTGGATGTTCGAGCGGGCCACGCGGCTGTGCAGGATATCGCCGCAGATCGCCACCAGCAGTCCCTGCAGGCTGCCGCGGCGACGGCGGATCGTCAGCGCATCGAGCAGCGCCTGGGTCGGATGCTCGTGCTGGCCGTCGCCGGCGTTGATGACGGTGCAGTTGACCTTCTGCGACAGGAGGCTGACCGCGCCCGATTCGCTGTGCCGCACGACGATGGCGTCGGGCCGCATGGCATTCAGCGTCATGGCCGTGTCCAGCAGGGTCTCGCCCTTGCGCACCGACGACGTGGCGACGTCCATGTTGATGACATCGGCGCCCAGTCGCTTGGCCGCAACCTCGAAGCTGGTGCGGGTGCGAGTCGAGTTCTCGAAGAAGAGATTGATGACGGTGCGGCCAGTCAGGAGGTCCCGCCGCTTGTCGAGCGATCGATTCTGCTCGATGTAGCTTTCGGAAAGGTCGAGCAGGCCCGAAATGGCTTCGGGCGACAGACCTTCGATGCCGAGCAAGTGGGGCAACCTCGGCACGCCCGCGCGTTTCTTTGTCACTAAAGCGCGACGTTAAGCACGCGCCGCGCGCCGCTGCAAGGCGGCGATTTGGTGGATAACGCTCACGCCGCCGGACGCGGCCCGATGTAGCGGGCGCGCGGCCGGATGAGTGCACCGTTCGCGGCTTGCTCCAGCGCATGGGCGATCCAGCCGACCGTGCGGCCGAGAAGGAACAGGGCGAGCGCAGAATCCTTCGGCAGGCCCAGGGTGCGCTCGAGCGCGACGGTGGCAAAGTCGATGTTCGGCTCGCCGGCCGACAGCCGTTCGCCCGCTGCCGCCAATCGCTCGGTGAAGGCGAGCTCGGGCGACTGTGGCAGAGTGTCGTGAAGGAGGCCAAGCAATGTCGCGGCCCGCATATCGCCATCGGGATAGAGCGGATGGCCGAAACCCGGGAGGCGACCATGGTGGCGCATGGCCTGCGTCAATTGCGATTCCAGATCGTCCACGTCCGCGAGCTCGTCGAACAGGCTCGCGACGCGCCGCGTCAGGCCGCCGTGCCTTGGGCCGCTGATGGCCGCGAGCCCTGCCGTGGTCGCTGCATAAAGGTGCGCGCCCGTCGAAGCGACGACGCGGGCGGCGAACGTCGAGGCATTGAACTCGTGGTCGGCGGAGAGGACGAGTGCTGCCCGGATCAGCGGCGCCTGGCTCGCCGGCACCTGCCAGGCCGCCGCGAGCTGCTCATGGACGGGCAGGGCGGAGCTGGACTCCCTCGTCACGGCGGCCGTCAGCAGTCGCACGATGCGGACGGCGGTCTCGCGCATCGCGGTGCGATCCTCGACCCAGCTCGGATGATCCCATCGCGCCGCGGCCGGCAGGAGGATCAGACAGCGATCGACCGTCGAAAGCGTCGCGGTCGCCGCCCAAGCCGCCCGCAGCGCGGCCGACGGTGCGGGCAGGTTCTTCGCGTCGAAAGGCCGGTCGTCGCACTCCCACAGAAGCTGGGCCACTTGTTCCAACGAATGGCTGCGCGCCAGGCGAGCGACGTCGTGGCCGCGATAGTAGAGCCGGCCGCCTTCGATCAGCGTGAGGGACGATTCGAGCACCGGCGTGCCGAAGTCCAGGGCATTGGCGGCAATCGACTCTGCCTTACGGCCAATCGCGCGCTTGCGCTTGAGCCTGGCGACGTCGTCGGCCCGGTATCGGCGCTCGCGACGGCCCGCAGTGCCCTGCGATCTCAACAGGCCCCGGCTGACATAGGCGTAGAGCGTGGCCGCGGAAACGCCCAAGCGGCGGGCTGCTTCTGTGGAGCTGATCCATTCGGCGCTCATGAACTTATTATTGATGTATTCAATCAATATTGACAATATGTTTGTTCGACCGGATGTTCCTTTTGGACTGGGAAAGGGACATCAGATGCTGCAGACACGTGTGGACAGCGGGCTCGACGGCGTGGTCGTGGCCGATACCGTGATGAGCGAGGTCGACGGCGAAGCAGGCCGGCTGGTGGTGCGCGGCCACGGTCTGGAAGAGCTGGTCGCGAACCGTGGCTTCGAAGGCGTCGCGGCGCTGCTTTGGGCCGGCTACGGCGAGGGCGATGGTGACGAGACGGCCGTGCGCGAAGGGCTTGCCGCTGCGCGCGTCCGCGCCTTCGCCGATGTGCCGCGGCTGTTGGCGGCGACCGAAGGGCTCAACCCGATCGAGGCACTGCGCGTCGGCGTCGGCATGCTGCCCGACTCCGAGCCCACGCCGCATCACTACCTCGTCTGTGGCGCGATGCCGGTGTTCCTGGCGGCGCTCCTCAACGCGCGCAAGGGACTGTCGGCAATCGCCCCCGATCCCGCGCTCACGACGGCGCAGGATCTGCTGCGCATGCTTCGCGGGCAGCGCGCCGGCGCGGCGTTCGAGAAGGGCCTCGACACCTATCTCGCGACAGTCGCGGACCACGGCTTCAATGCCTCCACCTTCACCGCCCGCGTCGTTGCTTCGACCCGTGCGGGCCTGATCTCGGCGGTGCTCGCCGGCCTCTGCGCCCTGAAAGGGCCGTTGCATGGCGGCGCGCCGGGGCCGGTGCTCGACATGCTGGACGAGATCGGCAGTGCATCCCGGGCCGAGGCTTGGTTCGACGAAGCCTTTGCGAAGGGCGTCCGTCTGATGGGCTTCGGCCATCGCGTCTACAAGGTGCGCGACCCGCGTGCGGATGTCCTGAAGGCGACGGTGGCGATGCTGCCCGCCACGGCCGGCCGGCTTGCTTTTGCGGCGGAAGTGGAGAAGGGAGCCATCGCTGCGCTGCGCCGGCACAAGCCGGGCCAGCGGCTCGAGACCAACGTGGAATACTACACGGCCCTTCTGCTCGAGGCTCTGGACGTGCCGCGCGAAGCCTTCACGGCGCTGTTTGCCGTGGGACGCGTGGCCGGCTGGTGCGCGCACGTCTTCGAGCAGGAGAAGGGCGGGCGCATCATCCGGCCGCAGTCGAATTATGTCGGCCCGCGGCCGCAGTAACGACTATCGCGACGGCCACATACGGCGAAAAATGCCGTCGCGCCGCAGGACGTCGTGACGGACCACTGCCGCGACATGGAGCGCCAGGACGGCCATGAGCGTCCAGGCCAGCCAGTGATGGGTCGTCCGCAAACGCTCGAACAGGCCAGGATCGCGCGGCACCAGGTTCGGCATCGGCACGATGCCGAACCAATAGACCTCGACGCCGCCAGCCGAGCTCATGAGCCAACCGGTGATCGGCAGCGCAAGCAGCAGAACGAGCAGTGCGGCGTGAGAGAGGGGTGCCAGCCGCCGCTCCCACCGCGTAACGGTGTCTGGCAGCGGCGGCGGCGGTGCGTGCCAGCGCCAGGCAATCCGCCCGACTGTCAGGACAAGCACCGTGAGGCCGATCCATTTGTGCCAGGCATAGGCCTCGAGCTTGGTCAGCCCGATCGGCAGCCCGGTCATCCAAAGGCCGAGGGCGAGGAGGGTGACCACCGCGACCGCCGTGATCCAGTGCAGCGCCTTGGCCGGCGCCCGATAGCTGGTCGGCTGGACTCGCTGGCGCCTTTCAGCGCCAGGCATCGGCGCGAATCGAGATGTCGACGGCATCGCCCACGATATCGACATACTTCGTCATGCCGAATTCCGACCGCTTGATCTGTCCCTGGCCGCGAAACTGCGCGTAGCGGGCGCCGGGCGGCGCATCGGGTTTGCGGTCGAGCACCTGGACGTCGAGCTGCATCGGCTTCGTTATTCCACGCAAGGTGATGTCGCCGGTGACCTTGAGCTCGTCACGGCTCTTGCGTTCGATGCTCGTCGAACGGAAGGTCATCTCGGGAAACTTGTCGACGGCAAAGAAATCGGCGCCCTTCAGCATGTCGGTCTGCTGCTTGTCGAGCATCTCGATGCTCCGGGTGTCGACGCGCACCTCGACATGGCTCCTGTTCACATCCGCATGGTCGACATCGACGATGCCTTGCCAGTCCTTGAACTCGCCTGTGGTACGGAAGAGCTTGGAGTCCCCGATCGAGAAGTCGATCGTCCCGTGCCGGCTGCCGATCTTGAGTTGCTCGGTCGCCCACGCCGTGCGCCATGGCATAAATGGGCTCATGGCGGTCCCCAGCAGGAGCGCGCGGCGGCGAATTCCAATCGTCGGACGGCACGGCATGCGGAACGATAGCATGGCGCCGCCGCTTCACGGATAATCACGTCATGGCGATCCATGCCCTATTTCCGACACTCGTTTATCGCGCACGGCTGACGAACAAACCTTCCGCACGCTTCGATCAGAATCTCCACGACGAATGCGAGGCGCTGGCCGTGTCCGATGCCGCCGGCCGACGCTGGTCGGCAGAGCACTATCTGGGCGGCTACACTTCCTATGGCTCGCTCGATCGGCTGCATCTGGTCTCGTCCCTGTTCGACAGGCTGCGGCGCCACATCGATCCCCATGTCGCCCGCTTCGTGCGTTCGCTGCATTGCGATCTTCGCGGCCGTCGGGTGACGATGGCCGATTGCTGGTTGAATCGAATGCCAGCGGGCGTGGTGCATTCGCTGCACCTGCATCCCGCTTCGTTCATCAGCGGCACCTACTACGTCGCCGTGCCCAAGGGAGCGGGGGCAATCAAGTTCGAGGATCCACGTCTGTCGAGCCTGATGGCAGCGCCGCCCCGGCGTGCCGATGCGCCCCGCGCCGTGCGCCCTTTCGTCAGCATGGCCGCTCGCACTGGCGATCTCATATTGTTCGAAAGTTGGCTGCGTCACGAGGTGCCGCCGGCGCGGTATGTCGGCGATCGGATTTCGATCAGCTTCAACTATGTTTCGGTCGCGACGGCCGCGAAAGCCGGTGGTGGGAAAAGTTGAGATGCGTAGTCTTGTTGCAGGTCTTTCGTTTTGCGCGGCCTTGATCGCGTCCGCTGCGGCCAGGGCCGACTGTCCGATGGACCTGGGCCACGGAACCGGCTGGGTGGTCTTCTCCGAACGCTACATGATCGCGTTCCGGCCCGATCCCATGCCGATCGAAGTGGGCGAGCCCGTGTCCCTCATCATGAACGTCTGCACCAAGTCGGGCGAGGCGGCGGAACTCGTGAAAGTCGGCGCCGAGCGCCTCGACGCGAAGATGCCCAGCCAGCATCTCAAAGTGAGTGGCGGCATCGATGGTCGATATCGTGTCGACGGCCTGTCGTTCCTAGCGCCCGGCCGGTGGGAGATCGAGTTCGACGTCAGCTCCGACGAAGGCAGTGAGGAGCTGACCCACGAGATCATCGTCAAGTGATCAGCCGAGCCGGCCAAGAGCGCTTTCGAGAATCCAGGCGGCCGCGGCGGCGTCGACTCGCTCGGCGCGCTTGCTGCGACTCATGTCGTAGTGCTCGATCATGCCGCGGGTGACGGCTGCGGTGCTGAGCCGTTCGTCCTGCAAGACGATGGGCAAGGCGGCGAGAGCGGGCGCCGCATGGCCTGCGATGTTGGCCACGAACTGGCGCACCGACTGGCAACGCGGACCCTCGCTGCCGTCCATGTTGAGCGGCAAGCCGACCACGAGTGCCTTGGCTTCGTGCTTGCCGGCGAGTTCGGCAAGGCGGGCCAGGTCGGCCGCGAGCTTGGACCGCCTGAGAACCAGGAGCGGCGTGGCCAGTGTACGGCGCAGGTCGGAAGTGGCGATGCCGATGGTCTTGGTTCCCACATCGAGAGCCATCAGGCGTCCGTCGCCCACCAGCGACGTTTTGAGTTCCGGAAAATCGACGATCGGCATTACGCCTTATAGGAACTCCAAGTTGCCGGGTCGACAAGGCGCAGGCTTCAAGTAAGTTTGTGCCGTGACTGCCGTCCTCTATGCACTCCTCGCACTCGCGACGTTGCTGACGATCGTCAGCCTCCTGGTGCCGCTGGCCGAACATCTGCGTCTGCCGCACACGGTGCTGCTTGCCGTCGCCGGTCTCGGGCTCGGCCTGCTCGGCGACCAGATCGCGATCCATGGCCAGGTCTCCGGTGTATTCGGTGACATCTTCAAGGGGCTGGCCGGAATTGAGGTCGCTACCGATCTTTTCCTGCCGCTGTTCCTGCCGCCGCTCCTGTTCACCGCGGGCCTGACAATCGATGTGCGCCGGCTGATCGACGAGATGTCGGCGGTGCTGCTTCTGGCGATCGTGGCAGTGCTCGTCTGCATTGCCGGCGTCGCGGGCGTGGTTCATCTCGCCACCGGCTACGACATCGTGGTTTGCCTGCTGGTCGGCGTGATCGTGTCGACCACCGATCCGGCGGCGGTGATCGGAATCTTTCGGGACGTCGGCGCTCCTAAACGGTTGTCGATTCTGGCCGAGGGCGAGTCGCTGCTGAACGATGCCGTGGCCATCGCCTCGTTCGGTTTCGTGATGCAGCTCCTGATCGTCCGTGTGTCGCCGGATATCGGTCATGCGGCGCCAACCGAGACCATCGATCCGATCGTCCACGTGCTGCGGGACTTTTTCGGTGGGCTCGCGTTCGGCTTCGCCCTCGCGCGCGTCGCGATGGTGATCCTGCCTCGGCTGGGGGATTCCGACGTCGCGATCGCCTCGGTCACCGTGAGCCTGGCCTATCTGAGCTATGTCCTGGCCGACCACTATCTCGAGATTTCGGGCGTCGTCTCGGTGGTGGTCGCGGCGCTGACGGTGGCGGCCTACGGACCGACCCACCTTCACCCTCGGCAATGGACCGCACTCAAGCAGCTTTGGCAGCAGCTCGACTTCTGGAGCAACTGCCTGATCTTCGTGCTTGCGTCCATGGTGGCGGCGCAGTTCCTGCCGCACATCAGTTGGCTTTATGTATGGGGCCTGTTGGCGGTCGTGGTGGGCGCGACGCTGGCCCGTGGATTGGTCGTGTTCGGCATGCTGCCGCTGCTCGAGATCAGCCGTCTCGTTGAGCCAGTCGACCGGCGCTACAAGACGATCCTGGTCTGGGGTGGCCTGCGCGGCGCCGTGACGATCGTGCTGGCGATGGTCGTCGCCGGCGACACCCGGCTGCCAGACTCGATTCGCGAGTTCACCGCGGAGCTTGCGACGCTGTTTGTCCTTTTCACCTTGCTGGTCAATGCCACCACGCTCGGCCTGGTGATGCGTGCGCTGGGGCTTAACAAATTGAGCCCCGTGGAGGTGGCGCTGCGCGATCGGGTGCTCGCCCTTTCGCGCGTCAACGTCCAGCGGCAACTTCGCCAGATCATGCGCGAGCACAACGAGCGCGTGGTCGGCCTGGACGTCGATCCGGATTCTGCAGGGGATGCCGAGATCGAGGCGCCTGCCGCCGATCTGCCGCTCGAGTTGCACCAGCGCATGTCCGTCGGTCTGCTGACGCTGTGCTCCCAGGAGAAGGAACTCTACCTCGACCAGTTCGAGCAGCAGACCCTGTCGCGCCGTATGGTGACGCTGCTCACGGCACGCGCCGACCGGCTGATCGACGCCGTACGCGATCGCGGCGCGGCCGGCTACCAGGAAGTGGTGCGGGAATTCGCCCAGCCCGATCTCGCCTTCCGCGTGGCGCTCTGGCTGCATCGCCAGTTCGGCGTCGGCTGGTTGCTGACCGAGCAGTTGGCCGACCGTTTCGAGATCCTGATGGTCTCGCAGGATGTGCTGGCCGAGCTGGCGGCCTTCAATCTGAGCTCGATCACGGATCTGCTGGGCGCTGACGCCGAGGAGAAGCTGGGGGCGACGATCAGGGAGCGCCAGGAACTCGTCGCCCGGGCGCTGAGAGCATTGTCGCTTCAATATCCGGGCTACGCCGAGTCGATCAAGGATCGGCAGCTCGAGCGGGCGGCCATTCGCTTCGAGGCGGCCGAATATGCCCGCCGGCTCCGCGAATCGATCATCAGCCGCGAGGTCTATGCCGATCTGCGCCGCAAGTTGAATGCGCGCCGCAAGAATTTGAGCCGACGGCCATCGCTCGATCTCGGCCTCGAGCTTGCCGGTATGATCGCCCGGGTGCCGCTTTTTGCCTCGCTCGATGCGGCTGCGGTGCGGGAGGTGGGCCGGCGCCTGCGGGCGCGGCTGGCGGTGCCCGACGAGAAGATCGTGGCCATCGGTGGGCGCCCCGATGCGATGTATTTCATCGCCGCCGGCGAGGTGGCGGTCCATCTGGGCAGCATGACCGTGCCCCTGAAGGAGGGCGACTTCTTCGGCGAAATGGGCCTGCTCGAGTCGCGACCGCGCAACGCGGACGTCGTGGCGGTGGGCTACTGCCACCTGCTGGTTCTCTCGCGCAAGGACTTCAACGAGCTGCTCGCGCGGCGGCCCGGCATGCGTGCCGAGATCGAGGCGGTGGCCGCGAAGCGCGTCGCCGAGACCGCAGCCGCTCAATAAGGCATCGAAATGCTCGCGGAGGCGGTCGCCTCGCCGTTGCTCCCGCGACGCAAAACCGCTACCAACCGCGCCATCACGCATTTCGGAGCAGAGGAATGTCGCTCGACAAGGACACGGTGGCGCGCATCGCCCGGCTTGCCCGCCTGAAAGTTCCGGACGAGGAGCTGGCGCCGCTCGCGGGCGAGCTGTCGGGAATACTTGCCTGGATCGAGCAACTGAACGAGGTCGACACGGGGAATATCGAGCCGCTGGCAAGCGTCTCCAATGTGACGCTGCCCATGCGCGCCGACGAGGTGACCGACGGTGCGATCGCCGAGAAGGTGTTGGCCAATGCGCCGGGCGGCGCCGTCTACATAGATCCGACCGACAAGAACGCCGGCGGCTTCTTCGCCGTGCCGAAGGTGGTGGAGTAGGCGATGACGGCCTTGACCGATCTCACGGTTGCGGAGCTTGCCGCGGCGATGGCCCGAAAGGAGGCCAGTGCCGTCGAGGTCATCGATGCGCACCTCCGGAAGCTCGACGAGCATCGCGCTCTCAACGCCTTCATCACCGAAACGCCGGACAAGGCGCGCGAGATGGCGAAAGCCTCGGATGCGCGCCGTGCAAGAGGCGAGGCGGGGTTACTCGAAGGCGTGCCGCTTGCGATCAAGGATCTGTTCTGTACGGAAGGCGTGCTGACGACCGCCGCATCGCACATCCTCGAAAACTTCGTGCCGCCCTACGAGAGCACCGTGACCGCCAATCTCTGGAAGGCGGGTGGGGTGATGGTCGGCAAGACCAATCTCGACGAGTTCGCCATGGGTTCGTCGAACATGACGAGCCATTTCGGCGGCGTCGAGAATCCCTGGAAGCGTCGCGGCGACAACCGCAAGCTGGTGCCGGGAGGCTCTTCCGGCGGCTCGGCAGCGGCGGTCGCGGCCTACATGGTGCCGGGCAGCACCGGTACGGACACCGGCGGCTCGATCCGACAGCCTGCGTCCTTCTGCGGTGTCGTCGGCCTGAAGCCGACCTACGGCCGCTGCTCGCGCTGGGGCGTTGTCGCGTTCGCAAGCTCGCTCGATCAGCCAGGCCCGTTCGCGCGCACGGTCGAGGATGCGGCGCTGCTCTTGCAGGCGATGGCAGGCCACGATCCGAAGGACTCGACCTCGGCGCCGCTGGCCGTGCCGGACTTCGCGGCCGCTGCGCGCAATCCGAACATCAAGGGACTCAAGATCGGCATTCCCAGGGAATATCGCATCGAGGGGACTTCCGCCGAGATCGTGGCGCTGTGGGAAAAGGGCGTGGAGATGCTGAAGGCGGCAGGTGCCGAGCCGACCGAGGTGTCACTGCCCCATACCAAGTATGCGCTGCCGGCCTACTACATCGTGGCGCCAGCCGAATGCTCGTCCAACCTCGCGCGTTATGATGGTGTGCGTTACGGGCTGCGCGTGCCGGGCAAGGACCTGATCGAGATGTACCAGAACACCCGTGCGGCGGGCTTCGGCAAGGAAGTGCGCCGGCGCGTCATGATCGGTACGTACGTGCTCTCGGCCGGTTACTACGACGCCTACTACAAGAAGGCGCAGCAGGTGCGGGCGCTGATCGCTCGCGACTTCAGGCAGGCCTTCGAGAGGTGCGACGTGCTGCTGACGCCGACCGCACCGACGGCGGCGTTCCCGGCCGGCGAGAAGATGGACGATCCGGTGACGATGTATCTCAACGATGCGTTCACCATCCCGGCTTCGATGGCGGGCCTGCCCGGCATTTCCGTGCCGGTGGGTCTCGACAAGGACGGCCTGCCGCTCGGCCTGCAGCTCATCGGCCGATCCTTCGACGAGGAGACCATGCTGCGTGCGGCAGCGGCGCTCGAGAAGGCGGCAGCCTTCGACGAGCGGCCGACTGGATACTGATCTTCGGGCTTGCATGTCCATCGAGACCTACGCCGTCTATCTCCTGGCCTGCATCATCATCGTCGTCGTGCCGGGGCCGACGGTGACGTTGGTCATCGCCAACAGCTTGAAACATGGTACACGCGCCGGGCTCCTCAACGTGGCCGGCACGCAGGTCGGGCTGGCCGTCATGATCGGCGTCGTGGGCCTTGGCCTCGCTTCGTTGATCCAGACCATGGGCCATTGGTTCGATTGGCTGCGATTGGCGGGCGCTGCCTATCTCGTGTGGATGGGCTGGCAGATGATCCGATCCGGCGGCAACGCCAACGGCCACGCATCTGCACCGCCGCGCGGCGGCTTTGTCATGCAGGGTGCGCTGGTCGCTCTCAGCAACCCCAAGACGCTGATCTTCTTCGGAGCCTTCTTTCCTCAATTCATCGATCCGGCGCGCGATCACGGTCTCCAGATTGCGATCATGGGAGTCACGGCGATGGCCGTCGCGGCATTGTCCGACAGTGCCTACGCCCTCGTTTCCGGCCGGGCAGGTCGTGCGCTTTCCGCCAAGCGCGTGCGTCTGCTTTCGCGCCTCAGCGGGGCTTTTCTGATCGGGGGCGGCGCCTGGCTCGCCTTGTCGCGGCGCTAGCGGAGCCCGCTCTCCATTTCGATCTGCGGCGGCATGCACACGCGACGCCGTTACGTTAGACTTCCGGGAAATTCGGAGGGATGACATGGCGGACTACGATCTGGTCGTTCGCGGCGGCACGGTGGCCGACGGGACAGGCAGCGGGCTGCGCGAGTCCGATGTGGCGGTGAAGGACGGAAGGATCGTCGCGGTCGGCAAGGTGAAGGCCGGCGGTCGCGAGGAGATCGACGCCAAGGGCCTGCTCGTCACGCCGGGCTTCGTCGACATCCACACCCACTATGACGGCCAGGCGACATGGGATTCGCGGCTGCAGCCCTCGAGCTGGCATGGCGTCACCACGGCGGTGATGGGCAATTGCGGCGTGGGGTTTGCCCCGGTGAAGCCGACGGACCGCCAGCGCCTGATCGAGCTGATGGAGGGCGTCGAGGACATCCCCGGCGCTGCGCTGGACGAGGGGCTGAACTGGTCATGGGAATCGTTCGGCCAGTATCTCGATGCTCTCGAGGCGCGGCCGCGCGACATGGATCTCGGCGCCCAGCTTCCGCACGGCGCGCTGCGCGTGTTCGTGATGGGCGAGCGGGCGGCCAGGCTCGAGGAGGCGACGCCCGACGAGGTCGCGCAGATGCGGGCGCTCACGGCCCAGGCGATGCGCGACGGCGCGTTGGGCTTCTCGACCTCGCGCACGCTCAACCATCGCACCGTGAAGGGCGATCCGACGCCCTCGTTGCGGGCCTCCGAGGCGGAGCTTCTGGGGATCGCGCTCGGCATGAAGGATGCGGGACGGGGTGTCATCGAGTTCATCTCTGATTTCAACACGCCCAGTCCGGAGAGTGAGTTCGAGATGCTCGACCGCCTGCTGGCTGCGAGCGGGCGTCCGTTCTCGGTGTCGCTTGCGCAGCGCCATACCAAGCCCGACGGTTGGCGACGCTTGCTGGGGCTGGTCGAAGGGCTGACGGCCAAGGGACATGCTGCCAAGGCGCAGGTCGCGCCGCGCCCGATCGGTGTGCTGCAGGGCCTGCAGGCCAGCCGCATCCCGTTCTCGGTGTGCCGCTCCTACAAGGCAATCGCGCACAAGACCGTCGCCGAGCGGCTGGCGATCATGCGCGATCCCGCTTTTCGCGCGAAGCTCCTCGAGGAATCGCACGAGCCGTTGCGCTCCGACATGGCGGCGCGGCTGGTGGATTACGACCGCATGTTCCCGCTGGGAGATCCGCCGGACTACGAGCCGCCGCAGGAGACATCGCTCGGTGCCCGCGCTCGCCGGGAAGGCCGCGATCCCCGCGAGGTCGTCTATGACTATCTGATCGAGGGCGAGGGCAAGAATTTCATCTTCGCTCCGTTCGCGAACTATGCCGCCTACAATCTCGACTGCTGCAGCGAGATGATGCAGAGCCCGCATACGCTGATCGGGCTGGGCGATGGCGGGGCGCATGTCGGCCTGATCTCCGACGGCTCCTATCCGACCTATCTGCTGTCGCACTGGGGCCGCGACCGCAAGACCGGACGGCTCGACCTGTCGTGGCTCGTCCAGCGCCACACGCTCGACAATGCGCGGGCGGTCGGCCTGAACGATCGCGGCAAGATCGCCGAAGGCTGCAAGGCCGATCTCAACGTGATCGATTTCGACAAGCTTCGGGTCGAAGCGCCGGTGATGAAGTGGGACCTGCCGGCCGGCGGCAAGCGCCTGCTGCAGCGCGCCACGGGCTATCGCGCCACGGTCGTGTCGGGTTCCGTCACCTATCGCGACGGCGAGCCCACGGGCGCGCTGCCCGGCAAGCTGGTGCGCGGGCCGCGATTTTCATAAGAGCGCGCCACTTCGGTGGCGCATCTTCATGAGCGCAACTGGAGTTGCGCGCTCCCTTGAGTCACTGGCAGCTACGACTGTAGTTCGACTGGCAGGCTTTCCAACCCGCGTAAGGTGAAGGTCGGGCGGCGCACCGGCGTGCCGGCAAGCTCGATCGTATGGAAGCGACCGAGCAGGGTGCGGAACGCGATCTCGCCTTCCATCCGCGCCAGCGCCGCACCCAGACAATGGTGGATGCCACCGCCGAAGGCCACATGCCGACGGGCGTCGCGCGTGATGTCGAGGTGCTGAGGGTCGGGAAAGACAGCGGGGTCGCGATTGGCCGCGCCCAGCACCAGCATGATCTCGTCGCCCGCCTTCACCGGACAGCCGACGACCTCCATGTCCTCGACCACGACGCGCTGGGTGATTTGCACCGGGCTGTCGAAGCGCAGCATCTCGTCGACGGCCGAGCCGGCAAGCTCGGGCGAATCGCGCAGGCGCGCGAGCTGGTCCGGGCGGCGCAGCAGCGCCAGCGTGCCGTTGCCGATCAGGTTCACCGTGGTCTCGTGCCCGGCGACCAGCAGGAGCTGGGCGAGCGCCACGATCTGGCGTGGCGAGATGCGATCGCCGTCCGCGTCCACGGCGGCCAGCGCGGAGAGAAGGTCGTCGCCGGGCTTGCGCCGCCGTGCCGCCAGCAGATCGCCGAGATAGGTTTGCAAGCCGTGGCGCGCTTCGACGATGGCTGTCTCGATCTCGGGGCTGCGCAGGATGGTCGGATCGACGGATCGTGCGACGCCGCGCGACCACGCAGTGAAGGTCGCTTCATCTTCCGGCGGAACGCCCAGCAGCGCGCAGATCACCCGGACCGGCAGCGGATAGGCGAAGGTCTCGATCAGGTCCACGGTCCCCGATCGCTGCGCTAGGGCATCGACCAGCTCGGCGGCGATCTCCTGTGTCCTGGCGCGCAGCTCCTCGATGCGGCGTGGCGTGAAGGCGCGGGCAACGA
>DATEID010000270.1:0-6081 GCA_035279245.1 Reyranella sp.
ATCGCCAGCAGCACCGACGCCACGCATTCGAGCTCGTCCACCAGCCGCGGTCCCGGCTCGACGAACGTCCTCGCTGCCTGCCCCAGGCGCCTTCCCCACTCCATGCGCCGCAATGATACCTCCTCCCCAGCTCCGCTGGGGAGGTGTCGCGCCAGACGCGACGGAGGGGTCGGAGACGTCGCGACGGTTGCTCATGACCCCTCCGGCCTTCGGCCGCCTCCCCACGCTTTGCGTGGGGAGGAAACAGATGTGCTAAAAAGCCGTCGCATGCGTACCTATGTCTGTCTCCCCGGCGCATGGATGGGCGCCTGGTCGTGGAAGTTCGTGCTGGAGAAATTGCAGGCGGCCGGCCATGACGCCCGCGCCCTGCCGTTTCGCGGCGTCGGCGAGCGCGCGGCCGAGCTGTCGCCCGAGATCGACAACGACCTGCTCCTCGCCGACACCCTCGCCACGCTGGAGAAGGAAGACCTGCGCGACGTCGTCCTGGTCGGCCACAGCTTCGGCAGCCTGATCGCCGGCCTCGTCGCCGACCGCATGCCGGAGCGCATCGCCCATCTCGTGATCATCGACGGCGGCCTGCCGCAGGACGGCCAGTCGATCTTCGGCCGCATCCCGCCGGCGATCGCGGCCAAGCGCAAGAAGCTCGTGAAGATCGTGAACGGCACCGAGGTGCTGCCGTTCGCGCCGGTCGGCAGCCTGATCATCGACGATCCCGCGCTCGCGGCGTGGACGCACCGCCAGCTCACGCCGCATCCGCTCGCCTGCTACACCAAGCCGATTCGAGTCGCTCATCCAGCCGGCAACGGACGGCCGATGACCTACATCGCCTGCACGAAGCCGCGCTATCCGGTCTCCGCCGGCATGCACGAGAAGGTGCAGGCGCTGCCGCACATCCGGTTCCGCCCGATCGAAGCGGGCCACAATTGCATCATCTCCGCCCCCGACCTCGTCGCCCGTGAGCTGCTGGCGATTCCGGAGTGATTCCGCTCTCCGCAAGGCGGCGCTATCGCATATGACGAAAATGGCCGGTTGCAACAAACCGTGTCATCCCGAGCGAAAGCGAAGGATCTTTGCGGCGCTTACAAGGATCCCTCGCTCCGCTCGGGATGACACGACAAAATAGTCAGGACGCACACGCAACCGGACGTTGGGTCGGTTCGTACGCTAAGGCACCGGAACGCTCGCGGCCATTGGACGCTCGCGGGAAGTCGCACTGATGTTTTGACAGCGGCGCTTTGTCGGAGAGAATGCATAGCCGGCAGCTAGCAACTACAGCGCTCGCGATTTGTCGAACCGGGGCGAAGGTGCAAACGCGCCTCGTCCGCGATAGGGGGACGCTTCCGATGGCTGGTTTGCAAATCTGGAGCAGTAGATCGGCCCGCGCATGTCGCGGGCCAGCCGTCGGGCTGCTCGGTCTCGGTCTTGCCTCCTGCTCGGGCGGCGTCCTGGACCCGCTCGGTCCTGTAGGCGAGGGTGATGCCACCATCCTGATCGACGCCACGGTGATCATGCTGGCCATCGTCGTGCCGACGATCCTGCTGGCCTTCTGGATGGCGTGGCGCTACCGCGCATCCAACCCGAAAGCGGAATACCTGCCCCACTGGTCCTATTCGGGACGGATCGAGGCGCTCGTCTGGTCGATCCCGATCCTGACCATCATGTTCATCGGCGGCGTGATCTGGATCGGTTCCTCCCGGCTCGACCCGTTCAGGCCGCTCGATTCCAGGAATGCGCCACTCGAGGTGCAGGTGGTGGCGCTCGACTGGAAATGGCTGTTCATCTACCCGCAGCAGGGCATCGCGACCGTCAATCAACTGGTGATGCCGGCGGAAACGCCCGTCCATTTCTCGATCACCTCGGCCAGCGTCTTCAATGTCTTCTTCGTGCCGCGCCTCGGCTCGATGATCTATGCCATGCCGGGCATGGTCTCGCAGCTCAGCCTGCAGGCCGACGGATCGCACGAGATCTGGGGCACCTCGGCGCAGTTCTCCGGCGACGGCTTCTCCGACATGCAGTTCCAGGTGAAGAGCATGCCGACGGCCGACTTCGAGTCCTGGGTGGCGAGCGTCCGCGGCAGCGGCCCCGCGCTGGATCGGGCCGCTTACGACAAACTGCTGCAGCAGTCCCAGCGCGTGCCGCCCGCGACCTACCGGGCCGTCGAACCGCAGCTCTTCCAGGCCGTGGCGACGCAGAAGATCCCGCCGGGACCGGGCCCCGAGCCCGAATCTCCGGAGCATGCCGGACGTGAACACGCCACCGGCGGAAAGGATTGAGGATGTTCGGCAAACTCAGCCTGTCGGCAATTCCGTGGTCCCAGCCGCTGCCGCTCATCACGTCCATCGTCGTGATCCTGATCGTCCTCGGCGTGCTGGCCCTGGTCACCGTGAAGGGCTGGTGGCCCTATCTCTGGCGCGAATGGATCACCAGCGTCGACCACAAGCGGATCGGCGTCATGTACTGCCTGCTGGGGGTGCTGATGCTGATCCGCGGTTTCGCCGATGCGATCATGATGCGCACCCAGCAGGCGCTGGCCATCGATGCGCCGGGTTATCTGCCGCCGGAGCATTACGACCAGATCTTCACCGCCCACGGCACGATCATGATCCTGTTCGGCGCCATGCCGCTGGTGCTGGGCTTCATGAACTACCTGGTGCCGCTGCAGCTCGGCGTCCGCGACGTCGCCTTCCCGACCTTCAATTCCGTCGGCTTCTGGCTGACCGCCAGCGGCGCCCTGCTCGTCAACGTCTCGCTCTTCGTCGGCGAGTTCGCCCGCACCGGCTGGCTGCCCTATCCGCCGCTCAGCGAGACAGCCTACACGCCGGGCGTCGGCGTCGACTACTACCTGTGGGCCGTGCAGATCTCCGGTGTCGGCACCCTGATCACGGGGATCAACCTCGTCACGACGGTGCTGAAGATGCGATGTCGCGGCATGAGCTATCTGCGCATGCCGGTCTTCTGCTGGACGGCCCTGTCGTCCTGCCTGCTGATCGTCGCGGTCTTCCCGATCCTGACCGCCACGCTCGCCATGCTGACGCTGGATCGGTATCTCGGCTGGCACTACTTCACGAACACCGCGGGCGGCAACCCGATGATGTTCGTGAACCTGGTCTGGGCCTGGGGACATCCCGAGGTCTACATCCTGGTCCTGCCGGCGTTCGGCATCTTCTCCGAGGTGTTCCCGACCTTCTCCGGCAAGCCGCTGTTCGGCTACCGCTCGATGGTGCTGGCGACGCTGTTCATCTGCATCGTCTCCATGATGGTGTGGCTGCACCATTTCTTCACCATGGGGGCGGGCGCGGCGGTCAACACCTTCTTCGGCATCTCCTCGAGCATCATCGCGGTCGGGACCGGGGTTAAGATCTACAACTGGATCTTCACCATGTACGGCGGCCGCGTGCGTTTCGAGGTCCCCATGCTGTGGTCCATGGGCTTCATCTTCACCTTCATCATCGGCGGCCTGACGGGCGTGCTGCTCGCCGTGCCGCCGGCGGACTTCCTGACCCACAACTCGATGTTCCTGGTGGCGCATTTCCACAACGTCATCATCGGCGGGGTGGTGTTCGCGGTATTCGCCGGCCTGGAATACTGGTTCCCCAAGGCCTTCGGGTTCCGGCTGCATGCAGGCCTGGGCAAGGCCGCCTTCTGGTTCGCCTTCGTCGGCTTCTGGGTGACGTTCGCGCCGCTCTATGTGCTGGGCCTGGCCGGCATGACGCGGCGCCTGCAGCACATCAACTTTCCGGAATGGCGGCCCTGGCTCTACATATCCGTGATCGGCGTCGCGATCCTCATCCTGGGCGTGATCACGCAGATCACGCAGCTCGTGGTCAGCATCCGCAACCGCGAGAAGCTGCGCGACGCGACGGGCGACCTGTGGGACGGCCGCTCGCTGGAGTGGGCCACCCCCTCGCCGCCGCCCTTCTTCAACTTCGCCGTCATGCCCGACGTCGAGGGCGAGGAGGCCTATTGGGAGATCAAGCTGCGCGCCATCGAGACGCAGCAGCTTTCGCCGGAACCGAAATACGAACCGATCGAGATGCCGGTGAACAGCCCGGTCGGCATCTACACGGCCTTCTTCACCTCGATCTTCGGCTTCTCGATGATCTGGCACATCTGGTGGCTCGCCGGCGTCGCGCTGGTGGCCGCCTTCGCCGGCTTCGTCGTCTTCGCCTGGCGTGACGTCCACGAATTCGTCGTGCCGGTCGAGGAGGTGGCGCGGGTGGACCGCGCCCGCCGCGCGGCGCGGCAGGCCCTGCTCGAGCGGCTCTCGCGCCAGGGAGCGCCGGCCCACGGAGCGCCAACGCAGGGAGCGCCGGCCCAGGGAGCACGGGCATGACCGACATCGGACTGCCCGCCAGCGTCGAAGCCATCCGCCGCAGCCACGAGGACCCGCACCGGCTCGGCCATACCGGCCATGGCCGCGAGGCTCCCGTCGAAGGAGCCGGCCATGGCACGACCGGTCCGGCCAACAAGCGGATCCTCGTCGGCTACGGCTTCTGGATCTTCCTGCTGAGCGACATCGTGATGTTCTCCTGCTTCTTCGCGGCTTTCGCGGTGCAGCGGGACGCGACCGCCGGCGGGCCGACGATGGCCGACATCGTCGACATCCCCCGCGTGGCCATCGAGACGGCGGCACTGCTGCTGTCCAGCTACACCTGCATGCTCTCGTTCGCGGCCACGAACGCGCGGAACCTGTTGTGGACCCAGTTCTTCCTGTTGCTCACCGGTCTCCTGGGCCTGGTGTTCGTTCTCCTCGAGGCGCAGGAGTTCATCGAGCTGGTGGGCCGCGGCTTCACCCCGCAGCGCAGCGGCATGCTGACCGCCTTCTTCGGCCTCGTCGGACTCCACGGCCTGCACGTCACGCTGGGCGGCATGTGGCTCGCCACCATGATGGCGCAGGTGCAGATCAAGGGGTTCCGCCGCGAGATCGTTCACCGCCTGATCTGCTTCAACCTCTTCTGGCACGCCCTGGACATCGTCTGGATCGGCATCTTCACGATCGTCTACCTGATAGGGAGCGGCGCATGAGCAACATCGAATCCGACCGCCGGCACGCCGCTGCCGTCAACGCGCCGGAAGACCACGCCCCCGGCGACGAGCCGCGCGAGGACAGCGGCCGCTGGGTGCGCAACGCCAACATCGGGCTCGGTTTCTCCGTCGTGCTCACGGTCGCGGCCTTCCTCCTCACCGTGTCGCCCGTCATCTACGGACCGTCCGTTCCGGTGGCCCTGATCGTGCTCGCCATCGCCCAGATGGGCGTGCACCTGGTGTTCTTCCTCCACATCACCACCGGTCCGGACAACACCAACAACGTGCTGGCGCTCGCGTTCGGCGTCCTCGTGGTCTTCCTGGTCGTCGTCGGCTCGATCTGGATCATGGACCACCTGACCCACAACATGATGCCGATGGAACAGCCGATGCAGATGGGGCGGTAGGCCGCCCGGCGTAACAGCTCCCTCTCCAGCGAAGCTGGGGAGGTGTCGCGTCATACGCGACGGAGGGGTCGGAGGCTCATGACCCCTCCGGCGCTGCGCGCCACCTCCCCACGCTCTGCGCAGGGAGGAAGGTTATTATTTCCGCGTCGGATCGTCCGACACCTGCACCAGGAGCTTGCCGAAGTTCCGGCCCTTCAGCAGGCCGATGAAGGCCTCGGGCGCGTTCTCGAGGCCCTGCACGATGTCCTCGCGATACTTGATCTTGCCGGCCTTCACCGCCGGCGGCACTTCCTTCCAGAAGCCCTGCATCTCGGCGAAATGGTCGGAGACAATGAAACCCTCCACGGTGACGCGGCGCACCAGCAGCAGCCGCCAGTCGGGGCCGGGCATCATCTGCATCTCGTTGTACTGCGAGATCAGGCCGCACAGCGGCACCCGTGCGAAGTCGTTGAGCTGCGGCACGACCGCCGCCTGCACCGCCCCGCCGACATTCTCGAAATAGACGTCGATGCCCTTGGGCGCGGCGGCGCGCAGCTCCTTGAAGAGATCCTTGCCGGCGGCGCGATAGTCGACGCAGGCGTCGAAGCCCAGCTCCTTCACGACATAGTCGCACTTCTCCTTGCCGCCGGCGATGCCGACCGCGCGGCAG
>DATEID010000271.1:0-2183 GCA_035279245.1 Reyranella sp.
GCAGATCGCCGTCGACGCGATAGAAATAGAGGTCGCCCTTGAAGACGCCGGGTCCGCCCTGCATGTACATCCAGAGCGTCTCGTGGCGATGGACGGGCGGGCTGTGTGGCGCGATCAGCCCCGAGACCAGCGCGGCGCAGATCTCGCCGCCATGGACATCCGGGCGATGCAGCCATGTCGTGTCGTACCAGGGTTGCTGAAAATCCGCGGCCTCGAGTGCGATCAGTGCCCGGAACTCGGCCGCATGGGCGATGGCGAGATTGAGCACGATGCGCCCACCGATCGAGCAGCCCATCACGACCGGCCGGTCGAGCTCCATTGCCCCATAGAAGGCGCGGATGGCCGCGGTGTAGCTCTCGGTCGTCAGCCGATATTCCTGGCGCTCCCAGCCGTCCGGTGGCGTCGACTTGCCGTGCCACGGCAAGTCGAAGGCGAGCACACGGAAGCGCCGCGTGATCTCGGGATCGGCCATCAGGTGGCGGTATTGTCGGCCGTCGGCGCCGGCGGTGTGCAGGCAGACGAGCGGAATGCCCTGGCCGGCCTCCTCGAAGTAAAGGCGATGGGGAACGCCATCGATCTCCGTTAGCAGGTAGCGGCCGACCATCGGCTCGAATTTTGGCGCCATGGTCAGTCGGCTCCCGGTGTCCTGCGAGGCAATGCCAGCATGTCCTTGAAGTACTGCAGGTTCTGCAGCAGCGGCCGCAAATCGCCTTCGATCGATGCGGCGCCGCGCTTGGTGAGCGCAAACAGGTCGTGCCAGCCCGGGTCGGGAACCGTTTTCCAGTGGTTGGTCCAGACTTCGTCCGTGGCGCGCACGGTGAAGACCGTCGAGCGCATCAGCCTCTGTCCGCGATCGAGCGCGGTGAGACGGCCCTCGCGGATCGACAGGAAGAAGGGCTCGGCACCGATGTCGATCCGGCAGTCGGTCGAAAGCCAGCGGCCGCGGCGTAACAGGTCGGAGTCGGCGGACAGCAGGCCCGGCAGCCCGGCAAAGCGGTCCCCGGGCGACATGTCAGACCACCCGCTCGGCCCGCAGCTTCTCGATCGCGGCCGCGTCATAGCCCAGTTCCCGCAGGATCTGGTCGGTGTGCTCGCCGAGCTTGGGCGCCCGCGTCCGGATGGAGAGGGGCGTGCGCGACAGCTTCACCGGCTCCTGCAGCACCGGCACGGGCTTGCTCGCGCCGGGGAACTCCATGTGATGGAAGAAGTCGGCTTGCTGGACATGCGGATCGTCGAGCGTCTGCTGCGGGGTATAGACGGCGCCCGCGGGAATGCGGTTGGCTTCGAGTTCCGCCAGCGCCTCCGCGACCGTGCGTCGCTCGCACCATTTCTGCATGATCTCGGACAGCGCCTCGCCATTGTCGCCGCGCGCCAGATCGTCCTTGAAGCGCGGATCCTTGGCGAGGCTTTCGTCGCCCATCAGCTTGCACCAACGCACGAACAGCGGCTGGCCGATCGTCATCGCGTAGATCCAGCCGTCCTTGCACTTGAAGCTGTCAGAGGGGCCGGCCGTGAAGCCGCGGTTGAGGGTGGCGACCCGATTGAGATCGAGCATCGCCTGCTCGATCAGGTGGCCGTTGGCAATGTTGATAGCGGTGCGCAGCAGTGCCGTCTCGACCTTCTGTCCCTTGCCTGTCTTGGCGCGGTCCATCAGGGCAGCGAGCACGCCGACCGTGCTGAGCAGCGCCGAGCTGAAATCGACATAGGGCGTATTGGCGCGGGTCGGCACCTTGCCGTCGCCGGAAAGATACATCGCGCCGGACATCGCCTGGCCGATCGTGTCGAAGCCGACCCGCGTCGCATAAGGGCCTTCCGAGCCGAAGGTCGAGTTGGTGGCGAGGATGATGCGCGGGTTGACGGCCGAAATCGACTCGTAATCGATGCCCATCTTCTGCAGGTCTTCGTAGGGCAGGTTGGCGATCACCACGTCGGACACGGCGACCAGCTTCTTCACGATCTCGCGGCCGGCCGGTTTCACCGGATTCAGCGTCAGGCCGAGCTTGTTGCGGCCCATCTGGAGGAACATGGCGCCTTCGCCGCCGGGCGTGACGGGCGTCACCCAGCGATCCTCGCTGCCGCCGAGCTTCTCGATGCGGATCACTTCCGCGCCGAGATCGCCCAGCATGGTGCCGCAGAACGGGCCGGCGATGTACCGGCCGAAATCGAGAACGCGAATGCCCTCC
>DATEID010000272.1:0-8160 GCA_035279245.1 Reyranella sp.
CCCGACGAGCATCTCGGCGCGGTGCTGACGCTCTGCCAGGAGCGGCGCGGCCAGCAGGTGGAGCTCACCTATGCCGGCACGCGCGCCATGGCGATCTACCGCCTGCCGCTCAACGAGGTGGTGTTCGACTTCTACGACCGGCTGAAATCGGCGACGCGCGGCTATGCGAGCTTCGACTACGAGATGGCGGGCTACGAGGAGAGCGAGCTGGTGAAGCTCACCATCCTGGTCAACTCCGAGCCGGTCGATGCGCTCAGCATGATCGTGCACAAGGCCGCTGCCGAAAGCCGCGGCCGGGCGCTGTGCGAGCGGCTGAAGGACCTGATCCCGCGCCAGCTCTTCAAGATCGCGATCCAGGCGGCAATCGGCGGCCGGGTGATCGCCCGCGAGACGATCAGCGCGCTGCGCAAGGACGTGCTGGCCAAGTGCTACGGCGGCGACATCAGCCGCAAGAAGAAGCTCCTGGAGAAGCAGAAGAAGGGCAAGAAGCGCATGCGCCAGGTGGGCGACGTCGAGATCCCGCAGTCGGCCTTCATCGCCGCGCTGAAGATGGACAGCCGTTAGCCGAACCGGAAACTTCTCGCGAATTTCTCACTTCGGTGAGAAATCTCCGATGCCGATGGCGTCGGCATCTCCGGCCGATCTTCTCGCTTTTGCGCCACTCCATGCAAACGGTAATAGGATACCACGTCGCCTTCAGGAGAGGCTGCTGCTGCGCCGGCGTGGCCGCGAGCTGGTGAGGAAGGTCGGCTCGGGGCGTCCACCGCCGCGGCGGCCGATCCAGAGCAGGACCGCGCCCAGGATCGCAAAGGCCGGGAGCGCCGGCGTCATCAGGAGAGGCAGGAAGACGTGGCCCGCCAGCCAGCCCGGCGGCGGACCGCCCGGCACCGGATGGACGGCGGCATAATCGAAGCGCGACCAGAAATCGCCCAACAGCATCAGACGAAACGTGCCCTCGGACCACCACATCAGGCCATCGTGCACGATCGCCGCCACGGCCATCGCCAGCAGCACCCAGCCCAGCCCGCGGAACAGGACCATCTTTTCCCCCAAACACCCAATCCCCGAGCCACCCTAGCCAACCGGGCCGCGCGAGGGAAGATGCCGTTGCCCCGGCCGGCGGCCACGCTATAAGAGCGGCCAACCGCGCCCGACGAGCGGCGAGCTGGACAGGTGGCCGAGCGGTTTAAGGCACACGCTTGGAAAGCGTGCGTGGTGTAACAGCCACCGCGGGTTCGAATCCCGCCCTGTCCGCCATCCTGCTTCGCGCTATGCGCTACGCAGGACTTGTCCCAAGAAGTCCAAGCGAAGCAGGATGCCCTCCGAAGCCTCGGCGAAGGAGGGCTGCCGGATTGCACTACGTTTACCTTCTGGAAAATGGCAGCCCCGAGCCGCAACGCTACGTCGGCATCACGACCGACCTGAAGCGCCGATTCGCCGAGCACAACGCGGGGAAGTCGCTACACTCCTCGAAGTACAAGCCTTGGCGACTGGCGACCTATGTCGCGTTCTCCGATGAACTCAAAGCCGCAAGTTTCGAGAAGTATCTCAAATCCGGTTCAGGACATGCGTTCGCCAAACGACACCTTTGGTGACCTTCGGGACCAGGGCGCGCACGGCTTCCGCCCTCTGTGAGAGAACGCTAAACCTCCAATAGTTCTGGCCGGGGTGTGTTGATCAGCCCAAGAGGGCCGTTCGGGCTGGGCGGTGTGATTAGCCCGGGGGCCGTTTGGGCGGGAGCGCGTCCCTCAACACGGCGTTGATTAACCCGGGACCTCGTGGCGCAGGCGGAGCGGACGACGGTGGATCGTTGATGACCCCGCGACCGGGCTGCTTGGGCGTCGGCGGCGGATCGTTGATGAGAGACATCACTATGGCTCCTTCTATGGGATGCGCGGCGTCGTCTCGACGTGGCACATCAAATTATACGACTTCTCGGCCGCCACTGCACGCCGTGAATGTCGGGAGGGGCTTCAAAATCTGGACATCCCATTCTGCAAATTTTTCGGAGCGCACGTGCTCAGCGATCACCTGATAGGCGGAAAGCGCGCTGGGCTTAATAGGCAGATCGCCGGACGTGGCTAAATATTCAAAAACGGCGCGCGAGTGTCTATTATCAAAGCACCGGCAAGGGTGGTCCTGAGGCGCTGCGCTCGCGCCGCCGCGTTGCGCCGCGGTCACGTCCCGCGTCGGGTCACCAAGTGCGCCGCTTGACGTCCGCGGTCTACGCCGCGACCGGCGCGCTCGCGCTGGATGATGCGTGCCGCAGTCAGGCGAGGGAAATAGCCCTATGGCCGTACGTTCGCCGTCTCAAAGCCCCCTCGCCAGACGAACGCTGCTTGCCAGGGCGTTTGTCGCTGGTCTTGGGCCGCGATATCGTTGGCCCAAGCCGTCCCCCACGGGCAGACATTCGTTGGGAATCCGCCATGAGCCTCGTCACCGCCTCCCAGCCGCTCAGCGCCGTCGATCACGAGCGGGCCATGAGCGAATACGGCCGACGCGCCGAGGCGCGCGCCTATGCCCTCGGCAATCGCGGCCCGATCCGGGTCGGCGCCGACGGCAAGCTTCTGCCGGAGATCCTGGAGTCGTACTGGACGCACGGCTTCTATGTCTTCCAGGGCGTGGTCGGACCCGAGGAGCTGCGGGAGCTGCGGGCCGACATCGACGCGGTGCTGTCGCGGGCGCCGGTGGCACCGGACGCGATGGTCGATCGTCAGGGACGGCCCGTGCTCGATGCGGGCATCATCAAGCCGCCCTATCGCTGGGCCAGGCCGTTGAGCGATCCGGTCGGCGGCACCGACAAGAACAATGGCCGCCACCCGGCGGCCATGCTGCAGCCTCGACCGGGCGAGGATGCGCCGGCCTGGACCGTCGAGCTGCTCGACGGGAACCTTCACCTGAGCGACGCCTGTCTGCGTCTCTACGGCCATCCCGGATTGCTGACCGTGGCGGCATCGATCCTCGGCGACGATTTCGTCCCCTACAATGAAGTGACCTTCGTGAAGGAGCCTGGCCTCGGTCCGTCGGTCGCCTGGCATCAGGACGGTACGACGCATTGGACCTCGCCCGATTGGGACCAGGGCGCGCACGGCTTCAACTTCATGACCCAGCTCTATCCCAGCACCGCGGCGAACGGTGTCTGGGTGCTGCCCGGCAGCCACAAGCGCGGCAAGGCCGACATCAAGAAGATGGTGGCGGAGAGCGGATCGGACCGCATCGAGGGCGCGGTGCCGATGCTGTGCGACGCCGGCGATACGATCGTGACCAACCGCCAGTTGGTGCACGGCTCCTTCGCCAACAGCTCGCCCGACCGGCGCGTCACGCTGAACGCGGGCTTCTTTCCGCGCAAGCGCGTGCTGAACGTCACGACACAGCGCCTCACCGGCGCGGTCGAGACCTACGACCAGGCCCGCATCGAGGCGCGCACGCGCATCATCCAGATCGCAATCGACGCGCGCCGCCAGCGCTTCCCGCAGGAGCAGAGCTACATCTATCGGCCGCTCGTGGGCCGGGAGGACGAGAATCGCTGGAACGAGGTGACCCGCGCCACCGTGCTGAAGAACTACAACCAGCTCGACATGTTCATTTGAACGGCGCAGGCCGTCTTTGCCGGAGGCTCAACCTAAAGGCGATACTACGATCGACAGTGATCGCATCTTCCTTGCGAACCTCGACCTGCACGAAACCCTGGCGCCGCGCACGTGCGCGGTGCTTCGCGAGCGAGGGTCTTGTCTTGCCGCTCATGCCCATCCCCATTTCCAGAATTTTTGCCAGAAGAAGGAGCGGGCGGGCCGGCGAGCGATTGCCGCCCGCTGCCGCCATGGCCGGCAAGCAACCTTGCATATGGCCGGTCGTTCGCTCTCACGACCGCTCTTGCAGGAGGCCTCCATGTCACTCGCTTCGCCGACGATCCGCCTCGTGGCGGCCCTGGTTCTCGCCACGCCCATCGCGGCCTGCGACGTATTCCAGGGCAAGCAGAACGTCGCCGAATATGCCGACGATTCCACGATCACTAACAGCATCCGGGCCAAGTTCGTGGAAGATCCGGTGGTTCACTTCGGCGACGTCGGCGTGACCACGCTGAACGGCAATGTCCGTCTGACCGGCCGGGTGAATTCGGAGCGCGAACGCCAGCAGGCGGCGCAAATCGCGCGCAACGTGAAGGGCGTGCGCAGCGTCAGCAACGAGATCGCCATACGTTGACCGGGCAACCCGGCGTCCCGGAATATCACCGCCCTTCCCTCCGCTCGTCGATGAGCGCCTCGACCGCCGATGCAACTGTCCTGGGGCGCGGCGGCTGATCGTCGAAGATGGTGCGATCGCGATCGCGGCGGATCGCGTCGGCCGGCGTGATGGAAGGGATCGCTTGCGTGCGACTGTGCGACCGCACCTGCAACTCACCGGGCGTCTCGCGGTTCGCCACTTGGCGAATCTCAGCGAGCAGATAGTCGGACAGCGACAAACCGGCCAAGGCCGCACGCGCCTAGGTCTCCCGCCATGCTATCCTTCGGCCAATTGTTCCGGGGGAAAGGCAAGCGGGCATGGCTCTCGATCTCATCTTGCGCAACGTTCGGCTTCCCGACGCCGGACCGGGCCACCCCACAACCGACATCGGCGTGAAGGACGGTCGCATCGTGGCGCTGGCGCCCGGTCTCCAGGGCGAGGCCGCGGAGGAAGTGCACGGCCACGGCCGGCTGGTCTGCGCGGGCTTCGTGGAGACCCATATCCACCTCGACAAATCCTGCATCCTCGGTCGCTGCGCACACGAGAAGACGCGCTTTCCCCATCTCGCCATGGAGCGCGTCTCGGCGGTCAAGCAGAGCTTCACCGTCGAGGACGTGGCCGAGCGGGCGGCGGGCACGCTGGAGAAGTGCATCTCGCACGGCTGCACCAGGATGCGCACGCACGTCGAGGTCGATCCGAAGCTCGGGCTGCGCGGGCTGGAAGGCGTCAAGGCCCTGATCGACCGCTACAGGTGGGCGATCGATCTCGAGATCTGCGTGATGCCGCAGGAGGGCCTCACCAACAATCCCGGCACCGACGCGCTCATGGTCGCCGCGCTCGAAAGAGGAGGAGCAACGGTCGTCGGCGCGGCGCCCAACTACGACAGCGACCGGCCGGCGCAGATCCGCCGCGTCTTCGAGATGGCCCGCGAATTCGACGTCGACATCGACATGCATCTCGACAGCGGCGCCTCGGCCGACGAGCTCGACACGTACCTGGTCTGCGAGCTCACGGAGAAATACGGCTGGGCCGGCCGGGTCGCCATCGGCCACGTCTCCAAGCTGGCCTCGATGCCGCAGCCGGCGATGGACAAGGTCGCTCGGCGGATGGCCGATGCCGGCGTCGCCCTGACCGTCCTGACGGCGACCGATCTCTATCTCGGCGGGCGACACACCGACCACAACGTGCCGCGCAACGTCGTCGACGCCAACCGGCTCGCCGAGCTGGGCGTCGTATGCTCGATCGCCTCGAACAACATCCTCAATCCCTTCACGCCATTTGGCGACGGCCAGTTGCTGCGGCAGGCCAACATGCAGGCGATCGTCGCCCAAAGGGGCTCCGACGCCGAGGTGCGCGCGGTCTGGGACATGACCACCAGTGCCGCCGCGCGTCTGTTGCGGCACGCCGACTACGGCATCGCGGTCGGCGCGCCCGCCGACCTCGTGGTGCTGGATGCCCCGGACGCGCTGACCGCGCTCAGAACCGTGGCGCCGGTGCTCGCCGCCTACAAGCGCGGGCGGCGAACCGTGACGCGCGAGCCGGTGCGCCTCCACGCACCCTGATCTTTGCGGCTGCGGTCGGTCAGCCTCCCGCCACCCGGCGCGTGTGGCCGGCCCAGAACGGCTCGCGCAGCTCCTTGCGCCTGATCTTGCCGACCGGCGTCTTGGGCAGCGGGTCGGCCTGCAACACGACCTTGCCGGGACGCTTGTAGTTGCCCAGCCGCTCCTCGCAGAGCCGGATCAGCTCGGCCTCGGTAACGGCGGCACCCGGCTTCACGGCGCAGACCGCGCATGGCGTCTCGCCCCAGCGCTCGTGCGGGATGCCGAACACCGCCACCTCGATCACGTCGGCATGGCCCGCGATCACGTTCTCGAGCTCGGCCGGATAGATGTTGAAGCCACCCGACACGATCATGTCGCCCGCCCGGTCGACCATGTAGAGGTAGCCGTTGGCATCGAGATAGCCGATGTCGCCGGTCTTCACCCAGCCGTCGACGAGGCGCTCGGCCGTCGCCTCGGGATCGTTCCAGAAGGCGGTCATCTGGCCGTCGGTCTTGGCCACGATCTCGCCCGGCGTGCCGGGCGGCACGGGCTTGTTGTCCTCGTCCCAGATCTGCAGTTGCGCGAACGGCAGCGGCAGGCCGCAGGCACGCAGCGGCGTCGAGCCGGGCAGGTCCTTCGCGAACCACTGCGCCGGTCCCATCATCGCCACCGGCAGCACCTCGGTCTGGCCGTAGCCCTGGTACAGGGCGTTGCCGAAGATCTGGTAGGCCTTGAGCGCGGTGTCGTCGGCGATCGGCGCGGCGGCCACCAGCATGCATTTCAGATGGGGAAACCGGCGCTCCCTGATGCCGGGAACGCGGATGATGGCGTTCAGCATGGTCGGCACCGCGAACAGGTAGCCGATGCGTTCGCTTTCGAAGGTGTCGAGCACGGCGACCGGATCGAACCGGTCCATCATGACGTTGCAGCCGCCGCCGAGCCACATCGGCACGAACAGGTAGCCGGCGCCATGGCTGATCGGACCGACATGCAGGCAGGCGTCGCCGGGCTCGACCGGCGGATAGAGGTAGAACCAGTCGCGGCCGGCGGCGAGCCAGGCCCGGTGCGAGTAGGCGACGCCCTTGCTGCGGCCGGTGGTGCCGCCGGTATGGCGGATGATGAAATTGTCCTCGGGCGCAATGCGCGGGTCGGGATCGACATCCGACTGCCCGGCGAGCCAGCCTTCGTAGCCGGCATTCCGCACGATCACGTGTCCGAGCTCGGGCAGCTCGGCCTGCAGGCCGTCGATCTCGGGCAGATGCTTCTCGTCGACGATCAGCGCCTTGCAGCCGGTATGGCCCATCATGTGGAGGTGGCTGTCGCGTGCGTTGCGCGGATAGAGCGGCACCCGCACCATGTTGGCGATGGCGGCGCCGAGGAAGATATCGGCCGATTCCAGCCGGTTGTCCTCCAGCACCGCGATCCTGTCCTGCGGCTGCAGGCCGAGCGCCAGCAGCCCGTTGGCGAGACGGACACCGCGCTCCCAGGCCTGCCTGAAGGTGAGCCGCCGGCCGCTGGCGACGATCGCCTCGCGCTCGGCATAGTAGCCTGCGGCACTGCGCATCTGCGTGCGGACGTCCATGATGTGCCTCCTGTCGGGACGCCATTCTGCCGCCTGTAGCGCAGCCTCGAAAGCCCGCCGACGAGCATCGGGCGCCGGCGGCCTCGGCCCTGTCACTGCTTGCCGATATCGGGATCGATCTTGCGGGCGGCGGCGATGTCGGCGTCGGCACCCGTCTTGTCGCCCGACTGCTCCTTGGCGACGCCGCGATTGTAGAGGGTCGTGGAGTCCTTCGGGTCGATCTGGAGCGCGCGATCGTAGTCCTGGATGGCGTGGTCGAGCTCGCCCTTGCGCTGATAGAGGGCGCCGCGCATGGCCAGGGCCGACGCGTCGTTCGGATCGAGCTGGATCGCCTGACCGAAATCCCGAATGGCGAGATCGGGCTGGTCCATGCTCTGGTGCACCAACCCGCGATTGAAGAAGGCCGACGCGTCCTTGGCATTGAGCTTTATCGCCTCGTCGAAATCGCCAACGGCATCCTGCCACTGCTGCTTGCGGGCATGGGCGACGCCGCGATTGTAGAAGGTCGCCGCGTCGTGCGGGTCGATCTCGATGGCCCGGCTGTAATCCTCGATGGCGCGGTCCCAGTCGCCCTTCGTGCTGTAGGCGGCGCCGCGCCAGGCGAAGGCGACGACCAGGCCGGCATCGAGCGCGATCGCCTTGTCGAGGTCCTGGATGGCGCGATCGACCTCACCCTTGCGCTGATAGACGACGCCCCGATAGGCGAAGGCGGAGGCGTCGTTGGGATCGAGCTCGATCGCCCGATCGAAGTCGTGCAGGGCCGAATCCCACTGCTTCTCGTTGCTGTAAGCCAAGGCGCGATTGTAGAAGCTC
>DATEID010000273.1:0-9100 GCA_035279245.1 Reyranella sp.
TGCTGCCGGTCACGTTCTTGCGAAGCGTCCGCGCGCGTCGGGTATCGTTGCGTGTCGACTCCGCAAGCCGGCGCATCCTTCTTACCGCGCCTTTGCGCATGCCATCCGCCGTGGCAGTCCGATTCGCCGAGACGCAGGCCCGCTGGATCGCCGCCCGACTGAAGCGCTTGCCACCGCGCCGTCCGTTTACCGATGGCGCCGACGTGCCGGTTTTCGGTGTACCGCATCGCATCCGCCATCGGCCCGAAGCGCGCGGTACGGTTTGGCTCGAAGGAGCCGAGATCCATGTCGCCGGGCGTGCGGAGCATCTGCCGCGCCGGCTGCGCGATTGGCTGACGGCCGAGGTCCGTCAGCGAGTGATTCCGCTTGCGCATGCGAAGGCCGAGCGCATCGAGCGCACGGTGAAGCGGATCAGTGTGCGCGACAGCCGCACGCGCTGGGGAAGCTGCGGGCCCGACGGCGGCCTCTCCTTTTCATGGCGCCTCGTCTTCGCCCCCACCGAGGTGCTCGATTATCTGGTCGCACATGAAGTGGCCCATCTGGTGCACAAGAACCACGGTCCGCGATTCTGGGCGCTGACCGAGCGGCTGTGCGACGGGCCGATGGCGGTGCCACGCGCCTGGCTCAGGGCGAACGGCGAGGCGCTGCTGCAATACGGCGCTTGAAGATTGCGCCACTAACAAGAACAAGATCAGACGCCCAGACACTGCGGTGTCATCCCGAGCGAAAGCGAGGGATCTTTAAGCAGCGCGGATCAAAGATCCCTCGCTCCGCTCGGGATGACACAGCCTTACCGTGACGCATCATTCCCGACGGTCGGCAACGCCGGTGAGCAACTCCAGTGGCGGTCATGCTTATTCCGCGGCTGCCCGCGCCGGCGCGACGTTCAGCACCGCGGCGGCCTCCTTGGCGACGCGGGTGCCCTCGAAGAAACGCGGATTCTGCGTGCCCCAGAGTCGCACGGCGTTGGCGAAGGTAAAATCGCGGAAGTCGTCCGGGGTGATCAACCCATCCTCGACCAACTCGTAGGCCTCGGGCACCGGGCTCAGCATGTCGGGCACGTCGAAGTGGCCGATATCGGAGCTGAAGATCGCGTTGATGCGCGCGCCGAATGGATTGGCGTGGCCGAATGCCGTCACGTTCATGCGATCGTCCGCCTCGCAGCCGAAATAGTAGGGCTTGGCGTAGAGGTCGATCCAATCCTGCTTGCGTTCGATCTGGCAGGCGGCGAAGTCGTCCAGCATGGGCACGCCGCCCGTCGGCTCGTCCTCCTCGCGACTCGGCCAGCCGTCGCGCCGCGCAAGCTCGGCCACCATGTCCTCGTCGCCGTACTTGTCGACCAGCTCCTTGAGCAGCTGGCGATCGAGCTTCGCGGGATCCATGTAGGCGATGCCCTTGGCGCCGCGCCGTTCCCAGTGCTCGATCAGGTCGGCGAAAAGCTGGCAGCCCCAGCCGACGCCGCCTTCGAGGAAGGCGAAGTTGAGGTCGGGGAAGCGCCGCGTCACGCCGCCCAGGAACAGCCCCTTGGCGACCGCGTGGCCGGCCGAGGCGAAGTGACCGATATGATTGAAGGTGAAGTTGCTGGGCGAGGCGCGCAACGCGAAGCCGCGGCCGCCGGCATGGAAGGTCGGCGCGACGCCGAGTTCGCGGCACTTCTGCCAAACCGGGTCGTAATCGTGGTCGCTGTCGATGCCGATCCAGTCGTAGGAGACGACGAAGCGCGCCAGCGCCGGATCGAGGCCCTCGCCGATCGGCATGCGCCGGGCGAAGGCGCCGCCGAACATGCCGACCTTGGCGCCCAGCTCCCTGGTCGCGAATTCCAGCTCCTCGATCGCCTCCTCCGGCGTGAACATCGGGATGATCGCCGCCGGGGTCAGCCGATCAGCGAGCTTGGCGAAATACTCCGCCGTCACGATGTTGAAGGCGCGCGTGACGGCGGGTCGCGTCTCATCGTCCTGGATGCGCGGCACGCCGAGACCGGCGGTGGGATAGACGATGCCGAAATCGATGCCGAGCTCGTCGAGCCGGTCGTAGAGCAGGCGCGGCATCATTGCCGTGGCGCGGTCGCGCGTGTTGGTCGACTGGCGGGTCCAGTAGCCTTCCATGGCGATTCCGCGCCGCTTGCGCTCGGCGATCGAGAGCCGAAGCGCATCCGGGATGCGCCGCTGCGACGCGAGGAAGCCGTCGGCCGCCTTGTCGCCCGCGACCTTGCGCATGCGCTCGGCGAAGACCGGATTGTATTCGACCCAATGACCATCGGCATCGATGACGGGATGCCCGAGACTGGCACGAACCTGCGCCGGACTGCGATGAGAACTCATGCGCGCCTCCAGATCACATGTCGCCAACCAAGAGTGGCAGCCACGGTAGTCCTGAGTAGCGAGTGCCGCAACGCGGTCCCTGTCGGCGCTTCGCCCTGCGATGGCAAAGCAGGCGCCGGGCTTCAGCCGAACCGACCAGGGTCGCAGGCCCTGAGCGCGTCGGGCAGCTCCTCCCCCTCCATCTGGCGGGCAATCAGGCGGCCGGTCGCGGCGGCGAGGGTCAGGCCGACATGCTGATGGCCGTAGCCGCAATAGACATTGGCGAGTCGCGGCGCGCGGCCGATGGCCGGCCGGAAATCCGGCAGGCTGGGCCGCTCGCCGATCCAGCGGCTGCGTTCCTCGCCGCCGACGCCGGGGAAGATGTCCTTGAGATGCCGTACCAGAAGATCGGCGCGATGCCATGATGGCGGTTGATGCGGTGCGGCGAGCTCGACCGTACCGGCGACGCGCAGGCCTTCCTCCATCGGTGTGACGAAGAAGCCGCGCTCGGCCGGGCTCACGGGCATATCGAAGCGCACATTGTCCGGCGCCAGCATCACGTGATAACCGCGTTCGGCCACCAGCGGTGCGTTGAAGCCGAGAAGCCGCGTGAGCTCGCCCGAGGCCCGGCCGGCCGCGATCACCACCGCCTGGGCGGCAAGCTCCGATTCCGTGAGCTGCACGGCGGTGACGCGATTGCCGTCGCGCCGGAAACCCCGCACCTTGCCGCGCATGACGACGCCGCCTTCCGCCGAGAAGCGGTCGGCCAGCGTCGCAACGAGGCGATAGGGATTGATGGTGTGCATGCCGTGCGGGTAGTAGACGCCCCGCACGATGCGCGGGCTCAGACCGGGCGCCAGCTCGCGAGCGCGATTGCCATCGACGATCTCGAAATTCGTACCCTTGGCCTGCTGCAAGGCGCGCTCCTCGGCGCCGTTGTCGAAGGCGATCTGGCTTTCATAGACGTAAAGCGCGCCTTTGCTGCGGAAGAGATCGGCCAGTCCCGAGGCCTGGATCTCGGTTTGCCAGGCGATGTTGGCTTCGGCCATCAGCGGGCCGAAGGAATCGATGCCTTTCCTCACCTCGGCGGCGCTGTAGGCCGCGCGCGCGAAGCGGGCCATCCAGGGCAGGAGCTGCGGCAGGCTCGGCAGGTGCACGGTGAGCGGACCGTTGCGATCCGTCAGCATCTGCGGCACGCGTTTCAAGGTCGACGGGCGGGCAAGCGGCAGGACATGGTCGATGGCGATGAAGCCTGCATTGCCGTACGAGGTGGTGCGACCGGGCTCGGCGCTGTCGACCAAGGTGACCTTGTGGCCGGCGCGCTGCAGGGTGCGGGCCGTGGCCGTGCCGACGATCCCGGCGCCGATCACGATGACGGGGGCTGAACTCTCCATCCTTGCACGTTAGCACGGGCCCTGCGGCTGCCCAGCAATGCGATTGAATTGTCCCTGCGATTGATTATTTAGCGTCCCATGTCCCTACAATCCGACACGAACTTCCCCGGCTGGCACGCCACGACCATCCTTTCCGTGCGCAAGGCGGGCCAGGTGGTGATGGCGGGCGACGGCCAGGTCTCGATGGGCCAGACGGTCGTCAAAGGCAATGCCAAGAAGGTCCGGCGCATCGGCAACGGCCAGATCGTCGCGGGCTTCGCCGGCGCCACGGCCGACGCCTTCACCCTGTTCGAGCGGCTGGAAGGCAAGCTGGAGCGCCATCCGGGCCAGCTCCTGCGCGCCTGCCTCGAGCTCGCCAAGGACTGGCGCACCGACAGGTATCTGCGCCGGCTCGAGGCGATGATGGCGGTGGCGGACAAGGACGTGTCGCTTCTTCTGTCGGGCACCGGCGACGTGCTGGAGCCGGAAGGCGGCATCATCGCCATCGGCTCGGGCGGCAACTACGCGCTCGCCGCGGCGCGCGCGCTGATCGATGTCGAAGGACTCGATGCCGAGAGCATCGCGCGCAAGGCGATGAACATCGCCGCCGACATCTGCGTCTATACCAACCACAACCTCGTCATCGAGAAGCTTTGAGCCATCCATGGGCAACGATTTTTCCCCTCGCGAGATCGTCTCCGAACTCGACAAGCACATCGTCGGCCAACAGGACGCCAAGCGCGCCGTGGCGATCGCGCTGCGCAACCGCTGGCGTCGCCTGCAGCTTCCCGAGGCGCTGCGCGAGGAGGTGCTGCCGAAGAACATCCTGATGATCGGCCCGACAGGGTGCGGCAAGACCGAGATCGCCCGCCGTCTCGCCAAGCTTGCCAATGCGCCGTTCCTCAAGGTCGAGGCGACCAAGTTCACCGAGGTGGGCTATGTCGGCCGCGACGTCGAGCAGATCGCGCGCGACCTGATGGAGGCCGCCCTCGACATGACACGCGAGCGCATGCGCAAGGATGTGCGCGCCAAGGCTGAGCTTGCCGCCGAGGATCGCGTGCTCGATGCGCTGTGCGGAGCCAACGCCAGCGAGGAGACGCGGCAGCGCTTTCGCCACAAGCTGCGCGACGGCGAGCTGGACGAACGCGAGGTCGAGATCGAGATCGCCGACCAAGGCGGTCCGTTGCAGTTCGAGGTGCCGGGCCAGCCGGGCGCGTCGGTCGGCATGATCAACATCAGCGACATGCTGGGCAAGGCGTTCGGCGGGCGGACCAAGAAGCGCAAGATGACAGTGGCCGAATCGTACGAGACGCTGATGCGCGAGGAGAGCGACAAGCTCCTCGACCAGGAGCGCGTCGTGCGCGAGGCGCGCGAGGCGGTCGAGCAGAACGGCATCGTCTTCATCGACGAGATCGACAAGATCACCGGCCGCAGCGAATTTCGCGGCGGCGGCGACGTCAGCCGGGAGGGCGTGCAGCGCGACCTCCTCCCGCTGATCGAGGGAACGACGGTCAACACGAAGCACGGGCCGGTGAAGACGGACCATGTGCTGTTCATCTGCTCGGGTGCCTTCCACCTCGCCAAGCCGTCGGACATGCTGCCCGAGCTGCAGGGCCGGTTACCGATCCGCGTGAGCCTCGCCTCGCTCAGCCAGGAGGATTTCCGTCGCATCCTGACCGAGCCCGAGGCCAGCCTTGTGAAGCAGTACAAGGCGCTGATGGCCACGGAGAAGGTCGACCTCGACTTCAAGGAAGAAGCCATCGACGAGCTCGCCCGGTTATCGGCCGAGATCAACGACTCAGTCGAGAATATCGGCGCCCGGCGTCTGCACACGGTGATGGAGAAGCTCCTCGAGGAGGTGAGCTTCACCGCCTCGGACAAGCCCGGCCAGACGATCGAGATCGATGCCGCTTATGTGCGCGAACATGTGAGTTCGCTCGCCAAGAACACCGATCTCAGCAAGTACGTGCTGTAGCCCGAGCGTCGCCGGCACCGCGGTGAAGCGGTTCATCTCGGCCGGCTGCAGCTTCGTCAGTGTGACGGCTCATGATTGCGCCACCGACCGTCGGAGATGAAACGGGTACGTCACGGTAAGGTTGTGTCATCCCGAGCGCAGCGCCTGCCCTGAGCGAAGCCGAAGGGAGGGATCTTTGATCGGCGCTGCCAAAGATCGCTCGCTTTGCTCGGGATGACACCGCAGTCGCTGGGCGTCTGATCTTGTTTCTTGTTTAGACTAGTGGCGCGCTGCTCCGAGCGCGCTCATGGGAGCGCGTAACTCCAGTTGCGCTTATGCGCTCATGCGAGCAGCGCGAAGGATGACACGATGGGCCGGCTCCGCAGCACCACCGGTCAGAAGCAATAGGTCTGGACCATATCGACGAGATAGGCGGCGCCGTTCCGGCCCCACAGCACGAACGACACGGCGGTCGCCGCGACGACCAGCGCTGCGAGGCTCCACAGAAGCAGGGAGCGCCAGCCGGCCATCATGTGCGGCCCATCATGAGCTGCCCATCATGAGCTGCCCGTCATGAGCTGCCCGTCATGCGGGCTGCGCCACGAGCGCTGCGGGCCGCGCCACCGGCTTCTCGACGATCGGCCAATGCAGCAGGGCCGATACCACGCCGAGCGCGATCGAGATCCACCACATGGCGTTGTAGTTGCCGGTGAGATCGAACAGCACGCCGCCACCCCAGCCGCCGACGAAGCTGCCGATCTGATGGCCGAAGAACACGAAGCCGTTCAACATGGTGAGATGGACCGGGCCGAACATATAGCCCACCAGCGAAGTGGTGAGAGGCACGGTGCCGAGCCACAGGAAGCCGAGCGCCCCGGCGAAGGCCAGCACCGAGACCGCGGAGAGCGGTGCCAGCACGAAGGACAGGAACACGACCGAGCGCAGGAGATAGAGCACCGCGAGCAGGTTCTTGCGTTGGAAGCGGGCGCCGAGGGCGCTCCACAGGATCGAGCCCACGATGTTGAACAGGCCCACCATGCCGATGCTCCAGCCACCCAGCTCCGCCGGCGATAGCTGGAACCCGAAGAGGGAGAGGCCAACGCCCTTGTCCGAGATATAGGCTGGCAGATGGCCGCCAACGAAGGCGACATGGAAGCCGCATACGAAGTAGCCGACCATCAGCAATACGTAGCTTTTCTGGCTGAACGCTTCGACCAGCGCCTCGCGCAAGCTTTGCGTCCCCGCTGTCGATTTCTTGGCGGCCGCGATCTGCTGGCTGTCATTGAGACCGATCGACAGCAGGACCATCAGCAGGGCCAGTCCCGTCAGGGCCCACATGGCCGGCCGCCAGTCACCGAAATGGTTCTGCAGCACCGAGGCGAGGGGCACGATGAAGAACTGGCCGAACGAGCCGCCGGCGGAGCAGATGCCGACCGCCAGCGCCTGCTTGGCCGGCGGCGCCACGCGCAGGATCACGCCGAGCACGGGGCCGAAGGTCGCTGCCGAAAGACCGATGCCGACGAGAGCATTGCCGAGCACCAGCAGGAAGCCGTCGTGCATGGCCGACGTCACGACCATGCCCAGCACATAGATGATGCCGCCGCCGGCGATGGTCGGGGCAGACCCGAAGCGATCGGCGAGCCGGCCCGAGAAGGGCGCAAACGCACCCATCAGCAGCATCGAGAGCGCCGTGCCGAAGGAAAACAATTCGCGGCCGACGTGCAGCTCGGCCGAGACCGGCTTCAGGAAAATGCCGAAGCTCTGGCGCACGCCCAAGCCGATGGCGAGAACGAGGAAACCGCACCACACGGCGGTCCAGTAGGAACGATTGCTCATGGCCATCAACTTGCGGCGGGACGACGCAGTTTTTCAAGCAGTGGCATCGCCGGCCGCGATAGAATACTTCATGGCGGCAAAAGCGGCGATGTGGCTCGAAGCGAAGGCATGATCTCACGGGTTTTGGCGGCGGGCTTGGCCGCGCTTGCGGTGCTGAGCGTCGCCGCCACCACGGTCCGGGCGGCCGGCTCGCTGCCGCGGCTCGAGCGCGAGCGGTGCGCCTTCAAGCCGCCACGGGGCGACAGACTCGCCTGCTACACGCTGATCGTGCCGGAAAACCGTAGCCGGCCGGACGGCCGCCAGGTGCGGCTCGAAGTGGCGGTCCTGAAGGCCCGGCGGCCGGTTGCTCGGGATCCGGTCGTCTACCTTGCGGGCGGTCCGGGCGATGCGCCGCTGGTGGCTTCCACGGCAGGCGCCGATCCGCTAGCGGAAGGCGACTGGTGGCGCGACACCGCTGCCATCCGGCGCACGCGCGACGTCATCATCCTGAGCGAGCGGGGCGCCGGCGGCTCGACGCCCAACCTCGATTGCTTCGATGCTCGCAGCTCTGTATCGGCGCGGGCGCGGCGGCGAACGATCACCGAGTCGCAGGAGCGCGAGATCCTGCTCAAGTGCCGGGCCGCGCTGGACCGCCGCAAGATCGATCTCGCGATGTATGCAACGCCGATGCTGGCCGACGATGTCGCCGACCTCGCCAGGGCGATGAAGCTCGCCAAGGTCAATCTGTACGGCATTTCCTACGGCACACGCTGGGCGCTTCAGACGATGCGCCAGCATCCCGAAATAATCCGTTCGGTGATCCTGGACGGCGTTTATCCGCCGGAGGTCAATGGCGAGCAGAACGAGCCCGAGATCGTGCGGGCGGTATTCGAACAGCTCTACGCCGATTGTAACGCAGACGATCTCTGCCGCAGCCGCAACCCCGATCTCGACACCGTAACCCCGTCGCTCATCGCCGGCGCCGACGCCAAGCCGATCAAGGTCGTGCTCGATCTCGATGATGGTCGGCGCGCGGTCAAGCTCGACAGCACCAAGCTCCTGCTCGTCCTCCTGCACATGATGCGAGAGGGCGATGCGGCCATGGTACCCGAGACGATCACGGCCCTGTCGAAAGGCGACCGCCGATTGATCACCCAGTTTGCCGGCACGCTGGAGGAGGACGAAGGCGTTCTGACCGAAGGCAATGCGCAGCAGTTCGGCGGGCTCTTCAACACGGTCGAATGCCGCGAAAGCTGGTCGGCGGTCGACCAGCTCGCGCGCGACAGGGCGATCGCGGCAGGTGGCATCTACGGGCTGAGCGCCCGCATGAGCAAGCTCGGCGCCTATTGTCCGGTGTGGCGCGTGCCGGCAGCGGCGCCATCGGAGCGCGAAGCGGTGCAATCGGGCCTCCCGACCCTCCTGCTGAGCGGCGGCTACGATTGGCTGACGCCGGCTGCCTGGGCGCGCGACGCGGCGCGCCATCTGTCCCTGTCGCGCCATGTGATCTTCCGTGCCCAAGGGCACGGCGTATCGGCCCAGGATCCTTGCGCGGCCCGCTTGCGCGACGAGTTCATCGCCAACCCTGATCCTCGTTCATCGCCTTCCTGCCGAGAGGACGAGCCGCCCGACTTCGCCGACGCCGCGCAACGGGCCGAGGC
>DATEID010000274.1:0-2034 GCA_035279245.1 Reyranella sp.
TCCAAGCGGGTGCCGGTGACGCACCGGAACCTGATCGAGATGGCGCGCAAGATGGAGCGCTGGCTGGCGCTCGGCCCGGCCGACCGCTCGGCCTGCATCATGCCGATCTATTACAATGCCGGCTTCAAGGCGACGCTGCTGGCGCCGCTGCTGATCGGCTGCAGCGTCGCTTTGCCGGAGTCCGCGAGCCCGGCCGAGTTCGGGCACTGGGTAAGGGAACTGCGGCCGACCTGGCTGACCTCGGCGCCGCCCTTCCTGCAGGCGATCGTCGACAAGGCGGCGGGCAGCAGCCTTGCCGGCCATGCGCTGCGCTTCGTGCTGTCGACCGCGTCCTATCTGCCGGAGGCCACGCAGCAGGCGGCCGAGCGGCTGCTGGGCGTGCCGGTGGTCGAGTTCTACGGCATGTGCGAGGCCGGCATGCTGACGGCGCCGGCCTTTCCGCCGCAAGCGCGACGGCCGGGCTCGGTCGGCCGCATCCCCGAAGGCGAGCTGGCGATCCGCGACGAGGCCGGCCGCTTCCTGCCGGCCGGCCAGGCCGGCCAGGTGATGGTGCGCGGCCCCAGCGTCATGCCGGGCTACCTGTTCGACGACATCGAGGGCGTGCCGTCGGGCCTGCAGGACGGCTGGCTGGCGACCGGCGACATCGGCACGGTCGATGGCGAGGGCTTCCTGACCATCGCCGGACGCAGCAAGGAGATCATCAATCGCGGCGGCGAGAAGATCGCGCCCTACGACGTCGAGAAGGCGCTGCTGCAGCATCCGGCGGTGCGCGAGGCGGCGGCCTTCGCGGTGCCCCATCGGCGGCTGGGCGAGAATGTCGGGGCGGCGGTGGTGCTGCAGCCCGGCGCGGCGGCGCGGTCGAGCGAGCTGATCGACTTCCTGTACGACCGGCTGGCGCCGTTCCAGATGCCGCGCCAGGTCCATGTGGTCGACAGCCTGCCGGTGGGAGCGACGGGCAAGATCTCGCGGCCGCAGCTGTCGGCCCAGTTCGCCCATCACCAGCGCTCGTCCGAGCTGCCGGCGGCGCCGCTCGAGCTGCAGATCGCCGAGGTCTGGCGGCGGCTGCTCGAGCTCGACGAGATCGGCCTGGACGACGACTTCTTCGAGATCGGCGGCGATTCGTTGCAGGCCACCGAGATGCTGCTCGAGCTCGAGGAGACCACCCGCCACCGCATCGCCCCCTCCGAGGTGCGCGCGCAGCTCACCATCCGCCAGCTCAGCGAGACGCTCGCCGGTGCCGCCGCCGCCAAGGAAGAGATAATGACCCAGGTAAAGGGAGGCGCCGGAACGCCGCTCTTCATCTGCCACGGCGACTTCTCCGGCTGGGGGTTCTACGCGTTCCGTCTCGCCGAGCTCCTGAAGCACGATGGGCCGGTCTATCTACTCCATTCCGTCCTCGATCAGGCCAAGGGACTCACGACGATCGAAGGGATGGTGCAACGCTATCTGCCGCATATCGAGGCAGCCTTGGCCACCAGGCCGGCGCGATTGGCCGGCTACTGCCACGGCGGCCTCACCTCGCTCGAGATCGCAGGTCAGCTCGAACGGCGCGGACATGCCGTCGAGAAGATTGTCCTGATCGACACCTTTTCGCTCAATGCCCGCCCGCTGCTGCGCGGTCTGGCACGCCTTGCGGCTTTCACCGGGCGCATCGTTCCAGGCAAGCTCGGCCGGAAAATCCGTCGCAACGCCATGTCCTCCGTCTGGATGCTCGCTTGCCTCCTAAATGGCGATCTGACGACCCTCGGTCGCGTCGCGCGAATGGGTCGTGCCAGGACGTTGCGGGTGTGGCGCGAATCAGATTGGACGATGTATTTCCGGGCCATGGCCAATTACGTGGCGCCGAAGATCCACGCCGAGGTGCTGTGCCTTCTCTGCGAAGACTATGCGCGCAAGAGAGAGTACGCCCCGCAGGCGTGGAAGCGGCTTGCGCCGAGGGTGCACTACGAGCGGATCCCCGGCGAGCACAATACCTGCATCACCGCCCATGTCCGCGAGCTGGCAGGCCGCATCAACCACGTGCTCGTTTCCTAG
>DATEID010000275.1:0-2618 GCA_035279245.1 Reyranella sp.
ATCCAGGGCGCGGCGGGGGGCGGCATCTTCCCGCATTTCATCGGCGATTCGCTGATCGGATTCCTGGAGCAGTCCTCGCGCTTCCTGAAGCCGGTCTATTGCGGCGACACGCTCTATCCAATGCTGGAGGTGACCGACCTCAAGGCCGGCCGCACGACGGGCGTCGCCACCTTGAAGCTCACCATCCACAACCAAGCCGGGACGCTGGTCTGCGACGGCGAACACAAGTACCTTGTCAGAAAGCGGCCCCAGGAGAAGGAACGAGCCAGATGATCGGCGTCATCGCGAAACTCACCATCAAGCCCGGCACCAATGCCGACTTCGAGTCGACCATGAAGGCGCTGCAGGCCAAGGTCCAGGCCGACGAACCGGGCAACAAGCTCTACGCGCTGCACAAGACCGACGACGCCAACGTCTATGTCATGCTGGAACGGTATGCCGACCAGGCGGCGTTGGATGCCCATCGGGCGTCGCCCCATTTCAAGGAGCTGGGCCGCAAGCTCGGCGACTACCTCGCCGGCCGTCCCGATGTGCAGGTGATGCAGGAGGTCTGATCGCCTGCCGGGAGCGCTGTCGCATGGAAGGCCTCATCCATCGCCACACGCCGCCCGGCACCGCGCCCGGGCTGCTGACAGGACGTGCGCCCGTTGCCGACGAAGCCCTCGACTTCACGCTGGTGGAGTACACCCCGGAGCGCTGCGAGGTGCTGCGCGGCGTCGAAGTGGACGAGTGCAAGTTCCATCTCGGCACGCCGAGCCACACCTGGATCGACGTCTCGGGGCGGCCGAGCTCGGAGATGCTGAGCGAGCTCGGCACGGCGTTCAACCTGCATCCGCTGGCGCTCGAGGACGTGTTCCACGCCAACCAGAGGAGCAAGCTCGACATCTACGGCAACCAAGGCTTCATCGTGCTCAACGATCCCGCCTACGAGGAGGGCGAGATCCGGCTGCATCAGGTGAGCATCTTCTTCGGCACGAACTACGTCATCTCGTTCCACGACCACAAGCTCGACATCTTCAAGCCGGTGCGCGAGCGCCTGCAGGCGGCCGGCTCGCGTCTGCGCACGCTGGACATCGACTATCTGGTCTATGCGTTGATCGACCTCGTCGTGGACCGCAAGTTCCCCTTGATCGAGGCCCTGGCCAACCATCTCGAGGCGCTGGAGGACGAGGCGCTGGGCCATCCGGCCGAGACGACGCTGGGCCACATCCATCAGGCGCGCCGGGCGCTCGTCACCTTCCACCGTCTCCAGTGGGCCGAGCGCGAGACCATCCTTGCGGTGATGCGGCCGGAAACGCCAGTCATCAGCGCCGACACCCGCACCTTTTTGCGCGACTGCTTCGACCATTCCATCGCGGTGCTCGACCTGATCGAAAGCTATCGCGAAATGTGCAACGGCCTGATGGAAGTCTATCTGATGCAGGCCTCGAACCGCATGTCCGAGGTGATGAAGACGCTGGCCGTCATCACCGTCTTCTTCATGCCCCTGTCGTTCCTCGCCGGCGTCTATGGCATGAACTTCGACCGCGAGGCCGGCAACATGCCCGAGTTGGGCTGGAAGTACGGCTACCCGTTCTTCTGGTGCCTGACGGCGGTCATCGTGCTCGGCCTGTTCCTGTGGATGAGGCGCAAGCGATGGCTGTGACTGAGACCTTCCGGCTGTTCGGCTCGGAACTTTCACCCTATTCGGTGAAGGTCCGCTCCTATCTGCGCTACAAGGGCGTGCCGCACGACTGGACGCCACGCTCGGCCGCCAACCAGGCCGAGTTCCAGAGGCACGCCAAGCTGCCGCTGATCCCGCTGGTGATCCCGCCCGAAGGCGAGGGGCTGCAGGATTCCACTCCCATCATCGAGCATTTCGAGGCCAAGACATCGGGACCGTCGATCGTGCCGGACGACCCCGCATTGGCCTTCCTGTCGGCGCTGGTCGAGGAATATGCCGACGAGTGGGGTAACAAATGGATGTTCCACTACCGCTGGAGCTATCCCGTCGATTGCTGGGCCACCGCCGAACGCATTGCGCTGCAGATGATGGGGCAGCAGGGGCCGCTGGCGGTCGCGCAGGCCCGCAGCGTGGTTGCCGAGCGCATGACCGGCAGGCTGGGCTTCGTCGGCTCCAACCCGGCGACGCGACCGGTGATCGAGGCCAGCTTCAAACGGGTGCTCGAGATCCTCGATCGCCATCTCGCGTCGCGGCCGTACCTGTTGGGCGGTCGTCCGGCGCTGGCCGATTTCGGGCTGTGGGGCCAGTTCTACGAGATGGCGACCGATCCGACACCGGGCGCACATATGCGCGCTTCGGCGAAGCACGTCATGGCGTGGGTCGAGCGCATGGTGTCGCCGAAGGCGGAAGGCTCGTTCGAGTCCTGGGATGCGCTTGCCGGCGGGCTGATGCCGCTGTTGAAGAGTGAGGTGGGCGGTCTTTTCCTGCCATGGTCGACGGCGAACGCCGCGGCGCTGCAAAAGGGTGAGAAGAGCGTCGAGATCACGCTGGCGGGGGCTGCCTGGTCGCAGGAGCCGCAGAAATACCATGCGCGCTCGCTGGCGGAGATCCGGCGCAAATATGCCGCCGCCAAGGGCGCGCCCGGGCTCGATGCGATCCTGAGCGAAGCCGACTG
>DATEID010000276.1:0-6489 GCA_035279245.1 Reyranella sp.
AATCTTGCCCTGCCGGACGCTGTCGCAGGCGAAAAGCGCGTTCAGGCGGCCGGCGCGCTCCGCGCAAGGCGCAGGATGGACCATCCCACGGCCACGGACAGAAGGGAGCCGACCAGCACGCCCAGACGCACCAGCGGCGCACGCCCGTCGTCCTCGAACGCCAGTGTGCCGATAAACAGGCTCATGGTGAAGCCGATGCCGCCGCAGACAGCGGTGCCGTAGAGTTGCGGCCAGCTCGTCCGCCTCGGCCGTTGCGCGAGCCCGAACGCGATCGAAAGCGCTGCGCCGCCGAATATGCCGACCTGCTTGCCGACGAAGAGACCGAGCGCGATGCCGAGCGTCACCGGATCGCGTACCATGTCGGCGGTCATGCCGACGAGGCTGAGGCCTGCGTTGGCAAAGGCGAAAGCCGGCAGCACCAGGAACGACACCCACGGCGTGAGGGCATGCTCGAGCCGGATGTAAGGCCGTTGGTCGGGGGAGTCGGTCTCGTAGGCAAGCGGCAGGCAGAAAGCGAGGACGACGCCGGCCAGCGTCGCATGGACGCCCGATTTCAGCACGCAGACCCAGAGCACGATGCCGACCAGCAGATATGGCGCTGTCCGACGGACACCGCTGAAGTTCAGGGCGATGAGGCCCGCAATGCAGAGCGCGGCGAGGACAAGCGAGACTGGCGACAGGTCCGATGTATAGAAGATCGCGATGATCACGATCGACGCCAGATCGTCGACGATGGCGAGCGTCAGGAGGAAAAGCTTGGCAGCCCGCGGCACGCGCTCGCCCAACGCCGCCAGCAGGGCGACGGCGAAGGCGATGTCCGTGGCCGAGGGGATCGCCCAGCCGTGCAGGGCAACCGGATCCTTCCAGTTGAGCGCGGCATAGATGGCGGCCGGAACGGCCATTCCGCCGACCGCCCCGGCGATCGGCAACACCACATGGGCGGGCCGCGACAGCTCGCCTTCCGCCACCTCGCGCTTGATCTCGAGGCCGACCACCAGGAAGAACACCGCCATCAGGCCGTCATTGACCCACAGAAGCAGCGGCTTGCTGAGGCCGACGCCCCCGAAATCGATCGTCAGCCTGGTGGCGAACAGCGTGTCGGGCACCCAGCCGAACGGCGAGTTGGCGAACAGCAGCGCAAGCACGGCCGCAGCCAGGAGCGGCAGAGCGCTGCCTGCTTCGCTCTGCAGCAAAGCTCTTAGTCGTGTCATCGCGAACGCGTCATAAAAGAACGCCCGGGCCTTCGCCCGGGCGTCTTGTCTCTCGGCCGAAAGGACCGATCAGTCGCGGCTCTGTCCCATGAAGCTCATCAGGAACTGGAACAGGTTGATGAAGTCCAGGTAGAGGCTCAGCGCACCGAAGATGGCGACCTTGTCGGCCATCTGAGTGCCCCAAGCGTCGCTGTACTGCTCCTTGATCTTCTGCGTGTCGTACGCGATCAGGCCGGAGAAGATCAGCACGCCTAGGATCGAGACGATGAACGCCACGCCGCTGGAGTGGACGAAGAGATTGACCAGGCTCGCCAGGATGATGCCGACCAGCCCCATGAACAGGAACTTGCCGAATGCGCTCAGGTCACGCTTGGTCGTGTAGCCATAGAGACTGAGTGCGCCAAAGGCGGCCGCCGTCACGAAGAAGGTCCGCGCCACCGACGCTCCTGTGTAACGGAACAGCAGCAGCGACAGGCTGATGCCCATCAACGCGGTCACGCCCCAGTAGATGGCCTGCAATCCGCCCAGACTGATCTGGGCCGCGCGGAACGACGCGACCATCAGCAGGCCGAGCGGCGCCAGGATGGCGATCCAGCCGAGGATGTTCATGCCGACCGGAACGACGGCACCGCCGGGAGTCATCCCCATCTGGAAGAAGATGTTCTGGAGCTGCGGCGAGGCAAAGAGCGCGAACGCCACGATGCCCGACAGCGCCAAACCCGATGCCATGTAGTTGTAGACACGGATCATATGGGCGCGCAGGCCGACATCGAATGTCGCCCGGTCGGCAGTAACTCCGCCTGCACGGCCAAAGGTGTTGAAGTTCTCGTTTGCCATTCTCACGCCTCCGACAGGGACCTCCTTGCCGAGCCCCTTTGAGCGCCAATGTGGGGATACAGCTCAACTGAATCAAGCGACAAACGGTAGCTGGTCAATTGTGCCAAAATCATGAAATCGGGCAATTCCAATTATTCGTTCCGCAGAAGGGCCAATGGCCGCTGCCGCAGGGCAGCCAGGGTACCGGCCAGCCCGAAAGCCAGGGTCAGACCCATGGCGCCGACCGCGACGGCGACCGCCACCGCGGGCTGGAACGACCATTGCAGGCCCATGAGCTGCCGAACCACGAGATAGGCTGCCAACGTCCCGACGCCCAGCGCCGCCAGTGCAGTCACCAGCCCCAGCGCCAGGAATTCCCAGGCGAAGATGCCTGCGATACGCGCCCGGGTTGCGCCCAACACCTTCATCACCATCGCCTCATGGATGCGTCGCCGCTGCGTCGCCAACATCGCACCCGCAAGCACCAGGATGCCGGCGAGAATGCTCAGCAGACCGATGAGCCGGGTCGCGAGGCCGATATTGCCCAGCACCTCGGAAACCGTCTGCACGGCGTCACGGACGCTCACCACGGTCACGTTGGGGAACTTGTCCGTGACCGCCTTGAAGATCGCATCCTCGGCGCCGGGCGTAGCCTTCACGGTGGCAAGGAAGGTATGCGGCGCGCGGTCGAGCACGCCGGGCGAAAAGACCATGACGAAATTGATGGCCAGCGTCTGCCAGTCGATGTGCCTCAGCGAGGCGATACGGGCATCGATGTCGCGGCCGAGCACGTTCACCGTGATCGTGTCGCCGACGGCAAGGTCGAACTCGTGCGCCAGCGTTTCGTCGAACGAGACGAGCTGTGGTCCATGATAGTCGGCAGGCCACCAGGAACCGGAAACGATATGCGCGCCGTCCGGCGGCCTCGCGGCATAGGTGATGCCGCGGTCGCCGTCGACCGCCCATCGTGCGCCCGACGGAATCCTGATCTCGCTCACCGGCTTGCCGCCGAGCTTCACGATCCGGCCGCGCAGAGACGGCACCTTTTCCAGCGCGCTGGCGCCGGGGATGGCGGCGACGGTGCGCTCGAAGCCGGGCATCTGACCCGACTGGATGTCGACGAAGAAGAAGGCGGGCGCATCCTTTGGAATACGTTGCGTGATCTGTTCGCGCAGATTGCCTTCGATCAACGCCGTCGCGACCAGGACGGTGAGGCCAAGCCCCAGCGACAGCATCACGATCGGCGTCGGCGAACCCGGGCGATGAAGATTGGCAAGCGCCAACCGAAGGGTGGCAAGCCGCGGTTTGCCGACGTGCGCTGCCAAAAGCATCACCCCGCGGGCCAACAACGGAAAGGCGACGAAGGCGCCGAGTGCGCCCAGCACGAAGTAGCCGGCGATGCGCGGACTGTCGGCCGTCAGGATCGTGAAGCCTGCGAGGAGAAGCGCGACGCCGGCGACCAGGCCGATATCGCGCCAGCCGAGCCGGCGCCGATCGATCGCAGCGCCGCGCATGAGCGCCGCGGCGGGCACGGCGCGAGCATGGATAAGCGGCAGGAGCGTGAACAGCGTCGACACCAGGAGGCCGAATGCAGCCGCCATCGCGAGCGGCCTCACGTAAAGCGCAATCCGCGCCTTCACCGGCAGCAGATCGGCGATCAAGGGCTGGGCGAAGAAAGGAAGCGCCGCGCCCAGCGCCACGCCGATCGCGACGCCCACAAGGGCAAGCGCGCCGAGCTGCAGGAAATAGGCCGCGAAGACCAGACGCTGCGGCGCGCCGAGGCACTTCATGATGGCGATGGTGCGCATGCGACCGGCCAGGAAGCTCGAGACGGCGTTGCCCACTCCGACGCCGCCCACCAGGAGCGCGGCCAATCCGATGAGGCTGATGAACTCCGTCAGGCGGTCGAGCCAGAAGCGCAGGCCGCCGCCCGCCTCGCCGAGATCCCGTACGCGCCAGCCGGCGTCTGGAAAGCGCGCCTTGATGGCCGCTGCGACCGCCTTGTCCGAACGACCGGGCGGCAATTTCAGGCGGTATTGCCAGGTGAGAAGGCTGCCCGGCTGCACCAGGCCCGACTCGCCGAGTGCCGCGAACGGCATCATCAGTCGCGGCCCGAGGCTTGCAAAGGCACTGAGGCCGCTATCGGGCTCGCGCTCGATGACGGCGCGCACCTGCAGCGTCACCTCGCCCACCTTCACGAGATCGCCCAGCACAATGCCCATGCGCTTGAGAGCGGCCTCCTCGACCGCCGCGCCCCAGATCCCGTCGCGCCTGGCAAGCGCGTCCGACAGCGATCCGCCGCCTTGTAACTCGACACGCCCATAGAGCGGGTAAGCCGGCTCGACGGCTTTCAACTGGACCAGCGCCGCCGTGCCGCCCGGCCTCGCGGGCCGCGCCATCGAGCGGCTGTCGACCCAGCGCACGAGCTCGCCCTGCTCGCGCAGGAAAGCCATCTGCTCGGACGTTGCCTGACGGTAGAGCAACGAGATCGCGACGTCGCCGCCCAGAAGCTCACGTGCATCGGCACGCAGGCCTTCTTCGATCGCACGGCTGAACGAAAGGATCGCGGCGATCGCACCGACGCCGAGCGCCAGGCAGGCCAGAAACAGGCGGAAGCCGCCGAGGCCGCTGCGCATCTCGCGGCGGGCAAGCCTGGCGGCGAGACTCATCCGCCGGCGCTCATTGCGCGGCGAGAGCAAGGCCCGCCGCCGTACGCCGATCGTCGACCACGACACCATCGACCAAGCGCACGATGCGATCGCAACGCTCGGCCAACGCCATGTCGTGCGTCACCAGGACCAGCGTCGTACCATTGGCGCGCGCCAGATCGAACAGAAGATCCATGACCTGCTTGCCGGTGGCGCCGTCGAGATTGCCCGTCGGCTCATCGGCCAGCAGGAGCTTCGGCTGGCCGACGAAAGCGCGCGCCACGGCCACGCGCTGCTGCTCGCCGCCCGAGAGCTGCGCCGGATAGTGAGCGACGCGCGGTGCGAGGCCGACATGCTTCAATGCCCCCTCCGCCGCTTCGAATGCATCGATGCGACCGGCAAACTCCAGCGGCAAGGCGACGTTTTCCAGCGCCGTCATGGTCGGGATGAGATGAAAGCCCTGGAACACGATGCCGACATGATCGCGCCTGAGACGCGCGCGCGCATCGTCGTCCAGCGGACCGAGATCACGTCCAGCGAGCTCGACACGGCCCGACGTGGCGCGCTCCAGGCCGCCCGCCACCATCATCAAGCTCGACTTGCCGGCGCCCGACGGGCCAACCACAGCGGCAATCTCGCCCGCGGCGATCGCGAGCGTGACGCCGCGCAGGATATTGACCAGGCCGGCATCGCTTGCCATGTCGAGATGCACGTCGGTGAAGCGAACGATCGGCGGGGCGGTCACCAAAGCTCCGGAAAGAGACGATGAGGCTCGGCAAGGGATATGGTCGTTTTGCGGCACTGGTCAATTCGCTGGTGGTGCTTCTTTTGTGCGTGGTGCCGGCACATGCACAGACCGCGCCGACCAAGCTCGCGGTGCTGGGCGACAGTCTGGCCGCGGGTTTCGGCCTCGAGCCCGACCAGGCCTTCCCGGCCCTTCTCCAGGCCGATTTGCAGGCCGCAGGCCGCAACGTCACAGTCGTGAACGACGGCGTCTCGGGCGATACGTCGGCCGGCGGCCTTGACCGGCTCGACTGGATCTTGGGAGACAAACCCGACATCGTGCTGGTCGAGCTCGGCGCCAACGACGCCTTGCGCGGCGTCGACCCGGCCGTCACTGAGCGCAACCTGGCTGCCATCGTCGAGAAGCTGAAGACGGCCGGCGTCACGGTCTGGCTGGCCGGCATGATGGCGCCGCGCAATCTCGGGCCGGACTATGTCGCCACCTTCGACGGCATCTACAAGCGGATTGCCGACAAGTACCAGGTGCCGCTCTATCCTTTCGTGCTGGAAGGCGTAGCCCAGGATCCCGCCCTCAACCAGGCCGACGGCCTGCACCCCAACGCAAAGGGCGCGAAGGTGATCGCGGAGCGCCTGTTACCCTTCGTCACAAAGCATCTCGACCGCCATGCCGCGTCTGTTCATCGCCCTGCCCGTCCCTGAGGACGTTTCCGACGAGCTCACCGTTCTGCAGTCGGGCGTGCCCGACGCGCGCTGGGTGCCGGCCGAGAATTTCCATGTCACGCTCTGCTTCGCGGGCCAGGTGCAGGGCGCCGTCGGCCGCGACCTCGAGGAGGAGCTGTCGGACATCGCCGGCGGTCCCTTCGCCGTCACCGTCGCCGGCGTCGACCAGTTCAGCAGCGGCAAGCAGCCCAAAGCATTGGTGGCGCTGGTCGAGAAATCCGACCGGCTCGACTGGCTGCAGCAGAAGGTCTCGACCGTGGCGCGCAACTGCGGCATCGAGATCGAGCGTCGCAAGTTCCGGCCGCATGTGACGCTTGCCCGCTTTCGCAACGGCGCCGAGACCGGCCATC
>DATEID010000277.1:0-12755 GCA_035279245.1 Reyranella sp.
CGATCTTCGCCGCAGCGCATTTGGCGCCCTCCTGGCGCGGACCTCCCGTCAATGGCGCCGTGCGGCCGACCAGCGATTGCAGCCGTTCGACCTTACCGAGGCGACCTGGCTGCCGCTCGTCCACATTGCCCGTGCGGCCACGCCGCCACGCCAAAAGGATCTCGCAGCCTCGCTCTCGCTCGACGGATCGTCGGCCGTCCGGCTGCTCGACAACCTGGAGACAGCCGGCCTCATCAAGCGCCGCGAAGAAGCAACCGATCGACGTGCCAAAGCAATTTTCCTGACGGCGCGCGGGCGCGCGATTGCCGACAAGGTCGAAGTAGCGGCGCAGCAGGTACGGCGCGATGCCCTGGCGGGGCTCAGCGACCGTGACATCGAGACCGCGTACAGGGTTCTGACCCATATCTGCGGCGCGCTCGAGCGATCGATGCAGGACGTGGCGGCATGACCGTCGCCGGCACGATTTCCCCGAAGCCCTCATGCGCTGCACCGCTTTGGCTTCTGGCCTTGATCACCTTCAGCGGCACACTCGCCATGCACATTTTCGTGCCGGCCCTGCCCGAGGCCGGACGCGATCTCGGCGCGAGTAATGGCGCGATGCAGATGACGATGAGCGTCTACATCTTCGGGCTGGCGGCCGGCCAGCTCGTCTATGGACCGCTGTCGGACCGCTTCGGCCGCCGCTCGATGCTGACCCTGGGCCTCCTGATCTACACCGGCACCGGCCTGTGGGCGGCCTTCGCTCCCGACGTCCGGACCTTGATCGTTCTGCGGCTTCTTCAGGCGCTGGGCGGATGCTCGGGCCTGGTGATCGGTCGCGCGATCGTCCGCGACACCGCCCTCGCCAGGGAGGCGGCGCGCCGCTTGGCACTGATGAATCTCATGGTCGTGATCGGGCCGGCCGCGGCCCCGTTGCTGGGCGGCGCGCTGGCGGCGACCCTCGGCTGGCGCTCGATTTTCTTCCTGTTGGCCGGACTCGGGGCGGTCAATCTTTTGTTCAATTGGCTCCTGCTGCCGGAAACGCGTGCAGCGGGAGGTTCAGCGCATGCCGGCACGTTGGCCCGCAACTACGGCCGTCTGCTGCGCTCTCCCGCCTTCCTGGGCTACGCGCTGGGTGGCGGCTGCGCCACGACTTCCATGTACGGCTTCCTCGCCGCCGCGCCCTTCATCTTCACCCGCCAGCTTGGCCGGCCGGACTACGAGGTAGGCACCTATCTCGCGATCCAGTTCGTCGGCATCTGGGTCGGCAGCATGGCGGCGTCCCGACTCATTCCCCGCCTGCCGATCGACCGACTCATGGTCGGCGCCAACCTGGCCAGCGTCCTGGCCGCGGTTGTCTTTCTCGTGGCCGTCCTGTCCTGCCATCTCTCCGTGCCGCTGGTCGTGGGATCGATGTTCTTTTTCGCGATCGGTGCAGGCATCGCCTCGCCTGCCGCGCTCGGCCAGGCCATCAGCGTCAACCCGACCGTGATCGGCTCCGCGTCCGGCTTCTATGGCTTCGCGCAAATGGGTGTCGGCGCAGTTTGCACTGCCATCATGAGTCTCGGCAGCAATCCCGCCCTCACGTCCGCCATAGTGCTGGTCGCAGCCGGGCTGGTTGCCCAGGCATCGTTCTGGATCGCGGTCCACTTCCATCAACCGACCGCAGGCGCCGACTGAGGACGCGATTACCTTCGCGGTAGTCGACTGGTCGGCTGCACGCCGTCACGTTGAGCCACAAAGTTCACGTGAGCATTGCATGCACCCGCTCGACCAGGCCACGTCCCTCGTTCAATCTCCATGCGGTGACCTGCGTGGCTCCACAAGCGATGCCTACTGGAACTTCAATGGTCCTTTCGGCGGCGTGACGGCGGGCCTCCTGATGCGGGCCGTCCTCCAACGCGCGGACCGCCTGGGCGATCCCTGCTCGATCACCGTCAATTTCATCGCCGCCATCGCCCGCGGCGCGTTCGATGTCGCCGTACGTCCGATCAGAACCGGCCGCTCGGTGCAGCATTGGTATGTCGAGTTGCGCCAGGCCGACATGGTCGCGGCGAACGCCACCATCGTCTGCGCCCGGCGCACATCCACCTGGGCGCATCAGCCCGTGACGCCACCCCCTGCGCCGCCGCCACATTCGATCGAGCCGATGCATAACGGCAGTCCCAACGCTTTCGTCGGCCAGTTCGAGTTCCGGTTTGTCGAAGGAAGCCTTGAACGTTTGCCGAGCTTCGACGGCCGAGTTCGCAGCGCCCGCACCTGCCTGTGGCTCGACAATGCCGTTCCCCGGCCATGGGACTTCATTGGCCTCACCACCTTCTGTGACCTCTTCTTCGGCCGCATCTTCCATGTGCAGGGCACGGTCTTTCCCGCCGCAACTGTGTCGATGACGGCCTATTTTCATACCGACTCCGATGGCCTGTCGGCGCTTTGCGATGGGCCGCTGCTCGGCGTCGCCGACGCAAATACGTTCGTGGCTGGCTTCTTCGATCAGACGGCGCAGCTATGGTCGGCCGGCGGACGTCTCCTGGCGACGACGACGCAGATCGTCTGCTATCGGGCTTGATCTCCGACGCTTGTCACCGCACCAGATTGACCGGTGTCTCGCCGCGCCCGACGCGGTCGATATTGGCGGCGACGAGCGCCGCCCGCGACTGGATGGTGCCCTGCGTGCCGCCCGACATATGGGGCGTCATCAGCACGTTCGGCAATTCATGGAAGGGCTGGTCGGCCGGCAGGGTCGGCCTGTCGTCGTGCGGATAGCGATACCAGACATCGAGCGCCGCCCCGGCGAGCCGACCATCTGCCAGCGCGCGGTAAAGCGCATCGCCATCGACGATCTCGGCACGCGCGACATTGATCAGATAGGCGCTCGCCTTCATCAGCGCGAGTTGGCGCGGGCCAATCAGGCCGCGCGTGGCATCGTTCAGCGACAAGGTGATCGCGAGGTAGTCCGCCCGGCGCAACGTCTCGTCCAGACGCTCGGGACCGCCGAGATCGGCCAGACCGTCATGGGCAGCCGAGAGATCGCGGCGGATCGCCAGGACATTCATGTCGAAGGCGCGCGCCCGCCGGGCCAGCGCCTGCCCGATATGGCCGTATCCCAAGATGCCCAGCGTCTTGCCGGCAAGCTCCGCCGCTGGCGGCAAGCGGGGTTTGCCCGGCGCCCATGGACCAGGCCAAACGCCCAACCGCAACTCGCTGTCGAGTCGCACGAGATTGCGCGTCAGCGACAGCAGGGCGCCGATGATGAATTCGGCGATGGCCGTCTCGTGGCCGTAGGCGTTGGCCAGCAGAGCGCCGCTCGGAAGGGCAGCGCGCTCGACGCGGTCCAGTCCCGCGGCCGGCAATTGGACCAGCTTCAGGCGCGTGCCGGCCGCCTTTCCCATGGCGGCCGTGAAAGCAAGCGTCACCAGGACATCGATCTCCGCCAAATGGGCGAGGACGGCGTCCTCGTCGGCCTGCAGGGTCTCGCAGGGTGTCGTGATCAGCGGCCGCACCAGCGGCTCGAACGGTCCGGCGAAGTTGCCGGCAAAGGCGATACGGAGCATCCGCCGAGTCTTCCCGTGGGCCTCACGGCCAACAACTACCTGGCGCGTTATTGCTGACTATCGCGCCCAGTCGCCGGCACCTTTCTTCACGAGCTGACGCTTCAACGCGTCGAAATAACCGACGCCATAGTCCGGCGCCGAACGAACCTGCTTCATGCGCTGGGCGGCGCGCTGGACAATATAGTCGTCGATCATCACCGGCTCCTCGCCGAGCTGGCGGGAAATCAGTTCCAGTTCGCAGGCACGTTCCAGCATATACATGCCGCGCAGCGCCCCGGGCAGCGTGACATGAGCCGTGAGCAGACCGTGATTGTTCAGGATGACGTGACTGCCCTTCTGGCAGCTCTTGCCGAGCTCCTCGCACTCCTCGATCGTCGCCGGCACTCCGTAGTGGTGATAGACGATGTCGTCGTAGACGTGCAGCGCGTCCTGGCTGATCGGCCGCAGCCCCTGCTTCATGAGCGAGACGCCGCCGCCCGCACGGGTATGGGTATGCATCACGCAGTTGACGTCCGGCCGGGCTTTGTAGACGCCGCTATGGATCGTGAATCCCGCGGCATTGAAACGGCCTTCCTTGCCGTAGATCTTGCCGTCGAGATCCATCTTGATGAGGCTCGACGCCGTGATCTCGTCGAACATCTCCTCGTAGTGGTTGATCAGGAAGCGGTCGGGCTCGCCGGGCACCCTCACCGACATGTGCGTGTCGAGAAGATCGGTCCAGCCGAGATGATCGACGACGCGATAGAGGGCCGCGAGCTCGCAACGCGCCTTCCACTCCGCCTCGCTCATGCCGACTGCGCCCTGCACCAGACTGTCCATCGCCTGCTCCATCCATGCCGTGAACCGCACTTCCGGAGCGGGAATCTACTCCAGGCAACCGCTTGGCGTGATGGCCTCTTTCGGCAGAGGTGCGGCTGCAGAATTGCAGGGCTAGTTCGGCGCCCTGGCCTCGAGTCGCTCGACCGCCGCCAGCGTGTTCTCGACGTGCTTGTCGGGATCACGATCGGCATAGGCGTAGAAGATCTTGCCGTCCGGCGCGATCACATAGGAGATGCGATCGGCGACGCCCAGGGAACCGACACGGATCAACGTCGAATCGTAGGCACGGATCACTTTGAGATCCGGGTCGGCCGCCACAGGGAACTTGGCCGAGCACTCCTGCAGGGAAAACTTGTGCAGCGTACCGATGTCGTCAGCCGACATGCCGATCAGCGTTGCGCCTGCTGCGGCGAACTTGCCGGCCGCTTCGGCAAACTCGTGCGCCTCGGCCGTGCAGCCTTTGGTGAAGGCCTTCGGGAAGAAATAGAGGACGACCGGTCCCTTCTTCAGGGCCGCTTCCAGCGAAAAGGTGAATTCCTTGCCGCCGATCGCTGCCTGTGCGGTGAAGTCGGGCGCGGTCGCTCCCGGTTTCAGGGCGGCGAAGGCAGGCACGGCCAGAATGCAGCCAAGGGCAAGGGAAACTGCGGCAATACGCTTCATGATTGTATCCGCCTGGGTGAGATTGACGCGATCATAAGCCGATGTGCCAACCGGAGACGTCACATCGCGGTGAGCCGGCTCGTCACGTCGCGTTCATGCCTTTCGTGTAGGTGGAAGGCACCACAGTCTTCACCGACTGCGCGCGCTTGGCCAGCCAGTAGGCCTGCGGCGGCGGGACAGAGCCGAAAGTCTTGTCGACGCCCAGCTTCTGTGCCGCATCCATCGGCCAGTTGGGATTGTAGAGAAGCTCGCGGGCGAGCGCGATCAGGTCGGCTCTGCCTTGTTGCAAGATCTGCTCCGCCTGGTCGGCATGGACGATCAAGCCGACGGCCATGCTCATGATGCCGGCATCCTTCCGCAACCGCTCGGCATAGGGCACCTGGTAGCCGTAGGTGACGGGCCCCGCGCTTACCACGGGTGCGCCGCGCATGCCGCCAGAGCTGCAGTCGATCACGTCGACACCCTTGGGCTTCACGAGCTTCGCCAATGTCACGCTCTGCTCCGGTCCCCAGCCGGCATCGTCCTCCACCGAGAGTCGCAGGAACAAGGGCTTGGAGGCCGGCCAATGGGCGCGGACGCTTTCCACGACCTCGATGCAGAAGCGCATGCGGTTCTCCTCGCTGCCGCCATATTCGTCGTTGCGCAGGTTCGAGAAGGGCGAGAGGAACTGATGGATTAGGTAGCCATGCGCACCATGGATATCGAGCACCTCGAAGCCCGCCTCGTGCGCCCGCCGCGCGGCCTGCCCCCAGCACTCGATCACCTCGGGAATCTCCGCCCGCGTGAGCGCCCGTGGCGCCGGATCGGTCGGGGGTGCGCTGATCCCGCTTGCCGAGACGAGCTCCCATGCTTCCCAATCGTCGATCTCGGACGACGGCTCGAGCGGCGCCCCGCCTTCCCACGGGCGAAAGCGCCGCGCCTTGCGGCCCGAATGGCCGAGCTGGATGCCGGGCACCGCCTTGTGCAGCTTGATGAAATCGACGCAGCGCTTTAGGCCGGGAACGAACGCGTCGTCCCAAAGGCCGAGATCGCCCACCGTGCCGCAGCCTCGCCGTTCGACCTTGGTCGATTCCATGATCACGAGGCCCGCGCCGCCGGCGGCATAGCGGCCGGCATTCATCAGATGCCAGTCGGTCGCGAAACCTTTGATCGCCGAGTATTGGTGCATGGGCGCGACCACGACCCGGTTCTTGAGCGTCACGTCGCGAATCGAAATCGGTTCGAACAGCCTCGGCTGCGCCATGTATACTCCTCCCATGCCCACGATCGTTCACGACCGCTACGACGACGCCTATTTGCGCCGAATTTTGCGCGAGACCAAGACCATCGCCATGGTCGGCGCCTCGGCCAACTGGAATCGACCTTCCTATTTCGCGATGAAGTATCTGTTGGACCGAGGCTACAAGGTGATGCCGGTCAATCCGGCAGCGGCCGGCCAGGAGATCCTGGGCCAGAAGGTTTACGGTTCGCTCGACGAACTGCCCGTGAAGGCCGACATGGTCGACATCTTTCGCAATTCCGAGGCGGCCGGTCCGATCACCGACGCGGCCGTCAGGCATGGCGCGAAGGTCGTGTGGATGCAGCTCGGCGTGATGAACGAGGCGGCCGCGAAGCGTGCCGAAGCGGCTGGCCTCAAGGTCGTGATGAACCGCTGCCCCAAGATCGAGCATTCGCGCCTCGCCGGCACGATCGAGTGGCACGGCATCGCCAGCGGCGTCATCAGCAGCAAGAAGAGGGCTTTATGAGCTCACCGTCACCCCGAGCGAAGCGAAGCGAAGTCGAGAGGCCTCTCTTCGCCTCGAAACAGGAAAGAGCCCTCGACTGCGCGCTTCGCGCTGCGCTCGGGACGACTGCGTCGTGAAGTTCGGCGTCTTCGACCATATGGATCGCGCCGGCGGCGATGTGGGCCGCCAGTTCGCGGACCGTCTTCGCCTGATCGAGCTCTACGAGAAGAGTGGCTTCCACGCCTATCACATCGCCGAGCATCACGCGACGCCGCTCGGCATGGCTCCTTCGCCCAGCGTGTTCCTGGCGGCGGTTGCGCAGCGGACCAAGACCCTGCGCTTCGGGCCGCTGGTCTATACTGTCAACCTCTATCATCCGCTGCGGCTGATCGACGAGATCTGCATGCTCGACCAGTTGAGCGGCGGCCGGCTCGAGCTCGGTGTCGGCCGCGGCATCTCGCCGTACGAGGTCGGCTACTATGGCATCGATCCGGCGACCGGTCCCGAACGCTTCGCCGAGGCGCTCGAGGTCGTTCTCAAAGGGCTGACCCAGCAGCGGCTCACCTACAAGGGCAGGTACTTCACCTTCGAGGACGTGCCGATCGAGATGCAGCCGGTCCAGAAGCCGCATCCGCCGCTGTGGTACGGCGCCAATTCGCTGGAAAGCGCCGATCGTCTTGCACGACAGCGCTGCAACACGGTGGTCGGCATGAAGGCCGATGGCGTGGGCCAGTTTGCCGCCCGCTTCCGCGCCGCCTGGAAGGCGCTGGAACGTCGCGAGGAGGACATGCCCTTCATCGGCCTCAGCCGTCATATCGTCGTCGGCGACACCGACCGGGAAGCGCAGAGCGCCGCCAAACGCGCCTTCGTGCTCTGGTACGACGCACTGATCCATCTCTGGCGAGCGCACGGCGTCGGCTTGCCGCGCCAGTTGATCCCGGCCGAATTCGAGGACGCTCTGTCGGCCGGCTATATCATCGCTGGCTCGCCATCGACGGTCCGCGAGCGCATGAAACAGGACAACGAGGTGGCCGGCATCAACTACTGTCTCTGCCGTCTCGCTTTCGGCGATCTGTCGGTCGAGGAATCGACCCGTTCCGTCGAGCTCTTCGCCCGCGAGGTCATGCCGGCCCTGTAGCGCCGGCTCCAGACGCGGCAAAGCCGGCGATGGAGACCACCGCCGGCTTCGTCGAGAGGTTCGGTCACGACGCCCGGGGAGAAATAGCGACGTACCGGGTTGTTCCCTCTCGATAGATCTTCAGCAGCGCGGGCTTTTTCGACTCCTTGGCCTCCTTGAGCTTGTTGGCCGCGGCCTTGGGCCCGTCGACCGAGTCCTGCCCAACCTGCTGAATGATATCGCCAGGCCTCAGCCCCTTGTCGTCAGCGGGGCTGCCGGGCTGGACGCCCGCGATCAGCGCGCCGCTCACCGAGTCCTTCAGGCCCAGCTCCTGCCGCGCTTCCGGCGTGATCGGCGCCAGCGAGAAGCCGAACGAGAGCTGCTCGGTCTTGGAACTCTTGTGGTGGTCGCCCTCGTCGGCCTTCGCCTGCTGCTGCGAGGAGTAGTCGCCCAGCTTGGCCTCGACCGTCATGTCCTTGCCCTCGCGCACCAGGCCGATCTTGACCGTCGATCCGGGCTGCTGCGCCGCGATCGTACGGGTGAGATCGCGGACGTTCTCGATCTTCTTGTCGTCGACGCTCTTGATCACGTCGCCCGACTTGATGCCGGCCTTGACGGCGGCACTCTTGGGCTCGACCTGCGCGACCAGCGCGCCGTTCGTCGAGCCGAGCGACAGACTCTGGGCGATCTCCGATGTCACCGGCTGGATCTCGACGCCGAGCAAGCCGCGCTCGACTTTTCCATGCTCGCGGAGCTGGGTCACCACCGGCTTGGCGATGCTCGCCGGGATCGCGAAGCCCAGGCCGACGCTGCCGCCGGACGGCGAGAAGATCGCCGTGTTGATCCCGATCACCTTGCCGTCCATATCGAACAGCGGGCCACCCGAGTTGCCGCGGTTGATGGCGGCGTCGGTCTGGATGTAGTCGTCGAACGGTCCGGAGTGGATGTCGCGTCCGCGGGCCGAGACGATGCCGGAGGTCACCGTACCGCCCAGGCCGAATGGATTGCCGACCGCCATCACCGGCTCGCCGACACGCACCTTGCCGGGGTCGGCAAACTCGACATAGGGCAGCGGCTTGTCGGCCTTGATCTTCAGCACCGCGATATCGGTCTTCTGATCGGCGCCCAGGAGCTTCGCCGGGTACTTCTTGCCATCCGTCATCGTCACCGTGATCGAATCGGCGTGACCGGCGACGTGGTAGTTCGTGACGATCACGCCAGACGGATCGATGATGAAGCCGGTGCCAAGGGCCTGCTCCTTGGGCATCGGGCGAACCTTCATCGGCCCCATGCCGAAGCGCTCGGCGAACTGCTGCATGAACTCCTGCATTTGCTGCTGCGCCGACCCGCCGTCGGACATCTGCATCGTGTCGCCATGGTTGTTGTCGATCGTCACTTGGATATTGACGACCGCCGGCGTCACCTTGGCGGCGAGATCCGAAAGGTCGCGGGGCGTGGCCTCGCCGGCCAGCGCCGACGGAGCGGTCAGTATCGGCAGGATCGCCGCCGGCGCCGTCAGCGCTGTCGTCAGCGCCAGGGCGGCTAGGATGGACTTGGTCTTCGACATCGGGAAACCTCCTCTGCTCGCCACGAATATAGGAACCGGCTGATGGCGCCCTCGTGTCCGCAACATTGAAAGTTTGTATAGTTCGGCCCGATTGCAGGACGGCCGAAAGCAGCAAAAATGGAGTGCCGGGGACGAAAGGGCCGCCGTGAAAATCCTCCTGATCGAAGACGACAAGCAGACGGCAGACTACATTGCCAAGGGATTGCGCCAGCACGGGCATGTAGTCGACCAGGTCGACAACGGCCGCGACGGCCTCTACATGGCGACCGGCGATCCCTATGACGTGATGGTGGTCGATCGTAACCTGCCCAGGATGGACGGACTGTCGATGGTCAAGGCCGCTCGCCAAGCCGGCGCCCGCTCGCCTGCCCTCTTCCTGACAACGATGGGTGGCGTCGACGATCGCGTCGCCGGCCTCGAGGCGGGCGCCGACGACTATCTGGTGAAGCCGTTCGCCTTCGCCGAGCTGCTGGCGCGCATCAGCGCGCTGGGCCGGCGACCGCCGCTCGTGGCGCAGACCAAGCTGCAGGTCGGTGGGCTCGAGGTCGATCTCCTGTCGCGCGCGGTGACGCGGGACGGCAAGCGGATCGAACTGCTGGCGCAGGAATTCAGGATCCTCGAATATCTGATGCGGCATGCCGGCGAGATCGTCACCCGCACCATGCTCCTGGAGAAAGTCTGGGACTTTCACTTCGATCCGAAGACCAACATTGTGGAGACGCACATCAGCCGTCTGCGCTCCAAGATCGACAAAGGCTTCGACAAGCCCTTGCTCCACACGGTGAGAGGGGCCGGCTATGTCATCCGCGCCGCCGAATAGAATCTTCCGTCGGATCCTGCGATCGGCGAGTTTTCGCCTCGGGCTGATCTACGCGGCCTTGTTCGTGGTGTCGGCGTGCGTCCTGTTTGCGACCGTCTTCGTCACCGCGACGGCCGCCATGCAGAGCGACATGCAAGCCGTCCTGCGCACCGAGGCCTTCCAGCTTGCCGAGATCCATCGCCGCCTCGGGCTCATCGGGCTCGCCGAGCAGATCACCCGCCGCATGAATTTCCGCACGCGCGGGCCGATCTACTATCTTCTACAGGCGCCCAACCGGGAGGTCGTGGTCGGCAACCTGCCCGGCATGCCGCCGGTCGAGGGCGTGATCGATTTCCGACGCCCTCCCGACAGCGACGAGACGGATGCGAACCGCAGCCGGCTCCTCGGTTTCGGCCTCGTCCTGCCCGACGGCTCCTTCCTGCTGGTGGCCCAGGATGCAAGTCGGCTGATCGATATGCAAAGCGCGATCGTGCGGGCGTTCGTGTGGGCGGGCGGCCTCACCCTGATCCTTGCGGTCGGCGGCGGCCTGCTGCTCGGCAGGAATTTCCTGCGCCGTATCGACACGATCGGCCGCACGACGCGCGCCATCATGGAAGGCGATCTCAGCGCGCGCATTCCGGCGCGCGGGACCAATGACGAGATCGACCAGCTCGTCGCCAGCCTCAACGCCATGCTCGACCGCATCCAGAATCTCATGGAGGGTTTGCGGCAGGTCACCGGCGACATCGCCCATGACCTTCGCACGCCGTTGGGCCGGTTGCGCCAGCGGCTCGAGGAAGCGCGCGAGCATGCCACGACGACCGGCGAGTATGCCGCGGCGACAGAGGCCGCCATCGGCGAGGCCGACACGCTGCTCGAAACCTTCTCGGCACTCCTGCGCATCGCCCAGATCGAAGCCGGCGCGCAGAAAAGCGCCTTCTCGGAAGTCGACCTTTCCGGCCTTCTCCGCAGCGTCGGAGAAGCTTATCTGCCGGCGGCCGAGGACGTCCGGCATACGCTGGAGCTCGAGGTCGACGATGGCATAGGCATTACCGGCGATCGCCAGCTTCTTGCCCAGATGGTCTCGAACCTGATCGAGAACGCGCTCAACCACACCCCGGCCGGCAGCACCGTTCGTCTTTCCCTGGTACGCAAGACGGCAACGCACTTCGAAATCGAAGTCGCGGACAACGGCCCGGGCATTCCGGAAGCAGAGCGCGGCCGCGTCTTCGACCGGTTTTATCGGTTGGATCGCAGCCGTACGACGGCAGGCAGCGGCCTTGGCCTCGCGCTGGTCAAGGCGATCGCCACGCTGCACGGGCTGACGATTCAGCTGGGCGATGCCGGACCCGGCTTGCGCGTGACGATCTCCTCCTGAGCGTTTCGCCGCGCGGAGCATCCGGCCCGGCCCCTTGTCGAGGCGATTGTCGCTCTGTGCAGTTGAGGCGACACTTCCCGGCCATGGAACCGCTTTTCGCCTATGTTGGCTGCTATACCACACCGGAGCGCAAGGGCCGCGGCAACGGGATCAACGTCTACAAGGTCGATCGCCGAACCGGTGCCTTTACTCATGTCCAGCGTGTCAACCGCCTCGAAAATCCGTCGTTCCTCGCGATAGACCGAAACGGCCGGCACCTCTACTCGGTGCACGGCGATCGCAGCGAGGCCACGTCCTTCGCCATAGCGCCGAACACCGGCCATCTTCGCCTGCTGAACCGACAATCGACGGGCGGCTACAACCCCATCCATCTTTCCTTCGACAAGACCGGCCGCTTTCTGGTGATCGCCAACTACGGCACGGACTCGACAGCGGTCCTGCCGATTGCGCGCGACGGCACGCTTCGACCGTATTCCACCCTCACGACAGTAAGCGGCACGATCGGCCCGCATCGGGTCGAGCAGAAGAACATCCGGCCGCACCACAATCCGCTCGACCGGTCGGGACGCTACTTCTTCCTGCCCTGCAAGGGTGGCGACGCCGTCATCTCTTATCGCCTCGACACCCGGCGCGGCGTGCTGGTCGAGGCCGGCCGCGTCGCCGCGCGGCCAGGTGCAGGTCCGCGGCACATCGCCTTCCATCCGCATCGTCCTTTCGTCTACGTGATCAACGAACTCGACTCGACCATCACGACATATCACCAGGCCGGCGCGCGCCTCAGGCCGCTGCAGGTCGTGCGGTCGACGCCGCCCGACTTCACCGGCTACAGCACCGGCGCGGAGATTGCGGTCGATCGTGAGGGCCGCACGGTCTACGTCTCCAACCGCGGCCATGACAGTATTGGCGTATTCGCGATCGACAGGGCGGCGGGGACGTTGATGCCCCGGCAATGGGTGCCGACCAAAGGCAGAGTGCCGCGCTTTTTCGCGCTCGATCCAACGGAACGGTTCCTGTATGTCGCCAACCAGGGCAGCCATACGATCTTCGCCTATCGAGTAGGCCGCGACGGCAAATTGTCATCGACCTCGATCAAGGTGAAGGTCGGCAGCCCGGCCTGTATCGTCTTCAGTGGCGGAGAAACGCGATGAGCGACAAGAGTTA
>DATEID010000278.1:0-22302 GCA_035279245.1 Reyranella sp.
CGCAAGCAGGCCGCCGGCGCTTATGGGCCGGCCGTTATGCGCGTTGCTCCACACGTCATGCCGCCAACCCACGATACGCCCGTCCTTGCCCACGGCGCCCTGCAGCTCGACCACCATGACCGAGCCCAGCGGCTCCCAGCCATGCTCCTGCTCGCGGCTCCATTGCAGGCGCACGGGCCGCCCGGGCACGGCTCGGGCCGCCAGTGCGGCATCGGCGGCAACGTCATCGGCGCCGTTATGGCCATAGCAGCCCGACCCCTCGACATGGATGCAGCGAACCTTTTCCAATGGCACCCGCAGCAGCTCGGCCAACGACTTGCGCAATGGGGAAACGCCCTGGCTGTGCGTCCAGACCATCAGGCTGTCGTTCTCCCATAGGGCGACGGCGCAGGATGGACCGATCGAGCCGTGCATCAGGAAGGGACGGCTGTAACGGGCCTTGACGATGCGGGCGTTCGCCGGTGCGGGCGGGCCGGGGTAGTCGAAGATGGGGATATCTCGCGCCGGCGAACCGCGGATGACGTCGCGCAGGTCCGCCGACGGAAGAGGAGGGCCGCGCCTCTCCCAGCCGGCTGCTTGCAGGTGGCGCTGGGCGTTGACGGCATGCCATTCCTTGACCGCGAGAACCGCCAGGAATCGGCCCTCATGCACCAGACGGTCGATCCCCGGCATCTTCGCCACCGCGTCGATGTCTGCCTGCTTCAGTTGGGTGCCGTCGCTCGGACCGCGGACGATGCGCGCATGCAGCATGTTGGGCGCACGGATATCCTGCACGTAAGCGGCGCCACCGGTCACCTTTGCGGGAATATCGAGCCTGGGGACGTTCTCGCCGATCAAGCGACGGCCTGTGCTGCGTCGCGGCACATCGGGCTTCGCCATCACGTGCAGCGGGAAGGCGGCGGCAAGATCGCCATAGCCGAGCTGGCGTCCGTCTGGACCATAGGCGATGCCGTCCTGCAGCTCGATCTGTTCGATCGAGGTCGCGAAGTGCCAAGCGGCGGCTTGCGTGAGCAGCACGCGGACATTGGCAGCGGCGTTGAGGATCGCCATGCCGCTGTTCTGCATCGAATGGCTGCCGGCGGTGACTCCCTCGTCCGGCGTGCGTGCGGTGTCGGCGGTGATAAGCTCGATGGCGGTCGGTGACACGCCGAGCTCGTCCGCAGCGACCTGGACGAGCGCGGTCCTGAGCCCTTGGCCCAACTCGGCCTTGCCGGTGAAGACAGTGATTTTTCCCGCAGCGTCGATGCGTATCCAGGAATCGAGGAAGGGATAACTATCGAGATCACCCGGCAGGCTTGCCGACGGACCGTCTTCCTGCCCGCGTGCGGGCATCGAGCTCGCGAAGGCGACCACAAGCCCGCCTTGCACCAGCAATGCCCGCCGCGTGAGACTGTTCATAGGGCTGTCTCTTTCACGCCGCCGCCCATGGCAAGGGCGGCGCGCCGCACCGCGCGCAGGATGCGCATATGCGTACCACAGCGGCAAAGATTGGGCGCAAGGTGCGCTCGCAGCTCGGCCTCGGTCGGCCGATTGTTGCGTTCGAGCAGGGCCTGGGCGCGCATGATCATGCCGGCGATGCAATAGCCGCACTGGGCGGCCTGCTCGGCCTCGAACGCGAGCGGCAGGGCCCCAGGTTTGTCGGGCCTGCCGAGGCCTTCGATCGTGCGCACCTTGCGACGGTCAAGGGCGGCGACCGGCAGCAGGCAGGAAAAGGCCGGATGGTCGTCGACCAGAACGGTGCAGGCGCCGCACTGGCCAAGGCCACAGCCGAACTTGGCACCGTTCAACCCGAGTTCGCCGCGAAGCACGTAGAGAAGCGGCGTATCGGGATCGATATCGAGGGAATGCTCGACGCCGTTCACGGTGAGGGAGATCATTCACCGACCCCATGTCGGACGTCGGAAACTGCCGTCTCGAGGTCCTGCCAGGGTGGCAGGGCGGTGTAGCGCGCTCGCAGATAGGCGGCGATTTCGGCGAGTTGTCGATCGGTGAAGACGTTGCCGAACGGCGGCATCGTAGGTCCCGGCCGGCCGGGCGCTGGCGCCAGGCCTTGGACGACCACGTGAAGCGCGTTGTGCGGTGTCTTTTCCTGTAGCGACGTTGCCCAGCCGAGCGGCGGACGTCGTTGCTGCATCATGGGCGCACCTGCATCATGGCACGCAGCGCATGCGCCGGCGAACAAGGCGGCACCGATTGCATGTTTGTCGGTGGCCTCGCTTTGCTTGCCCTGCAACATCTCTTGCAGCATCCGTTCGTCCTTCACGGCCGGCGCGTCGGCCATCAGGCGGGCAAAGTAGTCGGCGATCGCCCGCACGTCGGCTTCGGGCGCCGCGGCCAATTCACGCGTGACCTCGCTCATCGGTCCAGCCGCTGCGGCATGGGTCGTGCCCGCGCCGGTACGCAGATAGGTAAACAGCTCGTCCGCAGTCCACGGGCGCACGGCCGGAGAACGGGCATTGAGCGGCGGCGCATACCAGCCTTCGGTCCATGCGCCGTCGTAGGCGCGGTTGGCGATTTCCGCGCCCATGCGATTGCGCGGCGTGTGACAGGCGCCACAATGAGCCAGCCCCTCGGCGAGATAGCGCCCTCGATCGCTATAGGTCACCGGCGTCCTCGGCACATAGAGCAAGTTCCAGATCGCCAGGAACGGCCGATATCCGAACGGCCAGTCGAGGCGATTTTCCTGCCCTTTTGTCTTCACCGCAGGTTGACTCATCAAATAGGCGTAGAGCGCATCGAGATCGCTGTCGCTCATCCGGGCAAAATGGTCATAGGGAAAGGCGGGGTAGAGGAAACTGCCGTCCCGCGATATACCCTCGCGCATCGCCCGCACAAAGGCAGTGGCCGACCAGCGGCCGATGCCTGTCTCGGGGTCGGGAGTGATGTTCGTGGCGTAGATCGTCCCGAACGGCGTATGCAGCGCTCTGCCGCCCGCGAACGGTTGGCTACCGGATGCGGTGTGGCAGGCCCTGCAATTGCCGAGATCGGCCAGCGCCTCGCCCTGCAACACCATTGTGCGGTCGAAGCTCCTGGCGGGCGGCGGTGGAACCGGCGGCACCGCCGGCTTCCAGACCAACAGGGCCGCTGCGGCTGTGATCGCAACCAGCCCCAGCGCGATCGCCATAAGGAGCCACCCGCCTCGACTCAAGTTCCAGCTCCGTAGGGCAGTTGGGGAGGGGCGGGAGTAACGCTCCTCGAGGCCGCATTTCAAGCCTCCGGATTTGGCCAATTCATGGCAGCTCGCCGCGGACGGCTGCAACCCGGCTGAAGGCCCATCGTTGCCCCTGCATGGCCGCCACCAACTCGGAACGGATGGTCCATCGCCAGATCGAGCGTCGCGGAATCCGCGATCCGCGCGTGCTGGCGGCCATGCGCAAGGTGGAGCGGGCGGCTTTCCTGCCGGATGCGATGCGCGAGTTCGCCTACGAGGATACGGCACTGCCGATCGAGGAAGGCCAGACCATGTCGCAGCCGTATATCGTGGCACGCATGGCGGAGGCGGCGGAGATTTCCTCCGGCGATCGTGTCCTGGAGGTCGGCGCCGGCTCCGGTTACGCCGCCGCGGTGTTCGGCGAGCTCGCCGCCCGCGTCTATGCCATCGAACGCCACGCCGCTCTTGCGCAGTTGGCGGAAAGCCGCCTGCGGTCGCTGGGCTATGGCAACGTCGATGTGCGGGCAGGGGATGGCACCCTCGGCTGGCCGGAGGCAGCTCCGTTCGACGTGATCATCGCCTCGGCCGGCGGGCCGCGCGTGCCGGAAGCGCTGCGGGGGCAGCTTGCCATTGGCGGACGTCTGATCATGCCGGTCGGCGAGACGCGGAGCCGCCAGCATCTGGTGCGGGTCACCCGCACAGGAAAAGCAGATTTTGAGCAGGAGATACTGGAAAGAGTGATGTTCGTGCCGCTGATCGGTGCCGAGGGTTGGGATGCCGCCGGATCCGACGACGGCGACGAGAAGAGCGCCGCTGATTTGCCGCCCGCGTCGCCGCGCTCCCTTCCGGCCTTGATTGCTGATGCAGCGCAAGCGTTGCCCGATCTGGCCGATCCCGCCTTCGCCGATGTTTTCGACCGCTTTGCCGACCGGCGTATCGTGCTGCTGGGCGAAGCAAGTCATGGCACACGTGAATTCTATCGCGCTCGCGCTTCCATCACGCGCCACCTGATCGAACGGCACGGCTTCGACGTGGTGGCCGTCGAGGCCGATTGGCCTGACGCGGCCGCGCTCGATCGCTATGTCCGCCTCCGCTCGGCGGTGGACAATGATCGTCCGATCTTCCAGCGCTTCCCGACATGGATGTGGCGCAACAAGGAGGTGGAGGCCTTCATCGGCTGGCTGAGGGCCTACAATCAGCCGTATATCGAGGAGAAGCGTGTCGGCTTTTACGGCCTCGACATCTACAGCCTGTCCGACTCGATCGACGCCGTGCTGCGCTACCTTGATCGGACTGATCCGGAGACGGCACGCATCGCCCGCGAACGCTATGGTTGCCTGACGCCGTGGCAGCGCGATCCGGCGGCGTACGGCCGAGCGGTGCTGAGCCAACGCTATCGCGATTGCGAGGCGGCGGTGGTCGCGACGCTCCGGGATCTTTTGTCCAAGCGCCTGGACATTGCCGCAAAGGGCGACGACCGCTTTTTCGACACCTTGCAGAACGCCCAGCTCGTCGCGTCCGCCGAACGCTACTATCGCGTGATGTATTATGGCGGCGCGGAAAGCTGGAATCTGCGCGATCGGCACATGTTCGAGACGTTGTCGCGGCTGCTGGAGCATCGCGGGCCACAGGCCAAGGCGGTGGTGTGGGCACACAATTCCCACATCGGCGATGCCCGCTTCACCGACATGGGGCGGGTACGCGACGAGCTCAATCTAGGGCAGCTTTGCCGCGAGCGCTTCGGGCACCAAGTCGGCACGGTCGGCTTCGGCACGCACACCGGCACGGTAGCGGCGGCGCACGATTGGGGCGAGCCGATGGAAGTGATGGAGGTGCGGCCATCGCGGCTCGACAGCATCGAGCGGCAATTCCACGATGGCGGCATCGGGCGCGGCGTCCTGATGTTGGGTGATGTCCGCGGCGAGTTGCGCGACCGCCTGGCCGCGGAGCGGCTGGAGCGCTTTATCGGGGTGATTTATCGGCCCGAAACGGAACTGCAAAGCCACTACGCAAATGTCGAGCTGCCAGGACAGTTCGACGCCTATGTCTGGTTCGACCGGACGAGCGCGGTCGAACCGCTGGCGGCGAACTCCAATGCGGGCGTTCCGGATACCTGGCCTTACGGCGTGTGACGGTCGGGCAGTCAGCCGACCTGCAAAGTGGCAACGTAGACGATCGACCTTTGGTGTCGCGACGTGGCGCTGAGCCGCCGCACCTTCACGCGCCGATTCCAAAGCGAGACCGGACTGACATTTTCCGCCTGGCAGCGTCGCGCTTGCGTCCTTTCGGTGCTTGCCCGTCTGCTTAGGGGCGAACGCGTCACGACGCTTGCATTCGATCTCGGCTACTCGAGCCCGGCCGCCTTCGCGGCCATGTTCAAGCACATCATCGTGCCGCTCCGCAGAACTATCGATCTGCCTCGCACGCCATGCGAAGATAGAGGCGTCATTCGCTTGTGTGCGGCGAAGTGCCCGACACTGGCGTGCGAGTGGTTGCAGCATCGAAAAGGCGATGCCATGCTTTCGATCTACGAAAGCTGCCGATCCATCGAGCGAAAAGCAAAGGCGGCATAACAGGAGGAGACGAATGTCACGTAACGGCAAAGGACCGATCTTGCGCCGCCGTCGTGTTCTGCAGGTTGGCGCGGGAGTCGGCGCCCTGCAGTTCGCGGCACCCTTCATCATCCAGGCTCGGGGGGAGCAACCAGTGAAGATCGGATTCATCGATCCGATCACGGGCAGCCTGTCCGCCCTGGCCGTCAGCGAAGTCGAAGGGGCGAAGTGGACGGTCGACCAGTTGAACAAGAAGGGCGGCATTTTGGGCCGACCGGTCGAGCTTCTTGTCGAGGACAGCGCCAACGACACAGGCACTGGCGTGCAAAAGGCGCACAAGCTCATCGAGCGCGACAAGGTCGACGTCATCATGGGCGACGTGAATTCGGGCATCGCCTACGCGATCATGGGCGTGACCAGCGAGAAGAGGGTGCTCCATATCGTTCCCGGCGGGCATACCGATCCGATCACCGGCAAGGATTGCAAGTGGAACACGTTCCGGACCTGCAACACCACGGCGATGGACGCGGCGGCTGTCACCGGCGAACTGGTGAAGAAGTTCGGCAAGAAGTGGTTCTTCATCACGCCGGACTATGCCTACGGCAAGACATTGCAGGAAAACTTCGTCAAGAACCTCAAGAAGGCAGGCGGCACCTATCAGGGCGACATGCTGCCGATCGCGAATACCGACTTCTCGGCGACGCTGATCAAGGCGAAGGCCTACAAGCCGGACGTCCTTCTGAACAACATGGGCGGCGCGGCCCAGCTGAATTGCATGAAGCAGTTCGTCCAGTTCGGGATGGCCAAGGAAATGGCCCTGGGCGGCGCGCTCTACGAGCTCGAGACCCTGCGTTCGGTGCCGAAGGAGGCGCTGACCGGCTGGTGGGTCATGGAATGGTGGTGGAACCAGCCCAACGTTCCGGCGGTGAAGCAGTTCGTGGACTCGATCTCGCCGACGCTGGGGGGCAAGAAGCCGTCGGCCAGGCATTGGTTCGCGTACGTGTCCATCAACGCCGTGAAGCTGGCGGCAGAGAAGGCCAAGTCGCTGGAGGCCGTGAAGATGGCCCATGCGCTCGAGGACCTCGAGTTGCCGCCCGACATCGCGCTGTCGCCCAACAAGATCAAGTATCGTGCGGGCGATCATCAGCTCATGAGCGACCTCTTTGTGGGCCAGGTGCAGCCGGCGGGCGCGGGCGGACCCGACGACCTCTTCAAGGTCGAGTCGGTTGTGCCCGGCGAGCAGGCCGCCGGACCCGCCGAGGCAACGGGCTGCAAGATCAGTTGGCCGGCTTAGGCCACTGACCAAAAGCCGCGTTGGATCTTCTCCGACGCGGCTTTTTTAGCATTCCAGCTTTCGGGGCAGGGGCATGCTGCAACTCGTTCTGTTCAATCTCACCAACGGGCTGATCGTCGGTGCCTTCTACGTGCTGATGGCACTTGGCCTCTCGATGATCATCAACCTCAGCAACGTGGTGAATTTCGCGCACGGCAATTTTCTCGCCATCGGCGGCTACGTCGCCTTTGTCCTGACGCCGTTCATCGGCTTTTGGGGCGCGCTGCTGGTCTCGCCTCTCCTGACCGCGATCATGGGCTACGTGATCGAGAAGGTCGTGATCCGGCACGTCTATACCCGCAATCACATCTACAGCCTGCTTCTGACCTTCGGCCTGGGCTTCATCCTGCAGGACGTCTGTCGCTACATCTGGGGGCCGAGCCCGCTGCCGCTCAACATCCCCGCCGATATGTCGGCCGCGGTCACGCCCGATCTCTTCTTCATCACCTGGTATCGCGTCTTCATGGTCGCGGTCGTGATCGTGGCAGTGGGGGGGCTGTTCGCCTTCCTGCGCTACACGCGTGTCGGCATGCGCATCCGCGCCGGCACGCTCGACCTCGACACCGTCTCGGCGCTCGGCGTCAACGTCTCGGCGCTGCGTTCCTACAACTTCGCCGTCGGCAGCTTCCTCGCCGGCCTCGCCGGTGTGCTTGCGGCGGGGCAGCTCGGCCTCAACCCCAACATGGGCGACGACCTGATCATGCCGAGCTTCATCGCGGTCATCGTGGGCGGTGTGGGCAGCCTGACCGGCACACTGCTGGGCGGCCTGCTGATCGGCGTGGCGTCGGCCCTCACGACCGTCTTTTATCCATCCGCTGCGGACGCTGTGATCTACGTCATCATGGCGCTTGTCCTGCTGATACGGCCACGCGGGCTGCTGGGCGAGGAGGGGATGCTGCAATGAGCACCGTCACGACCCGCGCGGACGCCACTGTCGTCCGCCCGTGGCAGCAGCTTGTTGTCATCTGGGCGCTGCTGCTCACAGTCCCGTTCTGGCTGCCGCTGGTCGGCGGCTACACCGCGGTCGCATCGCGCGTGCTGGTGATGGCCCTTGCCGCAATGGGCCTCAACCTGCTGCTGGGCTATACGGGCGTGCTGAGTTTCGGTCATGCCGCCTATTTCGGCCTTGGCGCGTACGGCGCCGGACTCATGCTCAAATACGTCGCGCACTCGACGCTGCTTGCGATCCTGGCCGGCACGTTGCTGGGCGGCGTCGCGGGCGTGCTGTTCGGTCTGCTGCTGGTCCGCCGGCGTGGCGTCTACTTCGCCATGGTGACCATCGCTTTTGGGCAGGTCTGCTTCTACATCGCCTACAAGTGGGACGACTTCACCGGCGGCTATGACGGGTTGCGCGGCTTCGTCCGTGCGCCGCTCGACTTCGGCCTGTTCACGATCGACATCACCAACAACGGCATACTGTTCTACTATTTCGTGGTGGTCGTGTTCGGGCTGGCGGTCGGGCTGCAGGCGCTGATCCTGAAGTCTCCGTTTGGCCGCACCATGCTGGCAATTCGAGAGAACGAACGCCGCGCGCGCTTCCTTGGCTTGCCGGTCGAGAAGCATATCTGGCTATCCTTCTCCATCTCCTGTTTCTTCACGGCGCTCGCGGGAACGCTCTACGCGCTGCTGAACAACTTCGCGGACCCCCTGGGGCTGAACTACATCATGTCGGGCAACATCGTGATGATCGCAGTAATGGGCGGCATGCGCACCTTCTGGGGGCCTCTGGTGGGCGCGGTCCTGTTCGTCATGCTGCAGGACTACGTCTCGTCGATGACCACCAACTGGATGTCCTTCGTGGGCCTCGTCTTCGTGCTGGTCGTGCTGTTCTTCCCGCGCGGCTTGATGGGAGTGCTGCAGAGGAAGCCCTCCGCATGACTGCTGCCGTACCGAAGCTCGAAGTCCGCGACGCCACGAAGAGGTTCGGAAATCTCGTGGCCGTGTCCGAGGTGTCCATGCGCGTCGAGAGCGGTGAGTTGCGCGCGATCATCGGTCCGAACGGAGCGGGCAAGACCACCTTCTTCAACCTGATCACCGGATTCTTCCCGCCCACATCGGGCGATATTTTGATGGACGGCCGGAACATCAGCCGAGTTCCGGCCGCCGCCCGCGTCAAGATGGGCATGGGACGCACCTTCCAGATAACCGAGATCTTTCCGGAGCTGACGGTGCGCGAGAATACCCGGATCGCGGTCGAAACCGGCCTCGGCTTCAGCCTGCGCGCCTGGCTGACCGCCGCCGAGAAGAAGCGCGTTGCCGACGCCTCGGAAGAAGTGATGGCGCTGGCCAACCTCACGTCAAAGGCCGATCGTCTGGTCGGCGAACTGTCGCATGGCGATCAACGCTCGGCGGAGATCGCGATGGCACTGGCCCTGAAACCGAGCTTGCTCTTGCTTGACGAGCCGACCGCCGGGATGGGCGATGAAGAAACCTATCACGTTACGGGCATGATCCGTCGTCTGCATCGGGACTCGAAATACACCATCGTTCTGATCGAGCACGACATGCGCGTGGTGTTCCATCTGGCCGACCGCATTTCCGTCCTGGCTGAGGGGAAGCTGCTGGCAGAGGGCACGCCCAAGGAAATCAGCGCCAACGAGCATGTGCAGAACGCTTACTTGGGAAAGGCCGAATGAACGCGATCGAGGTCAGCGGGCTCAACACGTTCTATGGCAAGAGCCATATCCTGCACGACGTTTCGCTGGCCGCCAGGGAAGGCAGCATAACGACGCTGCTCGGCCGCAACGGCGCCGGCAAGACCACGATGATGCGCAGCATCATGGGGCTTACGCCGGCGCGCTCGGGTTCCATCAAGATATTCGGCACGGAAGCGACGAAGATGCCGCCCTATCGGGTGGCCCGACTGCGCGTCGGCTACGTGCCCGAAGGCCGACGCGTCTTTCCAAACTTGACGGTCGAGGACAACCTCAAGGTGCCGCAAGGCGACGCGGGGCCGTTCGACATCGCGCGCATCTACAAGCTCTTCCCGCGGCTCGAGGAGCGTAGGATGAATCGGGGCCGGCAGTTGTCCGGCGGCGAGCAGGAAATGCTGTCGATCGCCCGCGCCTTGCTGCTGAACCCGAAAGTGCTGATCCTCGACGAACCATCGCAAGGGCTGGCGCCCCTGATCGTCAAGGACGTCTTCCGGATCGTCACCACCATGAAGCAGGAAGGCATGACGGTCCTGCTGGTGGAGCAGAACGTACGCATGACGCTGGAGATCGCCGATATCGCCTATGTTCTGGATCACGGCATAGTCGTGCACCAGGGGCCGGCCGCCGCGCTTGCCGCCGACGAGGACCTGATACAGTCACTGGCCGGTGCTTCCGCCGAGAAATGGGACATGCCCGACTAAGGCTCGGCCAGGGGATGATGGCATGCCACCATCTGGCCGCCGGCGGTAGGCCGTAGTGCGGGCACCTTTTCGGCGCACAGGGCATCGGCCCGCGGGCAGCGCGTGCGGAAGCGGCAGCCGGACGGTGGATCGAGCGGCGAGGGTGGTTCGCCCACAGCGACATTGGTGGCAGGCACGATCGTCGGATCCGGCAGCGGGATCGCTTCCAGGAGCAGGGCGGTATAGGGATGCGCGGGCCGACCGAAAACCTGCTCCGTCGGCCCGATCTCGCACAGCCGGCCGAGATACATCACGGCGATGCGGTCGCTGACCGCCTTCACCACGGCGAGATCGTGGGCGATGAAGAGCAGCGTGAGGCCATAGCGGCGCTTCATCTCCTCCAGGAGGTTTAGGATCTGGGCGCGAATCGAGACATCGAGCGCGGAGACCGGCTCGTCGCAGATCACGAGCTCAGGCTCGAGGATGAGCGCCCTTGCGATGCAGACGCGCTGGCATTGGCCGCCGGAGAATTCGTGCGGCAGGCGACGCCAGACAAGGTCCGGATCGAGGCCGACCGCCGTCAGCACGTCGCGCACGCGCCGCTCGCGCTCGGCGCGATCGGTGACGCCGGCGATGATCAGCGGCTCGGCCACGATGTCGCCGATCGGACGGCGCGGATTGAGCGAGGCGATCGGGTCCTGGAAGATGAGCTGCAGGCGGCGGCGCATGAGCCGCAGCGCCTCGCCGCCGAGCGCGGTGAGCTCGGTACCGTCGAACACGACCTTGCCCGCCGTGGGACGGCGGAGCTGCAGCACGGCGCGGCCCAGCGTGGACTTGCCGCAGCCCGACTCGCCCACGAGGCCGAGCGTCTCGCCGCGACCGACCGAGAGGCTGACGTCCGACACCGCCGACAGCGTCCGGCCGGCAACCGGGTATTCGACCGTCAGTCCTTCGACGGAAAGAAGCGGGGCAGCTGGCATGCGTAGGCTGTCCGGCATCATGTCCCCATGGCCGCCGCCGGCAGCGCCAGCGGGTGCCAGCAGGCATAAAGGCCGCCGCCGCGGTCCGGGTCGACGAGCGGCGGCTTGGCCTGCCGGCATTGCTCGTCGGCATAGCGGCAGCGCGGCGCGAAGGAGCAGCCCGGCAGCGGCCGCGTCGGATCGGGCGGCCGACCGGCAATGGCCGGCAATGGCGTATGCGGCGGCGCTTCGAGCTTGGGGATCGCCGCCAGCAATGCCTCGGTGTAGGGCATTCGCATGTGGCCGAACAATCTGGAGGTCGGCGCCCGCTCGACGACCCGGCCCGCATACATCACGGCGACTTCGTCGGTGCGGCCGGCGACGACGCCGAGATCGTGGGTGATCAGGATCATCGACATATGGCGGCGCTTCTGCTCGCGCGCCAGCAGGTCGAGGATCTTCGCCTGCACGGTGACGTCGAGCGCCGTGGTCGGCTCGTCCGCGACCAGGAGCTTCGGTTCGCACGAAAGGGCGATCGCGATCGCCACGCGCTGGCGCATGCCGCCCGAGAGCTGGTGCGGATACTGGCGCAGCCGTTGCTCCGGCGCGGGAATGCCCACCGCCGCGAGAAGCTCGACGCTGCGCCTGATCGCCGTTGCCGCGCCCATTCCAAGATGGGCCTGCAACGTCTCGACGAGCTGGGTGCCGATGGTGAGCACGGGATTGAGCGAGGTCATCGGATCCTGGAAGACGACCGCGAGCTCCGGCCCGCGCAGCCGGCGCAGCGCCTCGGCCGACAGCGTCGCGAGATCCCGGCCGTCGAAGGTCACGCAGCCCGAGAGCCTCGCCCGCTTGGGCAGCAACTGCAGGATCGCGCGCGACAGCATGGTCTTGCCGCAGCCCGATTCGCCGACGATGCCCAGCGTACGACCGGGCATCAGGCCGAGATCGACCTTATCGACGGCACGCAGCAGGCCACGCGGTGTCGGCAGCTCGACGGAGACGGATTCGAGCGACAGAAGCGGGCTCGTCATCGTGCCTGCCTCATAGCGCTCCCGGCCGTGGGTCGGTGAGCGCGCGCAGCGTATCGCCGACGATGTTGAAGGCGAGCACCGTCACGAACATGAAGCCGGCGGGCAGGAAAGCGAGCCAGGGCGCGATATCGAGGCTCTCGCGCCCTTCACCGATCATGCTTCCCCAGCTCGGTGCCGGCGGCGGCACGCCGAGACCCAGGAAGCTCAAGGCGCCCTCGACGACGATCGTGACGGCGACGGCGAGCAGGAAAAAGGCCAGCAACGGCAGCGCCACGTTGGGCAGGAGCTCGCGCAGCAGGATCCGCGTATGGGTAGCGCCGAGCGTGCGGGCGGCGATCACGAACTCGCGTTGCGTCAGCGACAACGTTGTAGCGCGGGCGACGCGGGTGAAAGCCGGGATGCTCAGGACGCCGATCACCATGGTGAGGTTGAAGACGGACTGGCCGAGATAGGCGGTGACGGCCAGCGCGAAGACGAGCGGCGGGAAGGCGAGCAGGACGTCGACCGCGCCGACCGTGAGCGCCTCGAACCGGCCGCCGAGATAGCCCGCTATCATGCCGAGCGCGCCGCCGATCACGAGGCCGACCACCGGCGCCAGCAGCCCGACGGTGAGCGAGATGCGGGCGCCATAGATCAGCCGCGAGAGCATGTCGCGGCCGAGTTGGTCGGTTCCCAGAAGGTGTTCCGCGCTGGGCGGCTCGCGCTTGCCCAGCATGTCCATGTCGGTCGGACTCATGATCGGAAGGACGTCGGCCAGAATGGCGGCCAGCCCGATAAGAGCGATCCAGACCAACGCCGCCACGAACAGGCCGTTGACCCGGCGTCGGCGCGGCCGGACTGGCGAAACTAGGGCGGTGTCGCCTTCGATCTCAAGCACGGCCATGGCGGATCCTCGGATCGAGCACGGCGTAAAGCATGTCGACGACGAAGTTTACCAGCACGAAGCCCGTCGCCACGAACAGCACCACGCCCTGCAGGATGATGAAGTCGCGGGCATAGATGGCGCCAACCAGAAGGCGCCCGATGCCGGGCAGGGCGAAGATGGTCTCGACGATCAGAGCGCCCCCGATCAACCGGCCGATATTGATGCCGGTCACCGTGACGAGCGTCAGGGAGGAGGGCTTGAGCGCATGGACCAGGAGGATGCGGGCGGATCGCAGGCCTTTGGCCTTGGCCATCGCGATGTAGTCCTCCTGCAACGTCGCGATCATGTCGGAACGCAGCACGCGCATCAGCACCGGCCATTCGGCGAAGGCGAGCGTGAGCGCGGGCAGGATGAAGCTGCGCAGATTGCCGATCGGATCCTCGGCGAACGGGACCCAGCCCGTCGCCGGGAGCCAGCCGAGCTGCACGGCGAAGAGATAGATCAGCAGGATCGCCACCATGAAGGAGGGCAGGGAGAGCTTGCCGAAGGCGAGCCCTGTCAGGAACCGGTCGACGGCGCTGCCACTCCTGACGGCGCACAGGATGGCGAGCGGGATGCCGATCAGGAGCCCCAGCGCCTCGGCCATCACCATCAGTTCGAGGGAGACCGGCAAGCGGTCGAGCACCGCCGACAGCACCGTCTGGCCGGTGCGGAAAGAGCGGCCGAAGTCGCCCTGCAGGACGTCCCACAGCCAATGCAGGTATCGCTGCCAGATCGGCAGGTCGAGCCCCATCTCGGCGCGCAGGGCCGCCACCTTGTCGGGCGTCGCCTGGTCGCCCAGCATCGTATAGGCGAGGTCGCCGGGCAGCAGCGACGCGATCAGGAAGGTCAGCAACGTGACGGCGAGCAGGACCGGCAGCAGATGGAGCAACCGTCGTCCCACGAAGCGCGCCATTACGCAGTCTCCTTTGACGTTTCCGCTATTCCAGCCAGGCCTGCGAGACGTCAATGACGCCGCTGTACATCTTGGGGATGCCCTTCACGTTCGCCCTGGCCATGGCGTAGTAGGTGTTCTGGAAGGTCCAGAACCAGATCGCCTCCTTGTTGATCAGGCGGCTGACGGCACAGTAATCCTCGGCCCGCTTGGCCTGGTCGGCGGTGACTCGGGCATGTTCGAGGAGCTTGTCGAGCTCGGGGTTCGAATAGTTGGCGAGCGCGACCGGGCTGCCGGTATGGAAGTTGGCGTACATCTGCGGATCGGGATCGGCGAGGTCGATGATGCGCCACGGCGTCAGCTGGAACTTGCGCTGGAAGGCGCGCGGCACGATGGTTGCCTGGTCGACCTGCTCGATCTCCATCTGGGCGCCGACGCGTTTCCAGAACTGCTGAAGCACCTGACCCACCGCGCGGCCGCGCGGTGTCGCTGTCACCAGCATCTTGAAGTCGACCGGCTTGCCGTATTCCTTGATGAGCTCGGCCGCCTTCTTGGGATCGTAGGGCAGCGCGCCGTCGTCCTTGCACTTCACCCAGGAACCGTCGCCATAGGGATTGGTCGCCGGCCGGCTGAGGCCATTGGTGAGGGCTTGCGACATCTTCTTGCGGTCGATCGCCATCACCAGCGCTTGCCGCACGCGGACATCGTCGAACGGCGCTACCTTGGTGTTGAAGGCGTAGACCGCTGCGCCGGAGCCCACATATTCGAGGACCTTCAGGTTCTTGTCCTTACGGGCGCGGGCGATGTTGTCGGCTTCGTATTCGTCGGCCCATACGAGCTGCGTCTCGCCGGACTGGAGGCTTGCGAATCGCGACTGCGAATCGGGCAGGGGCCTCAGCACGACGCGGTCGAGATACTGATGGTCCTTGTCCCAATAGTCGGGATTGCGCTCCAGCACCATGCGATCGCCGGCCGTCCACGACTTGATGATATAGGGACCGGTGCCGACAGGATTGCGATTGTAGTCGTCACCCTTGGCCTGGATCGCTGTCGGCGACTGCGCGACGTTGTTGGATGAGGGGATTGTCAGCAGCGAGGGCAAATCCACCGCCGGATCGCGCAGGTGGAAGACCAGCGTCAAGTCGTCCTTCGCTTCAACGCTGTTGATGTTGGAGATGTAGAAAGCGCACCGGCAGTGGTTCTTCGGATCCTTTTGGCGCGCATAGTTCCAGGCCACGGCCTGGGCGTTGAACGGCGAGCCGTCCTGGAATTTGACATTGGGCCTGAGCTTGAAGGTCCAGGTCTTGTAGTCGTCGGAGGACGTCCAGGAGAGGGCGAGCTTGGGCTGCGCCTTGCCGTTGTCGTCGAGGGTCGTGAGCGTGTCGAAAATCAAGGCTGCCGCGGTCTCCGCCGCGGTGTCGAAGACTCCGACCTTGAGAGGATCGAAGCCCGGAATGTCGAGCTCAAGTCCGACGGTGAGCGTGCCGCCGCGCTTCTGGGCCATCGCCGGGCCGCCGGCGATGAACGCCGCCGCGGCGGCCAATGCGAGCAGTCTTGCGCTCTTGATCATCGATGTTCCTCCCAGAACGAAGGGCATTGGCCCATTTTGTTGCGAGCCACTGTAAGGAGAGCGGCGAGCGGTCTCAAGAAGAAGCTGACGATAGCGTCATGTTATTGTGGCGCCGACAGCGTCGCGATGGCCTGGCCCAAGGCGAGCGACAGCAAAGCATCGAGATCGCCATCGTAAAATTCCTGCCGCACGGTATCGCCGGTAGGGACCGCGCGGTCCGAGCCGACGACGATGCTTGCCGCCTTCATCCCGGCAAGCCGCGCCGTCACGAAGAACGGCGCCTCTTCCATCTCGACGAAACCCGGCGCCTTTTCGGCGTCGAACGGGAAGGCGAGCAGGGATCGCAGGAGGCCGGCCTTCTGGAAATAGTAGACGGGCGAGGTGAAGCCGAGCGCGCGACGGTGGCCGACTTTGGCCAAGGTCATCTGCCGATCGATCGAATCGGTGAGCTTCGGATCGGCAAAAGCAATCTGCTCGGCGGCTTCGCGGGCACTCGAGGCCAAGAGGAAAGACGCCCCGTCCTTGTAGGACCCCTGACCCACGATCAGGGAGCCGTAAGGCAGCCGTTCGCCCAGGAGGCCCGCGGTGCCGATGTGGATCGCCTGCCGGACGCCCAGCGCACCGAGCTCGGCTGCCTGCGTGCCGATGCCGCCGGCGCCGGGCAGGCCACGATTGACGATGAAGGGGTGCCCCGAGGCCGGGCGGACGACGAACAGCTGGTTGGGATCGATGTGGCCGATGCGAAGCTCCTCGATCTGCGAGTCGGGATAGCCGAGCTTGTTCAGCATGCCACGCACATCGACATGATGCAGGATCACGGCCCGGTCCGGCAGATGATCGAGCTTGCCGTCCCGGAATCGCGGCTGCATCTTCAGCCAGGCAACGTAATCGGCCGGATTGTTGACAGTGGGCCCATCGGCATAAGCGCGATAGGCATCAAGGACCTTGAACTCCCGCGCCTCGCCTGGAGGACAGCAGAACAGAACGGCAAGGCAAAACACGGTGCCTGCCGCCATGGACCATCGGCCAAGCGCACGCCGGACAGCCATTGGCATCTCCCTGGAAGAGGTTGCGTCTCGCGGAATGTGGTACGCGAGCGATCTCCATTGATCATTTGTCTTGCACTATAGTCCGGCCGGGAAACGATCGTTTACGGCTTGAAGGGAAACAGGGAGGGGGCATCAAATGCATCGGCGCGATGTACTTCGCGGAGCGGGATTGGGCGTCGCTGCTCTTGCCGCGCCCGCTATTCGCACGGCGCGCGCGCAAGCGGCCAAGCCGCTGGTGATCGGCGGCTCGGTACCGCTCACCGGCGCTGCGGCTGAGACCGGCCTGAACGTCAACAACGGCTACATCACCGCAGCGAGCTACTTCAACGACGTGCTGGGCGGCGTCGAGATCGCTGGAGAAAAGTACAAGATCGAGCTCAAGCTGTTCGACGATGCGAGCGATCCGGCACGCGCCACGACCCTGATCCAGCGCCAGCTCGACGACGGCACGAACTTCTTCCTGGGCTCATTCGGCAGCAACATCGTGCTGCCCACGGCGGCGATCACCGAGCGGGCGAGGAAGCCGATGGTTCAGACAGGCGGCGGTTCCGACGCCATCTTCACGCGCGGCTTCAAGTACGTCTTCGGCATGTATCCGCGCGCGACGCGACAGTTCACCGCCGCCTCGGAGCTTTTCAAGACGCTGAAGCCGCTGCCGCAAAGCTACTCGGTGATCTACGCCAACGACGCCTTCTCCAAGACGGCCGGCAAGGGTGTGGAACTGGCCTGCGACAAGGCGGGATTCAAGCGGCTCGAGACCTACGAGCTGCCGGCCAAGGTGACGGACGTCTCGAGCGTGCTCGCTTCGGTGCGGGCCAAGACACCGGATCTCCTGATCTGCGTCGTGCACGACCAGGATTCGCTTTTGATCGCCCGCCAGATGGTGGCGACCAACACCAACGTGAAGCTCCTGTTCCAGGGGCTGGGGCCGCAGCTCGCCTCGTTCCGCGAGGCGCTGGGCAAGTATTCCGAAGACCTCTGCTGCTCGACCTACTGGAACGAGGACGTTCCCTACAAGGACAAGTTCTTCGGCAGCGCCAAGAAGTTCGCCGACTACTACCGCAGCAAGTTCACGCGGCCCATCGCCTATCACACGGCGGGCGCCGCAGCCTGCATCGAGACCTATGTGCTGGCCATGCAGGCGGCCAAGAGCCTCGAGCCGAAAGCCGTGCGCGACGCGCTGGCAGCCGCCGACTTCGAGACCTTCTACAGCCGCATCAAGTTCACGCCCGACGGCGACGGCGATCCTCTTCTGCTGGGCGGCATGATCGGCCAGGTGCAGAAAGGCAAGCTCGAGACGGTCTTTCCGGAAAGGGCACGGTCGGCGCCGCCGATCTATCCCTCGCCGACGTGGGACAAGAAGGCGTGATCGTCGAGCTGATCGAAGCGCGCCGCGGCAGCGGAGCATCTTGCCGTGAGGATGAATGCTACTGGAGTTCGTCACCGAGGCCGTGTTATCCCGAGCGTAACGAGGGATCTTTGGTCGGCGCCGCGAAAGATCCCTCGCCTTCGCCTCGGGATGACACAGAAGTGGTTGAGCGCCCGATCTTGTTCCTTGTTGGCGGCCCGCTCCGATGACGCTGATCCTCCAGACGGTCGCCGACGGACTGGTGCTGGGCGGCATCTACGCGCTTGCGGCGGTGGGCTTCTCGCTGATCTTCGGCGTCCTGCACGTGATCAATCTCAGCCACGGTGTGCTGGTGCTGCTTGGCGCCTATCTCGCGCTCGTCCTGTCCGGCGCCCTGCACATCGATCCCTTGCTCACCCTGCCGCTGGTGATGGTCGTGCTGTTCGGTGTGGGATATGTCTATCAGCGCTTCCTGATCCAGCGCACGGTCGGCGGCACGCCGCTTGGCTCGATGCTGCTCACCTTCGGCATCGCCCTGATGCTGCAGAATGTCATGATCTGGGTATTCTCGCCGGACATGAAGAACATCACCCCGACCTACGCCTTCGAATCGTTCAAGGTCGCGGGGCTCACCTTCGACGCGGTGCGGGTGAGCGCGCTTGCCGCGAGCCTCGTCCTGCTGTCCTGGCTCGCGCTGCTGCTCAAGTTCTCGAGCCTCGGCCGGCTGATCCGCGCGACGGCGCAGCAGACGCTGGCGGCGCAGCTTTGCGGCGTCAATGTTCGGCACGTCTACGCGCTCACCTTTGCCGTCTCCGCCGCCTTCGCAGGCGCTGCTGGCATCGTGATCGGCGTGATCCTGCCGTTCTCGCCGGCCGACGAGGCGCTGTGGACCCTCAATGCCTTCGTCGTGGTCGTGCTGGGCGGGGTCGGCAGTCCGGCCGGCGCGCTGCTGGGCGGCCTGTTGCTGGGCATCGTGAACACGCTCACGGCGCAGTATGTCGGCCCCTCCTTCCCCAACGTGACCATGTTCCTGATGCTGGTGATCTTGCTGCTGGTCCGCCCGCACGGGCTGCTGGGCAACGCCTTCAGCGCATCGCGATGAAACGGTCGTTTTCCCCAGCGCCGATCACGCTGTTGGTCGTGGCCTGTGTGGCCCTTCTTGCCGCCGGACCGCTTGTCCTGCCGCCGTTCTATGTGCGTGTCGGGCAGTTGATGCTCTATTCGGCCGGCCTCGGGCTTGCCTGGGGAATCCTCGGCGGATTCGCAGGCTATGCCAGCTTCGGGCATGCGGCTTTCATCGGTGTCGGGGCTTTTGCCGCCGGCCTCGCCGAGAACAGTTTCCCGACGCTGTCGCCGCTATGGTTGTTGCCGCTCGGCCTGCTTGCCGGCGGCGGCACTTGCGCCATCTTGTCGGCGGCCGTCGCGTATCCGATCCTGCGTTTGCGCGGCACGTTCTTCGCCATCGCCATGCTGGGCGTCAGCCACGTCTGCGCCGAGCTCACGAACAACGTCGACTTCTTCCAGGGCTCGCTCGGCCTGAACTTCCCGCCGATCGCGCCTTCCGCCATGGAGCCAGCGGACTTCTTCTACTGGCTCTACCTCGCGGCTGGCCTGATCGTCCTTCTCATCGCCTGGCAGATCCGTCGTAGCCGTTTTGGCGCCGGGCTGCTCAGCATCCGCGAGGACGAGGACACGGCGCGTATGCTGGGCGTGCCGACGGAGCGCTACAAGCGGCTGGCTTTCGTCGTGAGTGCCGTCCTCACGGGGTTGCTCGGCGTGCTCTATGCTCACTCGCTGGGCTACATCACCACCGATTCGGTCTACCGCGACGACACCAATCTCAGCCTGATCGTGTATTCGCTGCTGGGCGGCATGGGCACGCTGTTCGGCCCGGTGATCGGCGCTTTCCTGCTGGTCTTCATCACCCAGGTGATCCTGGCGCGCCTGCTCGACTTCCATCTCTTCGCGACCGGCCTTCTGCTCGTGCTCCTTGTGCTGATGGCGCCGGGCGGCGTCCTGGGCCTGGTGCGTTCGCTGAGGCCGCGTCGCGCCGATATCGCGCCCGCCGAATGAACACCGCAGCCATCCTGCAGGTGGAAGGCCTGTCCAAGAGCTTCCGCGGCCTGAAGGCGATCTCGGGCGTCTCGTTCGCGATCGCGCCGGGTTCGATCACCAGCATCATCGGGCCGAATGGCGCCGGCAAGTCGACGCTGTTCAACCTGATCACCGGCTATCTCGCGCCGACCGCCGGCGCCGTCCGGTTCAAGGACCGGCCGATCACCGGGATGGCCACCAACCGCATTGCCGAGCTCGGCATCGCGCGCGCCTTCCAGATTGCACGCCCGTTCCGCGATCTTAGCGTGCGCGAGAACGTGCGCATTGGCGCGCTGTTCGGCAAGGCCGGTGTGCGCGACGTCGAAGCAACGACGCGGCGCGGCATGGAGCTCGCCTCGCTCATGCCGCTTGCCGACCGACCGGCGAGCGCGCTGACCGTGGGGCAGTTGCGTCATCTTGAGGTGGCGCGCGCCATCGCCACGCGTGCCGACCTTCTGCTGGCCGATGAACCCTGCGCCGGCCTCAATCCGACCGAGACCGCGGCGATGATCGATGTCCTGCGGCAGGTCCGTTCGAGCGGCGTCACCGTGCTCCTGGTCGAGCACGACATGCCGTCGGTGATGGAGGTGTCGGATCGCCTGCTGGTGCTCGATGCCGGCACTCTGATTGCCGATGGGCCGCCGCACGAAGTCGCCAAAGACCCCAAGGTGATCGCGGCCTATCTGGGGACGCCGGAAGTATTGTCCTGAGTGCCGGAGCCCAATTCCGTGTGATCCCGAGCGTCAGCGAGGGTTCTTTCGCGATGCCAATTAAGGATTCCTCGCTACGCTCGGGGATGAGACGCAAGTAATCGGAGGACTACCGTCCCAGGAAGGCCTTCTGCACGTAGGCGTCGGCCAGCAGCTCCTGTCCGGTGCCAGCCAGCACGACCTCGCCCTTCTCCAGCACGTAGCCGCGGTGGGCGATGCGCAGGGACTGGTGCAGGTTCTGCTCGACCAGCAGGACGCCGAGGCCGCTCGCATTCACCGCCTCGATCAGCCGAAACATCTCCTGCGTGACCGTCGGCATCAGGCCGAGTGACGGTTCGTCGAGGATGATCAGCCGCGGCTCGGCCATCAGGCCGCGGGCGATGGCGAGCATCTGCTGCTCGCCGCCGCTCATCGAGCCGGCGAGCTGGCTGCGTCGTTCGCCGAGCCGGGGAAACAGGCTAAAGGCCTTGTCGACTAGGCCAGCGATCTCGCCGCGTTGCTTCACGTGCGCGCCGAGCTGCAGATTTTCCATGACCGTCATCTGCGGGAAAACCAGCCGGCCTTCGGGCACCAGCGTGATGCCGCGCCGCACGACGTGATGGCTGGGCGCGCCGGCCAACGGCTGGCCGCCGAAGCGGATTTCGCCCTTCTGCGGCCGCAGCACGCCGGCGATCATGCGCACGGTGGTGGACTTCCCCGCGCCGTTGGCGCCCAGCAGCGCGACGATCTCGCCCGGATTCACGGTCAACGAGACATTGCGCACCGCGAGAGCGCCGTCATAGGCGAAAGCGAGACCGGAAACGTCGAGCTGGGCTTCGTTCATGCGCGATACCATAGCGAGCGCATGAGCTCGAAGTCATGCGGAAACAAAACCGGTGTCATCCCGAGCGAATGCGAGGGATCTTTACAATCGGCGCTGCGAAAGATCCCTCACTGCCGTTCGGGATGACACGGTTGTTGGGACGTGCCGAGCTGTCAGCTCCCCAACACGTCCTTCTCGTGGAATTCCACGCCGCGAGTGACCTCCGGGGCGGCGCCCTCGTATTCGACCTTGCGCAGCTGCGTGCGGCGGATCTTGCCGGAGATAGTTTTCGGCAACTCGGTCACGAACTCCAGTCGCCGGATGCGCTTGAAGGGGGCGAGCCGCGTGTTGCAGTACTTCAGGATCGAGGCGGCGGTGTCGCGTGTCGGCGGCGTCGAACCGGCGAGCAGCACGAAGGCCTTGGGGACGCTCAGACGGATCTCATCGGGGGACGGCACGATCGCCGCCTCGGCCACGGCCTCGTGCTCGATCAGCACGCTCTCCAGCTCGAACGGGCTGATGCGATAGTCGGAGGACTTGAACACATCGTCGGCGCGGCCGACGAAG
>DATEID010000279.1:0-3381 GCA_035279245.1 Reyranella sp.
CACATGATGCGGCCGCGCAATCGGCTTTATCACGCTTACATCCTGAACGGCGTGAAAGCCGAGACGCTGGGCGAGGGCGCGCGGCTGTCCCTCGAGGAGCGCGAGGTGGTGCGCAACGCGCGCACGGTCCAGGAGTACGACGACAAGTTCATCGCGCCACGCTACGGCTACCGCGGCGGCGAGGACTACTACGAACTCTGCGCGCCCTTGAGTTACATGCCGGAAATCCGCGTCCCAACGATGGTGCTGGCGGCCCGCGACGATCCATGGATTCCGATCGCCCATTACGATGGGGTCAAATGGGAGGACAATCCCTCCCTCCTGCCCGTGCTCACGCCGACCGGCGGTCATGTCGGCTTCCACGGCGACGCCAGCAATCGGCCCTGGTGCGACCTTGCGTTGGAGAAATTCCTCGAGCGGGTTGATAGCATCGCGGCGTGAGTGCCGAGCAACCGCCTTTTCGAGCGCGCTTTCCCTGGTGGGGCGCCGATTTGCAGACATTGGCCGCCAGATTGCGGCCTTCGCCATCCTTGCCGGCATCCTGCCGCAGCGAGAGGTTATCCTTTCGCCTGAAGGACGGCGATACGCTGCTTGCCCAGCTCGACCAGCCGCCGGTGCCGCGTACCGGCCGACCGCTGGTCCTCTTGATCCACGGCCTGACCGGTTCCGAACAGAGCCGGTACATGGTGAGCCAGGCGCGCCTTCTGCTGGAGCGCGGCCATCCGGTCCTGCGCCTCAACCTTCGCGGCGCCGGCCCGTCACGCGCCCTATGTCGTGGCCACTACTATGCCGGCCGCAGTGAGGACTTTCGCGAGCTGCTGTCGCTCCTGCCGGCCGCGCTGATCCGGCACGGCGTGGCGGCGATCGGCTATTCGCTGGGCGGCGCCATGTTGCTGAAGTATCTCGGCGAGGAGGGAGCCGCGGCCCCGCTCGTCGCGGCGGCGAGCGTCTCGGCACCGATCGACTTGTCGGCAACGTGCCGGAACATGATGCGGCGGCGAAACAGGCTTTACCACCGCTACATTCTCGGCGAGATGAAGCGCGAGGCGACGGGCGAGGGGGCCGTGCTCTCGCCGGATGAACGCGCCACCATCCTCGGCGCTGGGACGATCTGGCACTATGACGAAGGCTTCATCGCGCCACGCCACGGCTTCGCCGGTGCGGAGGATTATTACGAGCGCTGCAAGCCTGTGCGGTTCATGCCGGGCGTCCGCGTGCCCACGCTCGTGCTCGCCTCGCTGGACGATCCCTGGATACCGGGCCGGCTCTACAGCCATTACGACTGGTCGGGCAACGGCGCGCTCCGGCCGGTGCTGACCGATCGCGGCGGCCATGTCGGCTTCCACGGCATCGGTCACCGACAACCCTGGAGCGACCTCGCTATTGCAGACTTCTTCGGTTCCTGACCGGAGGCCTCGCCGTCAGGAGAGACAACAGCAGCTTGGCGGCCGGGCTGAGATAACCCTGGCGGCGATGGAGAGCGGTGATCGGGATGGCGGCCGTCATGGCGGGGACTACGAATGCGAGGAGGGCAATTGCATTTGGGCAAAAAATCTCCGTCATCCCGAGCGGAGTGAGCGTAGCGCCTGCCCTGAGCGAAGTTGAAGGGAACGAAGTCGAGGGACCTCTTTTGCTCCGCCATCGTGGGACAAAGTGTCGACGAAATACGTCCCTCGGCTTCGCTGCGCTCCGCTCGGGATGACGAAATTAGATCATATGCGATAGCCCTGCGGCGTCGAGCGAGACGACTCCGCGCCGCACCAGATCGGTGATCTCGGCGCTCGATGAAGCTATAGATCGATCTTGGTTCGACCACGACCATATGGAGAGAGCGATGCGCAGCCAGGCCGAGAAGGCATCGATGTTCCGCGCTCTGCATGAGCGGCCTGGAGCTTTCATCATCCCCAACCCTTGGGATGCGGGCACGGCCAGGATGTTGGCGGCGCTGGGCTTCGAGGCGCTGGCGACGACCAGCCTCGGCGTGGCCAACGGCCTTGGCCGTGTCGACAGCAGCGTGACTCGCGACGAGGTCATCGCCAATTGCCGGATCATCGCGGAGGCGACTGATCTGCCCGTCAATGTCGATCTCGAGAACGGCTTTGCCCATGTCCCCGAGGACGCGGCCGTCTCGATCCGGTTGGCGGCGGAAGCAGGCGCGGTCGGCGGATCGATCGAGGATTTCACCGGCGATCGCAAGAATGCGATCTACGACTTCGACCTATCGGTCGCGCGCGTGAAGGCAGCGGTGAAGGTGGCGCGCACGCTGCCGGTGCCCTTCATGGTGACGGCGCGCGCCGAGAACCTGATCCGTGGCCGCAACGACATGGCCGACACGATCCGCCGCCTGCAGGCCTACCAGGAAGCCGGCGCCGACGTGCTCTATGCGCCGGGATTGCGGAACCTCGCGGAGGTGCGACAGGTGGTCGGCGCCGTGAAGCGGCCGTTCAACATCGTCACCGGATGGCTCGATCCGGACATCACGGCGGCCGACTTGGCCGAGGCTGGGGCCAAGCGGATCAGCGTCGGCGGCGCGCTTTCCCGTCTTGCCCTCGCGGCCTTTGTGCAAGCCGGACGGGCCATGAAAGAGCAGGGTTCATTCGCCTGGATGCGCGACATGGCGAACGTCGCCGATTTGGGCAAGCTGTTCGGAGCCGGTGCGCCGGCGTGAGGGCGGCTACTGGATGACGATCGGATCGGTCGGCGGCCCGTCCCGTAGCAGATCCTTCAGGTAGCGCCCGAGCGCCTTGGGCTCGAAGCGCTCGGACGAGACGGCGATCTCATCCAGAGGCCACCATCGGTGGCCCAGCGTCCAGCTCTTTTCGCGCTCGTCGAGTCCCGAGGTGTCGACCGCCGTCGTCTCCACACGCCCCAGGAAGAACCGCTCGCGATGCAGCACCGTGCGCTCGCGCCATTGCATGATCCGCTCGCGCGACCACACCCAGCGCACATCGCCGTCGACAACGAGACCGGTCTCCTCGCGCGCTTCGCGCACGGCGGCGTCGACATAGTCCTCGCCGGGATCGAGCAAGCCGCCGATCATCACCCAGAACGGGTCATGGAACGGATCCGCCGGATCGTACACCGCAGGATTGTGCACCTTGAACAGGAACAGGCGGTCCTGCGGATCGAGCAGGACCAGGCGTGCCGACGGTCGCTCGATCATTTGCGCGAGATCACCGTGACTCGAGGAGCCTGGCCGCGTCGATCGCGCCGTAGGTCAGGATGCCGTCGCAGCCGGCGCGCTTGAAGCCGGTGAGCGTCTCGATCAGCACCTTGTCCCAGTCGAGCCAGCCGCGCTCGGCCGCGCCCTTCAGCATCGCGTACTCGCCGCTCACCTGATAGGCGTAGGTCGGAACGCCGAACGTGTCCTTCACGCGACGC
>DATEID010000280.1:0-7748 GCA_035279245.1 Reyranella sp.
ACCTTGGCGATCATCGGATCGTAGAAGGGCGAGATGGCGAGCCCGTCCGCCATGCCGTGGTCGATCCTCACGCCAGGGCCTGTTGCCGGCCGCCAGACCGCGACGCGGCCGGTCTGGGGCAAAAAGCCCGAGTAGGGATCCTCGGCATAGAGCCGTACCTCGATGGCGTGGCCATCCAGCCGCACCTGCTCCTGTGTCAGTGGCAAGGGCTCGCCACGCGCGATACGGAGCTGCCATTCGACGAGGTCGAGACCGGTGATGGCCTCCGTCACAGGATGCTCGACCTGCAGCCGAGTGTTCATCTCCAGGAAGTAGAAGGCGCCGTCGCCACCCAGCAGGAACTCGACTGTGCCTGCGCCGCGGTAGCCGATGGCCTTGGCGGCAGCGACCGCCGCGGCGCCTATCCCGCGGCGCAGGTCGGCATCGACGGCGGGCGACGGTGCTTCCTCGATCACCTTTTGGTGGCGCCGTTGTACGGAGCAGTCACGCTCGCCGAGATGGATCACGTTGCCGTGGTTGTCAGCGAAAATCTGGATCTCGACATGGCGCGCATCGACGACGGCCTTCTCCAGGATCAACTCGCCCGATCCAAAGCCGCTTTCGGCTTCCGCCCGCGCCGCCCGAATGGCCTCGACCAGGTCGACGTCGTGCTCCACCAGCCGCATGCCGCGCCCGCCGCCGCCGGCCGCCGCCTTGACCATGACCGGCAGGCCGATCTTGCACGCCTCCTGCTCAAGGACGGCATCGCTCTGGTCCTTGCCCTGGTAGCCCGGCACGCACGGAACGCCGGCTTCGATCATGCGCCGCTTGGCGGCGGCCTTGTTGCCCATGGCAGCGATTGCTGCTGCTGGCGGACCGATGAACACGAGGCCCGCCTTGGCGCTAGCCGCCGCGAACGTCTCGTTTTCCGAAAGGAACCCGTAGCCGGGATGGATCGCATCGGCGCCGGAGCTGCGAGCCGCGTCGAGAATGCGATCGATGTTGAGGTAGCTCTCGGCGACGGGCGGCAGCCCGATCCGGACGGCCTCGTCGGCAAAGGCCACATGCGGCGCGTCCTTGTCGGCATCCGAGTACACGGCGACAGTGCGATAGCCCATTGCCTTGGCGGTGCGCATGACACGCCAGGCGATCTCGCCGCGATTGGCGACCAGGATCTTGCCGAACGAGCTCATTCGAACGCCCATTTGGGCGGCCGTTTCTCGGCAAAGGCGCGCAGTCCCTCGGCTGCCTCGGGGCTGCGCCGCGCCTCGGCGAACTTGTCGGCGGCGAAATCGAGCACGGCCGACAGCGGTTCGGCGCCGACCTTCATCACCACCGCCTTGGTGGCGGCGTTTGCGAAGGGCGCGCAGCGGTCGATCTGCCTCAGCACCTCCTCGAGCTTGGCATCGAGCGCGGCGTTGTCCTTCACGAGGTGATGCACGATACCCAGGCGATAGGCTTCCGGTCCCTTGAATCGCGCCGCCGTGAGGGCGAGATGGCGCGTCTGCGGCACGCCGATGCGGGCGGCGACAAAGGGCGCGATCTGGGCCGGCACGATTCCGATGGCAGTCTCGCTCATGGCGAAGCCCGCGTCCTCGGTGCAGATCGCCACGTCCGACACGCAAAGCAGGCCGAAGCCACCGGCGATAGCGTAGCCTTCGACCGCGGCGACGACGACCTGCGGCGTGCTGTTCACCATCTCGAGAAAGGTGCCGTATTCTCGGTTGTTGAGCGCGATCGGATCCCTCTCGCCAGGCCGCGGCTTCTCGTTGAAGCTCTGCTCCATGTTCTTGAGGTCGGCTCCGGCGCAAAAGGTGCCGCCGGCACCACGCAGGATCACAGCCTTGATGTCCTGGCGGTCGCGCAGGTTCTGGAACACCGAGCATAATTCGCCGATCAGGGTGGGGTTGAGGGCGTTCTTTACCTGCGGCCGGTTCAGCGTGACATGGAGGCGTGCCCGGTCGCGGCGCAGCAGCAGCGTTTCGTATTGGGAAGCGAGTTCGGCCATCAACGATTCTCCAGTCGCGGCAGGGTGCCCATCATCTTGGAGATGATCTGCAGCATGACCTCGTCGGCACCGCCGCCGATCGAGGCGAGCCGCGAGTCGCGGAAAGCGCGGGCGGTCGGTGACTCCCAGAGGTAGCCGGCGCCGCCCCAGTATTGCAGGCAGCCGTCGGTGACGAGGCGCATCATGCGGCCGGCCTTCAGCTTGGCCATGGAGGCGAGCATCGTCACGTCCTTGCCGTCGAGATACTCCTCGCAGGCACGCCAGCAGAGCGAACGTACCAGCTCGACCTCGGTGCGCAGCTCGGCGAGCTTGAAATGGATGACCTGGTTGTCGAGCAGCGGCCGGCCGAACACCTTGCGCTCGCGGGTATACTCCACCGTCTCGTCGATCAGCCGCTCCATGCCGACGACGGCGCTGATCGCACCCCACAGCCGCTCCTCCTGGAACTGCTGCATCTGGTAGACGAAGCCCATGCCTTCCTGGCCGATCGTGTGGCGCACCGGCACCTTCACGTCGTCGAAGAAGATCTGCGCGGTGTCGGAGCTTCGCATGCCGAGCTTGTCGAGCTTCTTCACGACCTGCACGCCCTTGGTCTTCATCGGCAGGCAGATCAGCGACTTGTTCTTGTGCACCGGCCCTTCGCCGGTATTGGCGAGCAGGCACATCCAGTCGGCCTGGGTGCCGTTCGTGGTCCACATCTTGCCGCCGTTGATCACCCAGTCGCCGCCGACCTTGCGCGCGGTCGTCTTGAGCGACGCGACGTCGGATCCCGCGCCCACTTCGGAAACGCCAAGGCAGGCGACATAGTCGCCGGCAATCGACGGTGCGAGGAACTCGCGTCGCAATTCGTCGCTGCCGTAACGGGCGAGGGCAGGAGTCGCCATGTCGGTCTGCACGCCGATCGCCATCGGGACGGAGCCACAGTGGATCTGGCCCAGCTCCTCGGCCATCGCCATGGCATAGGAATAGTCGAGGCCCATGCCGCCGTATTCGACCGGCTTGTTGATGCCGAGCAGGCCGGCATCGCCCAGCTTCTTGAAGACCTGATGGGCGGGGAAAATGCCGTCCTCTTCCCATTGATCGACATGCGGATTGATGTCCCGGTCGATGATCGCCCGCAGCGTACGGCGGATCTCCTCGTGTTCCTGCGTGAACTGCATCTACACCTCCTGCTCACGCTCGGTCGCGTTACTCAAAGTCCGTGTCATCCCGAACGAAGTGAGGGATCTTTCGCGATGCCGATCAAAGATCCCTCGCTGCGCTCGGGATGACACCGGTCGGTTGGCGACGATGGACTCCATCACCGGTTGCCCAATCGCGGCATGGTGCCCATCAGCTTGGCGATGATCTGCAGCATCACCTCGTCGGCGCCGCCGCCGATCGAACCGAGCCGGCCGTCGCGGTAGCTGCGTGCCACCGGGCTGTCCCAGAGGTAGCCGGCGCCGCCCCAGTATTGCAGGCAGGCGTCGGACACCTCGCGGCGCAGGCGGCCGGCCTTCAGCTTGGCCATCGAGGCGAGCATCGTGACGTCCTTGCCGGCGAGATAGTCCTCGCAGGCGCGATAGACCAGCGACCGCAGTGCCTCGACCTCGCTCTTGAGCTCGGCCAGTCGAAAATGGACCACCTGGTTGTCGAGCAACGGCCGGCCGAACACCTTGCGCTCGCGCGTATAGTCGACGGTGGCGTCGATGATGCGCTCGCAGCCCATCAACGTGCCGGCGCCGGCCCACAGCCTTTCCTCCTGGAACTGCTGCATCTGGTAGATGAAGCCCGAGCCCGGTTGGCCGATCGTATGGCGCACGGGCACCTTCACCTCGTCGAAGAAGGTCTGCACGGTGTCGGAGGCACGCATGCCGAGCTTGTTGAGCTTCTTCACGATCGAGATGCCCTTGGTCTTCATCGGCACCACGATCAGGGACTTGTTCTTGTGGACCGGGCCATCGCCGGTATTGGCCAACAGGCACATCCAGTCGGCCTGGGCGCCGTTCGTCGTCCACATCTTGCCGCCATTGATCACCCAGTCGCCGCCGACGCGGCGCGCCGTGGTCTTGATCGAGGCGACGTCCGACCCGGCGCCTGTCTCCGAGACGCCGAGGCAGGCGACATAGTCGCCGGCGATCGACGGGGCGAGGAACTCGCGTCGCAATTCGTCGCTGCCGTAGCGGGCGAGAGCGGGGGTTGCCATCGAGATCTGGACGCCGGTCGCCATCGGAACCGAGCCACCATTCACCAGGCCCAGTGATTCCGAGCAGATCATCGCATAGGAAAAGTCGAGACCGGCGCCGCCGTACTCGACCGGCTTGTCGACGCCCAGCAGGCCGGCATCGCCCATCTTCTTGAAGAGCTCGTGGGCCGGAAACTGGCCTTCCTTCTCCCATTGATCGACGCGAGGATTGATCTCGCGGTCGATCAGGGTCTTCCAGGTCTGGCGCAGCGCCTCGTGCTCGGGCGTGAACTTCATCGCTACATCCTCGCGACGCCGAAGGTGATGGGATTGAGCGGCCGCACGATCGATTCGCGGGCGATGGACAGGCTGAAGGCCAGCACGCGGCGCGTATCGCGCGGATCGATGATGCCGTCGTCCCAGAGATGGGCCGTCGCATAGAGCGCCGTCGACTCGCGCTCGAACTGGTCGACGATGCCCTTGAACATCTTGTCGATCTGCTCGCGCGGCGGATCCTTGCCCTCGCGCCGGAACTTCTGCTCGGTGACCGTCTTCATCACGCCGGCCGCCTGCTCGCCGCCCATGACGGCGACCCGGCTGTTGGGCCAGGCAAAGATGAAGCGCGGATCGTAAGCGCGGCCGCACATGCCGTAGTTGCCGGCGCCGAAGCTGCCGCCAATCACGATGGTGATCTGCGGCACCGTCGCGTTGGCCACCGCCTGGATCATCTTCGAGCCGTGCTTCACGATGCCGCCGCGCTCGGCCTCGGTGCCTACCATGTAACCGGTCGTATTCTGCAGATAGACGATCGGCGTGCCTTGCTGGCAGCAGAGCTGGATGAACTGGGCGGCCTTGACCGAGCCCTTGGTGGTGATCGGCCCGTTGTTGCCGATCAGGCCCACCGGCTCGCCCTCGATCTCCGCCCAGCCACAGATGGTCTGCTGGTCGAACAGACCCTTGAACTCGAGGAACTCGGAGCCGTCGACCAGGCGCGCGATCACCTCGCGGACGTCATAGGGATCCTTGTGCGACGGCGGCACGATCCCGCAAAGCTCGTCGGTGTCGTACAGCGGCTCCTTGAACGCCCTCTCTGGTCGCGGCGGCAGCTTGTCGTTCCAGTGCCACCTGGCGATCACCTCGCGGGCCATGCGGATGCCGTCGGCATCGTCCTCGGCCATCCATTCGGCGACGCCCGAGACCGTGGCGTGCATCTCCGCGCCGCCCAGCTCCTCGTCGGTCGCGATCTCGCCGGTCGCGGCCTTCAGGAGCGGCGGCCCGGCCAGGAAGACCTTGGCCTGGTTGCGCACCATGATGACGTAGTCCGAGAGGCCGGGCAGGTAGGCGCCGCCGGCGGTCGAGGAGCCGTGCACGATCGTCACCTGCGGAATGCCGCGCGCGGACATGCGCGCCTGGTTGGCGAAGCCGCGGCCGCCCGGCACGAAGATCTCGGCCTGGTAGAGGAGGTTGGCGCCGCCCGACTCGACCAGGTTCACGACCGGCAGCTTGTTCTCGAGCACGATCTGCTGCACACGCTGGCCCTTGCGCTGGCCGGACGGGGCCACCGTGCCGCCCTTGATGGCCGAGTTCGAGGCGCTGACGACGCAGCGCACGCCCTCGACATAGCCGATACCGGCCACCGAACCGCCGCCCGCGCTCGATCCGTCCTTGTCGTCGTGCATGCGGTAGCCGGCGAGCGGCATCAGCTCGAGGAACGGCGCGCCGCGGTCGAGCAGCAGGGCGATGCGCTCGCGCGGCATGAGCTGCTTGCGTTTGCGGAAGCGCTCGCGCGACTTTTCGGCCATCGCCTGCACGCTCGCCTCGGCGTCGCGGAATTCCTGGATGGCCGCCAGCATGCGCTCGCGGTTGTTCCTGAACTCGACACTGTCGCGGTCGATCTGGCTCTCGATGATCGGCATGGCTCAGCCGCCCAGGACCTTGGGCGTCACCGCGAGGTGAAAGCCGTTGAAGGGCTGCGATCGATCGGTTGCCGGCAGGTCGACCGACCGGTTGGCAAGCGGTACGCCGCCGTCGATGCGGATCTCGGTGCCGGTGATATAGGCCGCAGCCTTGCTCAACAGAAAGCAGACGGCCGCCGAAACCTCGCTTTCGGTGCCGAGACGCCCCAACGGGCAATGGCCCTTGAGCTTGGGGATCTGCTCCTTGAATTCGCCGGTATAGGTGTCCATGCCGGAGGAGGCGATCCAGCCCGGCGCGACGGAATTCACCCGCACGCCCGAGACCGCCCATTCGTAGGCCAGGGTCATCGTGAGGTTCGCCATGCCGGCCCGGGCCGCGCCCGTATGCACCATGTTGGGAAAGCCGTTGCGGTAGTCGGCCGTCATGTTGACGATCGAGCCGCCGTGCCGGCGCATCGACTGCGTATAGACCTCGCGGCTCACGAGGAAGCCGCCGGTGAGGTTGTTGCGCACGACGACGTCGAAACCCTTGGCGCTGAGCTCGGCGGCGGGAGCGGGGAACTGGCCGCCGGCATTGTTGAACAGCCCGTCGATGCGACCGTTGCCGGCGACGATCTTCGCGACTGCATCCTTGACCTGCGTCTCCTCGCGGATGTCGAAGGCATGGACCTCGCAACGTCCACCGCTTGCCGCGATCTCGGCCTTCACCTTCTCGAGCTTGTCGATCTTGCGGCCGGTGATGACGACGTGCGCGCCGAGAGACGCCAGCTCGTGCGCCGTGCAGCGGCCGATGCCGCTGCCGCCGCCTGTCACGACCACCGTCTGGTCCCTGAACAGTCCCGGCGCGAACACCGAGCGATACGACATGCTTCCTCCACACGACCTGAACAGCCGTTTACCGGGCTGTAGTTGACGTTTACGTAAAGGTCAAGTAAGCCCCCACACGATTGGCCGACAGGAGGAACTCGCCATGACCTTGCAGGAAATCACCGCGAAAATGAAGGAAGGCGCGGCGAAGAAGTCGTCCTTCGGCAATACCGTGAAATTCGCGACCGACCAAGGCGTCGTCTATATCGACGGCAACGCCAACCCGCCGGCTGTCAGCAACGACGACAAGGCCGCCGACTGCACCATCAAGATGGACTTCAGCGACTTCGCCGACCTGATCGGCGGCAAGCTCGACGGCATGAGCGCGTTCATGACCGGCAAGCTCAAGATCGAGGGCGACATGGGTGTCGCCATGAAGCTGCAGAGCATCCTGCGCTGAACGCCGGAAATCGGATTACCAAAGGTGCGGTATCAGGCGATACCGCACCTTTTCTTTGTACGCGCCGTAGCCGGCGAGATGTCGGGTGAGAAATCGCTCCTCGTCGAGGATGCGCCAAAGCAAGGCCGCTGCAATGACTCCGAGTGCGATCAGACCCCACCAGGAGCCGAGCGCGATCGGAATGCCGAGCAGCATCACGAGCGATCCCGCATACATCGGATGGCGGACATAGGCGTAGGGTCCGGTCGACACCACTCGTTGATCGTCGGCGATCTCGATCGTGGCCGATGTGAAGCTGTTCTCTCGAAACACCAGATAGATCGCGTACCAGCCCAGCACGACCAGAGCGTCGCCGGCTATGGCTATCGCCGGCGCCATATGCGACCAGCCGAGGCGCCGGTCGAACGCCGGAAC
>DATEID010000281.1:0-16576 GCA_035279245.1 Reyranella sp.
TGTTCGGAGATCACCGACACCCAGCAGCGGCTGGCCTGCTACGACAAGGTACAGAACAATGTCGGCGGCATGCCGACACCTGCACCACAGCCAGCACCGCAGGCCACCAACCGGCCGTCGCCCTCTCCCACGCCGCTGCCGCCGCAACCCGTACCGTCACGCGCGCCGCCCCCATCGAGCAATGATTCGTATAGCTCGGCACCGCTCACGCCGCCGCCTTTGACGACACCCGGCGGAGGCGTCGCGACGCTGGATGGCAGCGCGCCGAGCCAGAGCGCACCTTCCCCCTCGGGCTATGATCCGGACCGAGCTTTCGATCCCAACAATCCGACATCGAGCTACGGACCGGCGGACAGCACGCTGCCCAAGCCGCAACCGCAGGTCCGCCGCACCGGGCCGCGACCGCTTCCGCATTTCTCCCAGCCGATGCCCCTGGTAACGCTCGCCGCCAGCAACCTGACCTACGGACCGTCGCGCTACTGGCAGGTCTCGATCTCGGTCACGTCGAACACGCCGAACACCGTCAACACGCAAATCCAATGCACCTTCCGCAATGCCGGCCGCTCGGTGGGCGATGCCTATTTCGGACCCGTGGCGATCGCGCCAGGCGAGCAGATTTCGACCGAGCTAATCGGGCCGCCCACCTCGACCTACGTCGACTCGACCAACTGCAAGGTGCTGAGCCCCTGATCGCCCCATGCAGTGGTACGGCTTCCTCGTCGTCCTGCCGTTCATCGTCGGCTACCTGTTGGGCTCGATCCCGTTCGGCCTGCTGCTGACGAAAGCAGCCGGACTGGGCGACATTCGCTCGATCGGGTCCGGCAATATCGGCGCCACCAACGTGCTGCGCACGGGTCACAAAGGCCTGGCCGCGGCTACTTTGCTGCTTGATGCGCTGAAGGGCCTGCTGGCGGTCCTGATCTTCGGTGCTCTCGGGCCGCTCACCGCCATCTCGGCGGCGATCGGCGCCGTGCTGGGCCACATGTTCCCCGTATGGCTGTCGTTCAAGGGCGGCAAAGGGATGGCCACCGCGATCGGCGTCATGTGGGGATTGAGCTGGCCGGTCGGCGCCATCACCTGTGCGGCCTGGCTGCTCTTGGCCGCTCTGTTTCGTTATTCGTCGCTCGCGACGCTGGGCAGCATCGCGGCCGGGGCTATCGCTGCCTGGTTCATCGTCGACTGGCCTGTCGCGGCGGCGGTGACAGCCCTCGTGCCGCTGGTATGGGCCCGCCATCACGCGAACATTGGCCGTCTGCTCGACGGCAGCGAGCCCAAGATCGGCCAGCGCAAAGCGGACGCCAGTCCGGCCGCATAGCGAAGCCGACCATCCTTCGGCAATTGCCCGGTCTCGATGCGGCCGATAGGGTCGCGCGGCTCGGCGCCATGATCACCCGCTCTGCTTCCCATGCGCTGCCCTGGGCCCTGATCGGCGCTGCCTGCCTTGGTTCCTTTGCTGCCACCTCCAGCGGCACGACGCGCGCGCCGTTCCTGCTCGAGATGGCGAACGATCTCGACGTCAGTATGCCGCTCGTCGCCAATCTCGTGTCGATGACGGCAACGGCCTGGGGCGTCACTTCGGCGGCGGCCGGCTACCTGTCGGACCTGATCGGACGGCGGGCCCTGCTGATCGCTGCGCTGCTGGCGCTCGCCTTCGCCATGTGCGGCCAGGCCAGCGCCGGAAGCTTTTTCTGGGTCGCGGTCTGGGCAAGCGCCGGGGGCGGCTGCGCTGGCGCCTTCACCGGCGTGGTGTTCACCGAGGTCTCGTCGCGCGTCGAGGACCGCCAGCGCGGACGCGCGCTCGGCTGGGTGATGAGCGGCCAGTCGCTCACGCTGGTGGTCGGCGTGCCGCTCGCCGCCTGGATCGGATCGGCGATCGGTTGGCGCGGCTGGAACGTCTGCGTAGGCGGCCTCGCGCTTGTTGCGACCTTTGCCTTGCTCCTCACCGTCCGTCCCGGCAAGCGACTCGCGGGAGTGCGAGAACGGCGGCCGGCCTTGCGAAGCGCGCTCTCGCCGCGCGTGCTCGCATTGCTCGGCACCGGCATTGCCGAACGCATATGCTACGGCTTGGCCGCCGTCTACTTCGCCACTTTCCTGCAGGCGATCTATCGGCTTTCACTGGCGGAGACCGCCATCCCGCTCGCCGTGTTCGCGCTCGGCAATGTGCTCGGGACCATCCTGGGTGGCCAGCTCGCCGACCGGCTGCGCGATCGGCTGCGGACCTTCGCCATCACGATGGCTCTGTCGGGACTCGCGGCGCTGGGCCTTTTCATGTGGCATCCCGCTCCATCGATCTCCGTGGCCCTGGGCTTCGTCTATGTCATGCTGAACGCGCTGGGGCGTCCGTCCTACATGGCCTCGCTTGCTTCGGTGCCGGACGAGGTGCGTGGCACCGTGCTCGGATTGAATGGAACATCGGCGAGTGTCGGCTGGATTTGCGCGGCCGGCCTCGGAGCCGCCATGATCGGCACTGTCGGCTTCGAGGGTTTCGGTCCTTTGGGCGCCGCGCTCGGGATTCTGGGCACGATCGGGGCCTTGCTTTGCCGACGGATGGTGTCGGCCTGATACAACTTTCGATTGATTTACTTTACGTTTCTATCGCACTAGGTTCGCGCCATGTTCGATGGCTCTCCTGGTACGGCACTCGATCCCGCCGAACGCCGGGCACGTCTGCGGCTGGCGCGAACATCGCGCATTGGTCCTGTCGCTTTCCACGAAGCGTTGGCCCATTTCGGTTCGGCACACGCCGCGTGCCGCGAGCTCCGTGCTCTCCCGGAAGCGGCGATCATGCGCGAAGAGCAGGCATTGGCAGCCCTCGGCGGCCAGTTTCTGGTCTTCGGTGATTCCGCCTACCCGGTTGCGCTTGCCACGCTGCCTGATGCCCCGCCGGTCCTTTCGGCCATCGGCAATATCGATCTTCTCGGGCAACGCACCTTGGCCATTGTCGGCGCCCGCGACGCCTCGATTGCGGGGCGACGGTTCGCCGGCGACCTCGCCGCTGGCTTGGGCCAGGCTGGATTCGCGATCGCCTCGGGCCTTGCCCGGGGCATCGATACGGCGGCGCACGAAGCCGCGTTGGCGACCGGGACGATCGCGGTCGTGGCCGGTGGCGTGGATCAGGTCTATCCGCCGCAGAATGCCCGCCTGCAGGAGGCGATCGCGCGTCAGGGCTTGCTCTTGAGCGAAGCTCCTTTGGGGACGCCGCCGGTCGCCCGAGCCTTCCCCCGCCGCAACCGTATTGTCAGCGGCCTTTCCGTGGGCGTTGTCTTGATCGAAGCGGCCGCCAGATCGGGGTCCCTGATTACGGCGCAGCGAGCAGCCGAGCAGGGTCGCGAGGTCTTTGTCGTTCCCGGCTCGCCACTCGATCCGCGCTATGAAGGCTCCAACACCCTTATACGCGAGGGGGCTATTCTGGTGCGGGACGTCAACGATATTACAAGTGTGTTCGGTCGGTCGCAGCCCGCCACCCAATTCCTTGGGAAACCAACACAAAATGATATAAGCACTGACACTGCAAAAGTGGTCGAGGCGTTGGGCGCCGTACCCACTCCGGTTGACGAACTGGTACGCCGATGCCAAGTGTCCGCCGCCACCGTGGCGGAGATCCTGCTGGCCCTCGAGCTGGAAGGCCGCTTGGAAAGGCACCGGGGTAACCGCGTATCTCTGATTTAAGTCAGCGATCTAGCTCCGGTTATTAATGTTTTACTGGAGCTATATCGGCGATGGATGTGCTGGTCGTCGAGTCGCCTGCCAAGGCCAAGACCATCGGGAAATATCTCGGCCCCGGCTACACCGTGCTGGCGTCCTATGGTCATGTCCGTGATCTGCCGCCGAAGGACGGTTCGGTCCGGCCAGACGAAGACTTCGCGATGGACTGGGAGGTCGACGGATCGTCCCAGAAGCGCCTCGACGCGATTGCCAAGGCGGTGTCGAAGGGCGGCAAGCTCTACTTGGCGACCGACCCCGATCGCGAGGGCGAGGCGATCTCCTGGCATGTCAAAGACGTGCTCGGGCGCAAGAAGGTCTTGCAGGGGGTCGACGTCAAACGCGTCACCTTCAACGCCATCACCAAGCAGTCCGTGCTCGATGCCGTTGCCCACCCGCGCGACCTCGACCAACCGCTGATCGACGCCTACCTCGCCCGTCGCGCTCTCGACTACCTCGTGGGCTTCACATTGTCTCCTGTGCTGTGGCGCAAGCTGCCGGGCAGCCGTTCGGCCGGCCGCGTGCAATCGGTGGCGCTGCGCCTGATCTGCGAACGCGAGGCCGAGATCGAGGTCTTCAAGAGTCGCGAATACTGGACGGTCGACGCGATCTTCGGCACGGCCAAGAAGCAGACGCTGAAGGCCCGTCTCACCCATCTCGACGGTCGCAAGCTCGACAAGTTCGACCTCGACACGGCCGAGCGTGCCGAGGCGGCGAAGCGCGAGATCGAGCGGCGAGCCTTCGCCGTCTCGTCGATCGAGCGTCGGCAGGTGCGCCGCAATCCGCCGCCGCCGTTCATCACGTCCACCCTCCAGCAGGAAGCTTCGCGCAAGCTGGGTTTGGGCGCCGCGACCACCATGCGCATCGCCCAGCGCCTCTACGAGGGCGTGGATATCGGCGGCGAGACGGTCGGCCTCATCACTTACATGCGGACCGATGGCGTGCAGCTCGCGCCCGAGGCGATCGGCCAGACGCGCCGGCTGATCGAGAGCCGGTACGGCCGTGACTATCTTCCGGAGAAGCCGCGTCTTTACTCGTCGAAGGCCAAGAACGCCCAGGAAGCGCACGAGGCGATCCGGCCGACCGATCTCTTCCGCACGCCGCGCGACGTGGCCCGATATTTGGACAAGGACCAGCTTGGCCTTTACGAGCTGATCTGGAAACGCACGGTTGCGAGCCAGATGGAAAGCGCGGTGCTCGATCAGGTGACGATCGATATCGCGAGCGGCGACAAGACGGTCGCTCTGCGCGCCACCGGCTCTGTCGTGCGGTTCAACGGCTTCCTCACGCTCTACGACGAAGGCCGGGACGACAAGGCGGAGGACGAGGACGGCAATACGATCCTGCCGGACGTGGCCGAGAACGAGCCACTGGAGCGCCGCGAAGTCATCCCGGAGCAGCACTTCACCGAACCGCCGCCGCGCTATTCCGAGGCGAGCCTCGTGAAGAAACTCGAGGAGCTGGGCATCGGCCGGCCGTCGACCTATGCCAGCATCATCGACGTTCTGCAGCGGCGCAACTACGTGCGGCTGGACCGCAAGCGCTTCGTGCCGGAGGACCGCGGCCGTATCGTGACCGCGTTCCTGCAGACCTATTTTCCGCGTTACGTCGAATACAACTTCACGGCCCATCTCGAGGAAGAGCTCGACGAGATTTCCGACGGCAGGATCGATTGGCGGCAGGTGCTTCGCCAGTTCTGGAGGGAGTTCTCTGCCGCTGTCGGCGAGACCAAGGAACTTCGCGTGAGCGAGGTGCTCGACAAGCTGGACGACGAGCTGGGGCCGCACTTCTTCCCGGCCAACGACAACGGCGGCAAGAGCCCGCGCGAGTGCCCGTCCTGCGGCAATGGCCGGCTCGGCCTGAAGCTCGGCAAGTTCGGCGCCTTCATCGGCTGCTCGAACTATCCCGAATGCCGATTCACCCGCAAGCTCGGCATCGTCGATGCCGAAGCCGATGCGGCGTCGGGCGCGAATCTCGACAAGCCGAAGCTGCTGGGCACCGATCCCGAGACCGGCAAGGAAGTCACCTTGCGCAACGGCCCCTACGGCCTCTATGTCCAGCTCGGCGAGCCGGAAGGCAAGGAGAAGCCCAAGCGCCAGTCGTTGCTGCGTGGCATGGCGCCCGACGATCTGACGCTCGAGAAGGCGCTCGCCCTGCTTTCGCTGCCGCGCGAGCTGGGATCGCATCCGGACGACGGCGAGCCGATCGTGGCCGGCGTCGGGCGCTTCGGCCCTTACGTGAAGCATGGCAGCAAGTACAAATCGATCCCGACCGACGAGAGCGTGCTCGACATCGGCATGAACCGTGCCGTGGCGCTGCTGGCCGAGGCCAAGCAGACGCGCGGCCGTGCGGCGGCCAAGCCGGTCCGTATCGTCGGCAACCATCCGAGCGACGATCAGCCGATCGAGCTCTACGAGGGGCGCTATGGACCGTACGTGAAGCACGGCGGCGTCAACGCCACCGTGCCGCGCGACATCAAGCCGGAGGACCTCACGGTCGATCAGGCCATCGCTCTGGTGGCGGAGCGTGCGGCCAAGGGCGGTGGCAAGAAGGCCAAGGCACCGCGGGCGAAGAAGGCGGCCCCCGCTCCGGCCAACGATCCCGGCGAGAAGTCGGCGCCGAAAAAAGCCGGCACCAAGAAGAAAAAGGCTGCGCCCAAGCGCAAGGCCAAGACGGAGACGCCGTCCCGCACCGGAACCGATGGCTAAGGGCCGCGTCCCGACCCGCGACGAACTGCTGGCCTTCATCAAGGAAAGCGCGACGCCGATCGGCAAGCGCGAGATCGCCCGCGCCTTCGGACTGAAAGGCGACCAGCGTGTCGAACTCAAGGAGCTGCTGCGCGATCTGCGCGACGCCGGCGAGATCGCCGCCGACCGCGCGAAGACCTTCAAGGATCCGGACGCCCTGACGGAAGTCGCCGTCCTGGAGATCGTGAAGGTCGACGAGGACGGCCACCTGCTGGCCGTGCCGCGTCGTCACGACGAGGAAAAGGACGGTCCTGCCCCGCGCATCGAGATCGACCCCCATGGCAGCCGGGCCGGCCCCGCTCCCGCCGTTGGCGATCGCGTCCTCGCGTCGCTCAAGCGGCGCGGCAAGGCGACATACCAGGCGCGCATCATCCGTCGCCTGGGCAGCGGCCCGAAGAAGATCCTGGGGCTCTACGAGCAACCGACCGGCCGCAACGATATCGCCAGGGTGACGCCGACCGACCGCAAATTGCGGCGCGAATTCGATGTCCGGCCGACCGATCGTAACGGCGCGCAGCCGGGCGACGTCGTCTGGATCGAGGAGACGGGCGGCCACCTTTCGCGGCGCGCCCGCGTGCTCGAACGAATCGGGCCGATGAGCGACCCCCGCACCGTGAGCCTGATCTCGATCGCCGCGAACGACGTGCCGATCGACTTTCCGCAGGCGGCGCTCGACGAGGCGGAGCGTGCGCGGGCCGCCCCCATGGGCAGCCGCCTCGACCTGCGCAAGCTGCCGCTGGTCACCATCGACGGCGAGGATGCCCGGGATTTCGACGATGCGGTCTATGCCGAGCCGGACCCGGCCCATCCCGGTGGTTGGCGTCTCCTGGTCGCCATTGCCGACGTCGCCTGGTACGTCCGTCCCGACAAGGCGCTCGACCGCGCCGCCTATCGCCGCGGCACCTCGGTCTATTTCCCCGACCGGGTGGTGCCGATGCTGCCGGAGGCTTTGTCCAATCACTGGTGCTCGCTGGTGCCGCGACAGGACCGGCCGGTGCTGGTCGCGGAGATGTGGATCGACGGCGACGGCCATCTCAAGCGCCATCGCTTCCATCGGGCGATGATGCGATCGGCAGCTCGGCTCACCTACACGCGCATCCAGCGCGCGATCGACGGCATGCCCGACGAGGAGACCGGCGCGCTGCTCGAGCCGGTTATAAAACCGCTTTATGCGGCATTCCGTGTCCTGCTGGCGGCGCGTGAACGGCGCGGCGCCCTAGACCTCGATCTGCCCGAGCGGCTGGTACGGCTCGGCGAGGACGGCCGGATTGCCGAGATCGGCGTGCGCGAGCGGCTCGACAGTCACCGGCTGATCGAGGAGTTCATGGTGCTGGCCAATGTGGCGGCAGCCCAGGCGCTGGAGCAGCGGCACATGCCGTGCCTCTATCGAGTCCACGACCAGCCCGACCCCGCCAAGCTCGAGGCGCTGCGGGAGTTCCTTGCTACTCTCGGTATCGCCGTGCCGGCTGGCCCACGCCTGCGTCCCGGCGACCTCAACCGGGTCCTGCAGGCGGTCGCCGACAAGCCCGTCGCCCGGCTGGTGAACGAGACCGTCCTGCGCAGCCAGAGCCAGGCGGTCTACAGCCCGAATAATGTCGGGCATTTCGGCCTGGCGCTCCCCCGCTATGCCCACTTCACCTCGCCTATCCGACGCTTTCCCGACCTGATCGTGCACCGTGCGCTGATTGCGGCCTTCGGGTTGGGGGACGGCGGCCTGCCCGAAGCCGATCGCGGCCGCTTCGAGGAATTCGGCGAGCACCTGTCGATGTGCGAGCGGCGCGCCGTCGCCGGCGAGCGCGCCGCGATGGATCGCTATGTCGCTGCCTATATGGCCCAGCATGTCGGCGCTTCCTTCCCCGGCCGCGTGACATCCGTTACCCGTTTCGGCCTTTTCCTGTCCCTCGACGGGACGGGTGCCGACGGGCTGTTGCCGATCCGCAGCCTGGGCTCCGAATTTTTCCGTCACGAGGAAGGCCGGCAAATGCTGGTCGGCGAGCGGACCGGCGAAAGTTTCGGACTTGGCGATCGGTTGCGCGTCAAGCTGGTGGAGGCAGACGCCGCGACCGGGGGCCTGCTTTTCGAGCTGGTCGACGTCATCGAGCGGGTCGAGCGCCACGCCTTGCCGCGCGGTGCTCGCCGGCCGCGTCGTCCGGTCGCGCACGGAAAACCAGCTCGGGACAAACGGTCGCGACGACGCCGGTGAGCCGAACGTCCATGTTGGCGCCTATGGCCGGCATACACGCTCCCGTTGCTTTCTCGACCGCTCTGAAGCGCGGCTGGCAGGGTCTTTGCCCGCGTTGCAGCGAAGGGCCCCTGTTCGGAGCCTTCCTGAAGATGCGCAGCCATTGCCAAGCCTGCGACCTGGTGTTCGAGCCTTATCGCGCCGACGATGCCCCTGCCTATTTCACCATTTTCGCAGTCGGCCATATTGTCGTCCCGCTTGTGCTGGTACTGGAGCGCTATGGCAATCAACCTCCGCTCTGGTTCCATGCGCTGCTGTGGCTGCCTTTGTCGGTCCTGCTTGCGCTGCTCCTGCTCCCCCGCATCAAGGGCGCTGTGATCGCGCTCCTGTGGGCTCACCGCGTGGCGGCGCCCAAGCCTTCGGCCAGCGGGCTGGATCTTTCTTCCTGATCCACACGATGGACATATCGTATTGGCTTGCGCGCACCGCCGCTTGTCGTAGGGTACCTGCGTGCCGTTGACTCGTCTTTTCCGCTTGATGCTGTCCCATGCGACAGCCGCACTGTTCGCCGCTTCGTTGGTCGCTTCCTGTGGAACGACCAGCGCTTCCACACCTCCTTCAGCTGCAGCTTCTTCCGAAGTCAGTCCTGAGCGGGTCGTCGCGCAGGCTTATCGCCTGATCGCCGAACGGCACCTGAACGAGCCCGACTTCCGCAAGATTTCGGTCGAGACCTATCACGGTTTCGCCGGTGCCGACCCCGCGCTTTCACTGCGGACGGATGGCCAGACCTACACCGTGATGCGGGACGGCAAGGAAATCGTGTCCCGGCGGGCGCCGGCGGACCCTGCCGACGGCAAGGCCTGGGGGACCATGCTGGGCGATCTCTTTTCCGCCTCCATGCACGCCTCTCCAGTGTTGCAACACACCGATCGGAACGCCCTCACCAAGGGAGCGATGGTCGCCACCACCAAGCAGCTCGACAAGAATACCCGCTACGCCGATCCCGAGGAGGCGCGCGACAATAGATTCCAGCGCGACGGCGGCGGAGGGATCGGCATCACCGTCCAGCGTACCGACGACAAGAAGGTCATGATCATCGCCGTCCAGGACGGGTCGCCAGCCGGCACCGGTGGCGTCCAACCGGGCGACCAGATCCTCGCGATCGACGGCCAGAACATGGTCGACAGCCCACTGATCGACGTCGTCCACAAGCTGCGCGGCCCTGTTGGCGCACCGGTCTCGCTCACCGTCCTGCGGCCGAGCGAAGGCCGCACGATCACCGCGATGCTGCAACGCGGCCGAATCATTCCGACCACCGTCACCTATGAGCGCGACGGAAATATCGCCCTGATCCACCTCACCGGCTTCAACACCGCCACGACCGACGCACTGGCCCACGCGATCGACAAGGCGCGCGCCGACATCGGTCCGGCGCTTGCCGGCATCATCATCGACATGCGGGGCAACCGCGGTGGGCTGCTCGACCAGGCCGAAGGCGTCGCCGAGCTGTTCGTCGGCGACGGCGTCATCTTCTCGACCAAAGGCCGCCATCCCGACAGCCAGCACACCTACCGCAGCACGAGCCACGACTGGACCGGCGAGCTGCCGATCGCGGTGCTGATGAACGGCAACTCCGCCTCGGCGGCGGAGATCGTTGCGGCGGCCTTGCAGGATCGCGGCAGGGCCGTCGTGATCGGCACGACCAGCTACGGCAAGGGCACGGTGCAGACCGTCGTCCGACTGGTGAATCAGGGCGAGCTCATCCTCACCTGGTCGCGGCTGGTCGCGCCGTCGGGCTACACCTGGAATGAACTGGGTGTCATGCCCAACGTCTGCAGCGCCAAGGTGGCGAATCCAGATACTCTCAGCCCTTCGGCCGTCGATGCGAACCGGGCGTTGCTACGGCGTTGGCATGCCGAGCGCGATCCGACCGCGCAGGAAGTGGCCGACATGCGCAAGATATGTCCGCCGGGCGAGGAGATATCGCAGCGCGACGTGCAGATCGCCAACCATCTGTTGCGCAATCCGAAGCTCTACGCCGAGGCAGCGCGGTTGGGGTCGATCGATCAGGCGGCCGCCCGCTGACAGTGGCGGGTCGCCCGCGAGGCGCTTGACAGCAGGCGTCCGGCGACTACCTTGCCGGCCTTCCGTGAATTCGCCTACAGGGCTCAGGGACAAAGACCATGGCCAAGCCGACCTCGATCCTCATCAAGATGGTGTCCAGCGCCGACACCGGCTTCTACTACGTGACCAAGAAGAACCCGCGCACCAAGACCGAGAAGCTCGAACTCAAGAAGTACGACCCGGTGGCGCGCAAACACGTCGTTTTCAAGGAATCCAAGATCAAGTGACATCCCGGGAATGTCACTCCGACCACAGTGAAGGATTTTCCACGGTAAGCCGCCCCTTTTGGGGCGGCTTTTTCGTGGTGGTGGAGGGCTACGCCGCCTTCGGGGTCCAGCCCATCACGGCCTTGACCTCGAGGAACTCCTCGAAGCCGTGCTCGCCCCATTCCCGGCCGTTGCCCGACTGCTTGTAGCCGCCGAAAGGTGCGCCGAAATCCGGGCCGGCGCCGTTCAGGTGGACGTTGCCGGTGCGTAGCCGCGAGGCGACCTTGCGGGCGCGATCGATGTTGCCCGACTGGACGTAGCCCGACAGGCCGTACGCCGTGTCGTTGGCCTGCGCGACCGCGTCGTCCTCGCTGTCGTAGGCGAGCATGGTGAGGACCGGTCCGAAGATCTCCTCGCGCGCAATGGTCATGTCGTTCGTGACGTTGGCGAACACCGTCGGCCGGACGTAGTAGCCGCGGTTCATGTTCTCGGGCCGGCCCGGACCGCCAGTCACCAGCGTGGCACCTTCCTCGATCCCCTTCTGGATGAGCGCCTGGATCTTGTTGAACTGCGTTTCGCTCACCACCGGGCCGATCGTGCCGGGACCGGCGTCGGGCGTCTTCGGATCGACGACCTTGACCTTCTCCGCCGCGGCCTTCGCGACGGCGATGGCGGCATCGTTCTTGGCACGCGGCACGAACATGCGCGACGGCGCGTTACAGGATTGGCCCGAGTTCAACATCATGCTCATCACGCCCGACGACACCGCTTTCGTGAGATCGGCATCGTCGAGCACGATATTGGCCGACTTGCCGCCAAGCTCCTGCGCCACGCGCTTGACCGTATCGGCGGCCGCCTTGGCCACTGCAATGCCGGCCCGGGTCGAGCCCGTGAACGACATCATGTCGATGCCGGGATGGGACGACATCGCCTCGCCGACTGTGGGGCCGTCGCCGTTCACCAGATTGAACACGCCCGGCGGCACACCGGCCTCGTGCAACACGTCGGCAAACAGCATGGCGTTCATCGGCGCCACTTCCGACGGCTTGAGGACGATCGTGCAGCCCGCCGCCAGTGCCGGGGCGACCTTGCAGGCGATCTGGTTGATCGGCCAGTTCCAGGGCGTGATGAAGCCGCACACGCCGACCGGTTCCTTAACGATCGCGGTGGTGCCGTGCATTTCCTCGAACTTGTAGTTCTTCAGGATCTTCGCTGCCTCGTTCAGGTGGCCGAGCCCGGTCGCCGCCTGGGCGGCCTTGGCGAGCCACAGCGGAGCGCCCATCTCCTGGCTGATCGCCTCGGCGATCGCCTGGAGCTTTCCCTTGTAGACCGCGATGATCTTCTCGAGGAGCGCGAGGCGCTCTTCGCGCGTGGTGCGCGAATAGCTTTCGAAGGCGCGACGCGCGGCGGAGACGGCCTTGTCCACGTCCGCCCTGGATCCTAGCGAAACGCGCGCAAAGGGCTCCTCGTTGGCGGGATTGATGACGTCGATGGCCTTGGGCGTGACCGGATCCACCCACTTGCCGTCGATGTAGAATTGAAGCCGCTCCTGCATGGCCCTCTCTCCTTGATCTGTGATCCTTGCGGCATGTTAAGCATGTCGCGCAGGGGCGGATAGAGGGTATGAGACGATCAGTCCTTCACTGGCAGCGATCTTCCGTCGAAGCCCTCGGCCGGAAGCCCGAGGAAGCGGACAATCGTGGGCGCGATGTCGACCAGAGAGGTCGTGCGATCCGCCGTTCCTGAGAGCCATTTTCCGTCGTTCGCCAGCAGGAAGGGCCGGGTCTCGTCGGGACCCCACCCGCCGTGTTGGCCGCTGCCGATGGCGGCCGGCTTGCCTGGCTCCGCGGCCACCCATCGCCGGCCGGGCACGCCATGGGCATTCGGCGCGTCCTGCCGCGCCATATTGATGGCGGCAACCACGCCGTCGCGCGCAGCATGGCCGTGTTCCGCAAGACCGTCCGCGACGACGATATCGTCGACCCACGCCGCGCGCCGCATCTCGTCCAGAACATCGAGCAAGGGTCGCCGGCCGCGATCCGTCGCGTAGAGCAGTGCCGCTGTTCCCTGTCCGGCCACAGCCACGTCGCCCGCTTCCACCAGGGCGCCCAATCCGTGATCGATCAGCCAGGCCGCGATATCGATGCAGTCGCCGATCGTCTCCTGGCCGTGATCCGAGCCGATCATCAGAAGGATGTCCTCGCCTTCCCCGCGCAACCGCTCGACCGTGCGGAAGACTTCGAGCACGCACCGTTCCGTTCCGCCGAGCGCTTCCCGATGGTCCGGCGAGCCCAGCGGTGTGCCGTGAAGCGTCAAATCCGGATTGGCCAACCAAAGGAGCGCGACGGCTGGCCGGCGATCCGACAGCACCTCGCCACAGAAGCGCTGCGTCATCGCCCAATCGCCCGCGAGGTCGTGGCTGACCTCCAGCGCATCGGCGCCGGCAATGCAGTCACCGCCGGGCGCGTACGACCCGGTGCGATGATAGATGTAGCCGAAGTGATCGGGATCGAGGAAGTAGGCTGCACCCGGCGAGACGTTCGAGAAGGCGATGAAGCCTCCTGCACTGGCGACGCACTCTGCAAGCGACGGAACAAGCAGCGTGCGGCCGGTGGCCCGGCGCAGATGCGTGCGGAAGTCCGGATGGCCGACATCGCGCACGACGATCTTGCCGTCTTCCATCAGTCCCATGCGATTGCCGTGCAGACCGTGGCGTCCGGGCAGGCACCCGGTCGACACCGAGGCCGCGGACACGCGCGTGACCGACGGGAACACCGCCTCGTGCGCCTCGCACCACAGGCTCCGGCGAACGATATCGTGCAGCACGGGAGTCGTCTCCGGCCGCACCCAGTCGCGGCCCAAGCCGTCGCAACAAACGAATACCGCGCGGCGAGATTTCGTCATCGGCAAATCAACCCTTGCGAACCTTCGGCGATGGTAGTCGACTTCCACGAGAAAATACCCAGGAGGAAACGATGCAGTTCGGATATTTCACGATGCCGTCGCACCCCCCGGAGAGACCGCTCAAGGACGGCCATGAATGGGATCTGCAGGTGATCCGCTGGCTCGACGAGCTCGGCTTCACCGAATGCTGGATCGGCGAGCATCACACCGCGCCGTGGGAACCGCATCCTTCGCCCGACCTCCTGGTGGCACAGGGCCTGATGCAGACCAAGAACATCCGCCTCGGCCCCGGCGGCTTCCTGCTGCCGTACCATCACCCGGCCGAGCTCGCGAACCGCGTGGCCATGCTCGACAATATCTCGGGCGGTCGCCTCAATTTCGGCGTCGCCGCGTCCGGCCTGCCGAGCGACTGGGCGATGTTCAACGTCGACGGCATGTCCGGCGTCAACCGCGAGATGACGCGCGAGGCGCTCGACATCATCCTGAAGCTGTGGAATGCGACGGAACCGTTCGACTACAAGGGCAAGTACTGGCACGTCACGCGGCCCGACACGATGTTCGGGTTTCTGAAGGCGCACATCAAGCCCGTCCAGGCCCCCCATCCGCCGATCGGCGTCGCCGGCCTCTCGAAGAACTCCGATACTTTGAAACTCGCCGGCGAACGGGGCTTCCTGCCCATGAGCCTCAACCTCAATCCGGCCTATGTGGGCAGCCATTGGGAGTCGGTCGAGATCGGCGCGGCCAAGACCGGGCGCACGCCCGATCGCGGCGAGTGGCGCATGGTGCGCGAGGTCTTCGTCGCCGACACCGACGAGGAGGCGATGCGGCTCTCCGTCGGCTCGATGATGGGCCGCATGATGCGCGAGTACTTCCTGCCGCTGCTCGCCCAGTTCGGCTTCTTCGAGTACCTGAAGCACGACCAGAGCGTGCCCGATTCGGACGTAACGCCGGAATACTGCGCGCAGCACAACTGGATCGTCGGGTCGCCGCGCACCGTGATCGAGAAGATCGAGAAGATCTACGACGAGGTGGGCGGGTTCGGCCAGCTCCTGGTGTTCGGTTTCGATTATGCCGACCAACCCCAGGCCTGGCGCCATTCGCTCGAGCTCCTGTCGCGCGAGGTCATGCCCAAGGTGCAGCATCTCAAGCCCAAGGCGCAAAAGAAGATGGCAGCGGAGTAGGCCCGCTCCATCTGGACTCTATGGGCGCGGCGGCGGCTCCTTCTTCGAGAGCAGCGCCGCCGCGGCAAAGCCCGCGGCCGCCACCAGCATGATCGCGGCCAGTCCCCACAGCACCGGCGTGTAGTTGCCGAACGCGCTCCAGGCCAGCGATGCCAGGATGGGGCCGGCGGCCCGCATGACGTTGGTCGGCATGGTCAGGGCGCCGCTCACCACGCCGTAGCCCGTCGGACCGATGAATTCGGGCACCGCCATGCCGCGCAAGATCGTCACGAGGCCGTTGGCCACGCCGTAGATGATGGCGAACAGGATCAGGCCGTAGACATCGCTCACTCCCGCCGCCAGCATCGACATGGCGACCGGGAAGGCGAAGTAGATCAGTGCACCGAGCTGGATGGCCGTAATGTGGCGCTGCCCAGCCATCAGCAGCACGCGCCCCACCACCTGCATCGGGCCGATCAGCGCGATGATCGCCATCACCACGCCGATCTCGACATGGCGCTCGGCGAGCAGCGGGATCAGATGGAAGCTCATGGCCGAGAAGGCAAGACCGTAGCCGGCGAACGCGACCACCAAGCCCCAAAAGGCCGGCACGCGCACCGCCATCGCAAGCGGCCCCCGCTTCGGCCGGTTGTCGGCCGTCGACGGGGAATGCTCGATCGGCACCGCTTTCTCGTGCGGCCCCGGTACGAACAGCCAGTGAATGAAGATGGCGACACCCAGATTGATGGCCGCGAGCACGACGAGCGTCGGCCGCCAGTCGATGCGATCGATCAGGAGCTGGGCGAACGGAATGCCGAACGTACTGGCAAGGCCGCCGACGAAAGTCATGACCATGATGGCCTGGCGGAAGCGCGGACCGTAGACGCGGGTGATCACCGCGAACGCGGGTTCGTACAGCGTGACCGACTGGCAGGCTCCGAGGCCGATCCAGACGAGATAGAACACGGGCAGGGACTGGGTGCGCGACCAGACGAACATCATGATCGCCGCCAGCAGCGATCCGCCGGTCATCAGCTTGCGGCCATGTCCCCGATCGATCCAGGCCCCGACCGGAATCGAGCACAGGCCGGCCACCATCAGGCCGGCGGACAAGGCGCCGAACAGGTCGTTGCGCGACCAGCCGAGTTCCTTCTCCATCGGCGCCACGAACAACGGGAAGGTGTAATAGACGAGGCCCCAGGTGATGAGCTGGCCCATCGACAGGACCCATAGGACGGTCGATGGGCGCTTGCGCCACGGCCCTTTGGCGCCGCGGTCGATCAGTATCTCCCCGAGTTTGACTTGCCCGTCCATGTCACGAAAGCGTAACGCGAGGTCGCCTCGGCGGATAGCGGCACGAATTCTATGGAACGCATAAGTCTCGCTTTGCGATGCGCTTACCGCCGGGTGATATGGTGAGATGGCTGCGGTCGAATAAGATCCGCTTCGAAACCCTCAATCGGAACTCGCTGCATGCGCATCGGCATCGACCTCGGCGGCACCAAGATCGAGGGGTTGGTCATCGACAAGGCGGGCGCCGAGAGAGCCCGT
>DATEID010000282.1:0-9339 GCA_035279245.1 Reyranella sp.
CCGTCAGCATGAAGGTGAGCTCGTGCTTGTTGTGATGCAGGTGGATCAGCCGCCCGCCATCGATCGCGGCAAAGGCCGCTGCCGACTCGTGGTCGGTCGCGCCCTGGAACTTGAGGGTGCAGACGATGTTCCGCGCCAGCCCCGAGCTGCGCCAGCGCTCGACCAGTCGCAGCAGGCGCGCCGGATAGCAGATGACGTCGCAGAGCAGCCAGTCGACGGCGCCGACCTTCTCGGGGTCGAGTGCGAAGGCGCTCTCGCCGCGCCACTCGATGCCCCGCATGGCTGCGACCCGGGGATCGAGCGGCGCCTTGTCCACCGCCACGACCTGTGCGCCAAGTCGTGCCAGCACATAGGTCCAGCCACCCGGCGCCGCGCCGAGATCGATGCAGCGTTCGCCGGCCTGCGGCCAACGGCGCAGGCGCACCAGCGCTTCCCATAATTTGAGATAGGCCCGGTTCGGCGGGCCTGTCCTGTCTTCCACGAACGCGACTTCGCCATTGGGAAAAGGCGAGCTGCAGCAGGCGGCGGCCAGCAGCCGGTCCGGCGTCAGCAGCGTCCACGAGCCCAACGGTGCGGCGGGTGCGGCGGCGGGGAAGACGATGGGCTTGGCCGATACATGCGGCAGGCGCTCCTGGATCAGGGCTGCGCGGCGATAATGCAGCGGCGCATACATCGCCCAATTGCGCTGGATCGCCCGCAAGGCCTTCGCTGCCGCGCCGATCGAGGCGACCGGGAGCTCGACGCAGTCGTACCATATGTTGGCCGCCCATGCCGCCGGAACAGCCGGCATGTCGCTGATGAAAAGCCGTCCGTGCCGGGCGCGAACCGCGACGCCCGCCCGCTCGAGCTCTTCCTCGAGCTGCGGCTCGAACCCTTCGGCCGCGAGATAGGCGCTGGTCATTCGTTCACGGCCGCATCGACTGCCGCAAGATGCCGCTCTTTTGTCGCCTCATCGCAGAACGCCGCCCGGAAGCCGTTGCGCGCGAGGGTGACGATCTCCTCCGCCGTCAAGTCGAGTGCCTGCCGCACGGCCAGGAAGTTCTCGGTCACATAGCCGCCGAAGTAGGCCGGATCGTCGGAGTTGATCGTCGCCATCAGCCCCGCTCGCAACATCCGCCTGAGCGGATGCGCCGCCATGTCGGGCACGACACGGAGCCGCAAGTTCGACAGGGGGCAGACCGTGAGCGGCACCTGCTCGGCGGCCAGCCTGGCCACCAGTGCCGGATCGTCGAGTGCGCGGTTGCCATGATCGATTCGCCGTACGCCGAGCAGATCCAGCGCTTCGCGAACATAGTCGGCCGGCCCCTCCTCGCCCGCATGAGCGACCGTCGGCAGGCCGAGCGCGCGGGCGCGCGCAAAGACCCGCTGGAATTTGGACGGCGGATGGCCTTTCTCGGACGAATCGAGGCCTACGCCGATCAGGCGCTCGCGCCAGGGCAAGGCCTCGCCCAGGGTCCGCTCGGCGCTCGCCTCGTCGAGATGGCGCAGGAAGCAGAGGATCAGCCCGCCGGTCAGTTCGAGCTCGCGCTTGCCGTCCTGCAACGCGCGCCACAAACCGTCGATAACCGTCCGAAAGGCCACGCCGCGCTCGGTATGGCCCTGCGGATCGAAGAAGATCTCGCAATGCCGGACATTCTGCGCCGCTGCGCGACGCAAATAAGCAGTCGCAAGATCGTAGAAGTCCTGCTCGTGCACGAGCACGCTCATGCCTTGGTAATAGAGGTCGAGGAAGTCCTGCAGGTTGGTGAAGCGATACGCCTCGCGGATCGCCTCGACCGTCGGATGGCGCAAAGCGATGCCGTTGCGCCTTGCGAGCATCAGCATCATCTCCGGCTCGAGGCTGCCTTCGACATGGATGTGAAGCTCTGCCTTGGGCAGTCGCGCGATCAAAGCATCGAGATCGGTCATGAAATGCAACCTATCACTTCAGCCGGCGTTCGGCAGACAGGGGTTGAGAACATTGGGGGTCTTCGCGGGGGGCTTCATCGAAGGAGCATTTCATGGCCAGACAATCGCCGTCCCAACGCAAGAGCGTCGGGCGCGTCATGCACGAGTACAAGCACGGCGAGCTGAAGAGCGGTCCCGGCGGACGCGCCGGCAAGGTGAAGAATCCACGCCAGGCGATCGCCATTGCTCTCCACGAGGCAGGCGCCTCGAAGTACGAAAGCAAAGAGGAGAACCGCCGCAGCTACCGCCGCACCAAGCAAAAGGAAGCACACGGCGAGACGGCACAGCAGGAAGCCGAAGGAAAGAGCCACGTCGGAGCACGCAGCCGGCGTGAGAGCAGCCGATCGATGGGCGGCAAGAACGCCAAGACCACCACGCGGCGCCGGCGGCGGCCCGCAGCGGCGACGCGCAAACGCCGAACCTCGAGCCACAAGAGTTCCAGCCGCAAGTCGACCCGCCAACGAACCTCCTCCTCGCATCGCCGCAAGAGCACGTCGCGCCGCCGCCGGGCTGCCTGAGCTGAGATCTGATCGTAGGGCGGGCCGCAAACCTTGTCGGTCGGCGGCCCGCCCGGGAGACTTTCAATCCCCCCGCCGGGCGTCTAACCTCCGGTCCAACACGGAGGAATTCATGGCGAAGTTCGGCATCGGTCAATCGATTCGCAGGGTTGAAGATCCACGCCTGTTGACGGGCGGCGGCCGTTACACCGACGACACCAAGCTCTCGGCGCCGGCGGCGCGCCTTTACGTGCTGCGCTCGCCGCATGCCCATGCCGACATCAGGAAGATCGACACGACGGCGGCCAAGAAGGCTCCCGGTGTCCTGATGGTCCGTACCGGCGAGGACGTGAAGAAGGCGGGCTTCGGCGACCTGCCCTGCCTCGTGCCGGTACAGAACCGCGATGGCACCCCCCGCGCCGACACACCGCGGCCGTTTCTGGCGCAGGGACGGGTGCGTCATGTCGGCGATCCGGTGGCGATGGTGGTCGCCGAGACGCTGGAGCAGGCCAAGGATGCGGCCGAGCTGATCGAGGTCGACTACGCCCCGCGGCCGCACACCGTCGGCACCTACGAATCGGCGCAGCCCGGCGCACCGCTGGTGCACGACCACATCAAGGGCAACCTGGTGTTCGACTGGGAGATGGGCGACCGCGCCAGGACGGAAGCGGCTTTCGCCAAGGCCGATCGCGTGGTGAAGCTCGAGCTCGTGAACAATCGGGTGGTCGTCAACTCGATGGAGCCGCGCGGCGCCATCTGCGAGTACGACTCCAAGGACGATCGGTCGACGTTGTGGGTCTCCTCGCAGAGCGTGAGCATTGTGCGGCCGGTGATCGCCGACCTGGTCCTGAAGATCGGCCAGCCCAAGCTGCGCGTGCGCACCGGCGACGTGGGCGGCGGCTTCGGCATGAAGATCTTCGTCCATCCCGAATATCCCATGGTCGTGTGGGCCTCGCGCGAGCTGAAGCGCACCGTGAAGTGGATTCCCGACCGGCAGGAAGCGTTCCAGTCCGACGTGCAAGGGCGCGACCACGTCTCTCTCGCCGAGATGGCGCTCGACAAGGATTGCAGGTTCCTGGGACTGCGCATCACGACCTATGCGGCGTTGGGCGCCTATCTCAGCCATTTCGGCGCCTTCATCCCGACCATGGCCGGCACCAGCATGCTGGCGGGTCTCTACCAGACGCCGACGATCTACGTGAACGTCAAGGGCGTCATGACCAACACCGTGCCGACCGACGCCTATCGCGGCGCCGGCCGGCCGGAGGCGGCCTATCTGCTCGAACGTTTCGTCGATCATATTGCGCGCGAGACCGGGCTGACGCCCGACGAGATCCGCAAGCGCAACTTCGTGAAACCTTCGCAGCTCCCGTGGAAAACCGCGTTCGGCGATACCTACGACTCGGGCGACTTCGAGGGCGTCATGCGCAAGGGCATGGAACAGGCCGACTGGAAAGGTTTTGCCGCCCGCCGTGCCCAGTCGGAGAGCCGCGGCAAGTGGCGCGGTATCGGCATGGCGACTTATGTCGAGAAATGCGGCGGCGGGAATCCCGAGACCGCCATCGCCAAGTTCAACGACGACGACACGCTCACGCTTTACCTCGGCAACCAGACCAACGGCCAGGGCCATGAAACCGCCATCTGCCAGATCGCCTCGGCGCGGCTGGGCATCGATGCCGAGCGCATCAGGATCGTGCAAGGCGATTCCGACGTCGTGCCCGACGGCCTGACCGGCGGCAGCCGCATGGTATCGGTGGCGGGCACCGCGACCATGGGCGTTGCCGACAAGATCATCGCCAAGGGCAAGCTCGTCGCGGCGAGCGTGCTCGAAGCCTCCGCCGCCGACATCGACTATGACGACGGCGCCTTCAAGATCGTCGGCACCGACCGCTCGATGAGCCTTTTCGACGTTGCGAAGGCCGCCCGGGACCCGAAGCATCTGCCGGCCGGCGAGAAGCCCGGTCTGGACGACGAGTTCACGCGCACGCCGGCCGCCGACACCTTCCCGAACGGCTGCCATATCTGCGAGCTCGAGATCGACCCCGATACCGGCACGCTCGAGATCGTGAACTACACCGTGGTGGACGATTTCGGCGCGGCCCTCAATCCGCTGCTGCTGCAGGGCCAGGTCCATGGCGGCGTCGGCCAGGGCGTGGGCCAGGCGCTGACGGAGAAGACCGTTTACGACCGCGAGTCGGGCCAGCTCCTGAGCGGCAGCTTCATGGACTATGCCCTGCCGAGGGCCGACATCGTGCCACCGGTGAAATTCGACATGCACAACAGCGTCTGCACGACCAATCCGCTGGGCGTGAAGGGCGCCGGCGAGGCTGGCGCGATCGGCGCCCCGCCGGCCGTGATCAACGCGATCGTCAGCGCGATCTATCCGCATACCGGCGTGAAGCATGTCGACATGCCGGTAACCGCCGCGAGTCTCTGGCAGGTGATCGAGGCCCATCGATCGAAGAAGGCCGCGTGATGGGCAAGCACGATCTCGTCGCGCTTTGGGAGGCGCACTGCCGGTACGAGTTCGAGACCCGCGATGTCGATGCGACCATGGCCACCATGGTCGCGGCACCCTACGTCAACCATGTGCCGACGATGACCGGCGGCGTCGGGCACGATCAGCTCAAGCGCTTCTACAAGTACCACTTCATCGGCGGCAATCCGCCCGACACGACTCTGACGCCGATCAGCCGTACCGTCGGCGCCGACCAGATCGTCGACGAGATGCTGTTCTCCTTCACCCATACCAGCGAGATCGACTGGATGCTGCCGGGTGTCCCGCCGACCGGCCGGCGGGTCGAGATTCCGCTGGTCGCGATCGTGCGCTTCGTCGACGGCAAGGTGGCGCACGAGCACATCTACTGGGATCAGGCCTCCGTCCTGGTGCAGATCGGCCGTCTCGATCCCAAGGGCTTGCCGGTCGCCGGTACCGAGACCGCGCACAAGGTCATGGACAAGACCAAGCGCAGCAACGCCCTCATGACCCGCTGGGCCGACAGCGAGGGCAAGCCGATCTAGGACCAACTATCCCCTTCTTGTTATCCTGAGCGATCGCTCAGGACGACAAAAATTAGAGGAAAAGCAATGGCGATTGCCAAGAACACGATCTGCCTGTGGTACGACAAGGACGCCGAAGCTGCCGCCCGCTTTTATGCCGAGACCTTTCCGAACAGCTCGGTGACTGCGGTTCATCGCGCTCCCGGCGATTACCCGTCGGGCAAGGCAGGCGACGTCTTGACGGTCGAGTTCACGGTCGCCGGCATCCCTTGTCTCGGCCTTAATGGCGGACCGGCGTTCAAGCACAATGAAGCCTTCTCGTTCCAGATCGCCACCGACGATCAGCAGGAGACCGACCGCTACTGGAACGCCATCGTCGGCAACGGCGGCCAGGAAAGCGCGTGCGGCTGGTGCAAGGACAAATGGGGAATTTCCTGGCAGATCACCCGGCGCGTGCTGACCGAGGCGCTGGCTGTCGGCGGCGACGAGGCAAAGCGCGCCTTCAGCGCGATGATGGACATGAAGAAGATCGACGTCGCCGCGATCGAGAAGGCGAGGCGCGGCTGACGTCGCCCGTTTCGCGCTACGCGGCTGACTGCTCCGCCTCGATACCGAGCTTCGCCATCAATTTGGTCAAAATCGGCCGCTGCCCCGTCAGAATCTTTGTCATGGCTTCATGAGCGTTGAACCAGGCCGCGCGATCGACTTCGGGAAAGGAAGCGACCCGGCCGGAGTGCGGCGGCCATTCCATCTCGAACAAGCCCGGCTTCAGGTCGGCAGGATCGATGTCCGCCTCCACCGCCCAGGGATGGACCAGCTTGCCGCTTGGCTGACGCACCGGCGGCAACCGCTGAAAGCGGCCATGCACGGCGATGCCGGTTTCCTCCAGGGTCTCACGCTTGGCGGCGGCAAGAAGGTTCTCGCCCGCCTCGATCTCGCCCTTCGGAATCGACCACGCGCCGTCATCCTTGCGCGTCCAGTACGGACCGCCCGGATGGACGAGAAAGAACTCGACGGGAGCGGCGGCGCCTGCCGCCCGTCGATAGATGACGAGGCCGGCGCTGGCCTTCTTCTTTGCCATTGCCGATACAACGCCCGTCGAGGAAAAGCGTTTCACCCGCGCCCGCCGGGCAAGCCGCACCCGGAACTACATCGAACGGGCTTCGCGCTCGCGTTCCGCCTGATCCTGCGCCACGACCTTGCGGAAATTCACGAGATCTGCGCCATGAAGGTGGGCGTGCTTCAGGGCCGCATTGCCGATCGGATTCGCCGGACGATTGTTGACGCGGATCTCGAAATGGAGGTGCGGACCGGTGCTGCGGCCGGTGTTTCCGGTGTAGCCGATCAGCTCGCCCTGCTGGACGTGCGCGCCGGCGACGATGCCCGGCGCGAAGGCCGAAAGATGGCCGTAGATGGTGGCGAGCTTGCCCGGATGCTCGATTTCGATCCAGTTGCCGTAGCCGCCCTTGGCCTCGGCTCCCAGTACAGTGCCGTCGCCTGCGGCATAGACCGGCGTGCCGACAGGCGCCGCGAGATCGACGCCGTCATGCATCTCCATCGTGTGGGCGGCGCCCCGCTGGCCACCGAACCCCGAGAAGCGTTGCGGCCCAGCCGGGGCAAGGCCCAGCGAAAGGCCGAGGGCGGTCGGCTGGTTCACGGCTGAGGCGCCGGTGAGTAGAGGGCTCGGCGCCAGGGCTGCGGCGGGTGCTTGCCAGCGACCGTTGAAGACGGGCTTCTGCGGCGCCTTTCCCTTGGCGACGACCTGATGCCCCCAAGGCTGGTCCATCGGATCGACCCGCATGCCGAAGCCCGATGTCACCGTGATCGACTTCAGCGGCATTTGGAGCTCTGCTGGCAGGGTGCCTTGCCCGTTCGTCAGCCAGAACGAATCCCTGGCTGCGTTCGCAGGGTGGAAGCGATGAAGGGCGATGGTTCCCTTGGCGGCAGTCTTGACCTCGGCCCACAGCACGCGGCCCACCGCGATCGGATCGCCCGCCGCCGTGAAGGCCTGTTCATAGCGCACATAGAAACGATCGCCGTCGTGCACATCACGATCGAGATCGATGGTCGTGGCCAGCGCCTTCACAAGCTCGAGCATGGCGGCTCGTGGCACGCCCGCTGCAACAGCGGATCCGGCAAAGCCGTTCTCGACGATGCCGCTCACCCCGATCGCGCGCGTGAAGGGAAGGTAACTCTGGAGCTGCGCCTCCTCGCAGCCGCAGCCAAGCAACCGCTCTTCCTGCGGCGACGCGGCCCAGGCGGAAATGGTTACGGCGGGCATTGCCAGACAGACACCGACAGCGGCGAGCATCGCCACGGGCGACGAGATCCTGATCATCAGCCCTCGAAAGCTGGAGGGGGTGCGCGGCCGCCATATCCACCACGAAACGCAGCGGGCAGGTGTGACAAGCCGGTGACGAGTCAGTGGCTGGGCTTAAAGTCGCGTATCTCCCGCTCCGCTTGCGCGAGCTGCGCCGGCGTCATGCGGGCCTTGAGCGTCGCCTTGTCCTTGATCGCCTGGTCCAGACGATCCTGATTCTTTGTCGTGTAGCGCTGAATCGCGAGGCTGATCCATTTGTAAGCCTGCACATCGTCGTGCGGCGGAATGCCCTCGCCGAAGCCATACATGAAGCCGATGTCGTTCTGCGCCCGCGCATAGCCCTGCTGCGCCGCACGCAGATACCATTTGGCCGCCTCGGCATGATCGCGCCGGACACCTTCGCCGCTCCAGTACATGGCGCCCAGGAGCGTTTGTGCTTCCGCATTGCCCTGTTCGGCCAGCGGCCGCCAGATGGCGATGGCCTTGGAGAATTCCTTGTCGTGGTACGCCACCGCAGCCGTATGCATCCGGTCGGCCACCGATTGCGCCGACGCGCCGGTCGAGACGGCGATCGACGCCAGCACGATCAATACCTCGAATCGCATTCTCGTATCGTATTGCGCCGCATTTCCGAAGTCATCCCGATGGACCCGCCCAAGGACATGCACGCCACATGAATTCGCATCCGCGCGTTATTCAAGCGCCCGCCGCAGCGCTATAGTCCGTCGCCAACGGAGGATGGGTATGCAGGAGCAAAAGATCTATGGCCGCCGCGAGGGCGCGGTCGGGCACGTCGTTTTCAACAATCCGGCCAAGCTGAACGCCGTCTCGCTCGACATGTGGGACGGCTTCGTCGGCCTCCTCGAGGACTATGCGAAGGACCCCGGAATTCGCTGCGTCGTCGTAAGCGGGGCCGGCGGCAAGGCCTTCGTGTCGGGCGCCGACATCTCCAAGTTCGAGAGCGAGCGCGCGAACGCCGAGGCGCAGGTGCGTTACGACGCGATCTCCAGGCAGGGCTACGAGGCCCTGTACGACTTTGCCAAGCCGACGATCGCCAAGATCACCGGCTACTGCATCGGCGGCGGCATGAACCTCGCGACCTGCTGCGATTTGCGTTTCTGCAACGAGAGCGCGCGCTTCAGCATCCCGGCGGCCAAGCTCGGCCTGGGCTACGGATTCCTGCGCATCGAGCGGCTGTCGCGCATCGTGGGCCTTTCGCGGGCGATGGAGTTCCTCTTCACGGCCAGACAGTATTCGGCAAGGGAGGCCTACGAGATGGGCCTCGTGAACGGCGTGGCGGCCGATGCCGAGCTCGATGCCCTGGTGGCCAGGACGACGGATGCCATCGCGCAGAACGCGCCGCTTACCATCGCTCTCGCCAAGGCTGCGGCGCGCGAGATCGCCAAGCCGGAATCACGGCAGGACCACAAGAAGCTCGAGGCGCTGGCCAAGGCCTGCTTCGACAGCGAAGATTACAAGGAAGGCCGGACCGCCTTCATGGAGAAGCGCAAGCCGGTCTTCAAAGGCCGCTGACGCTCGTTCCCCAATAGGAGTGTCATCCCGAGCGAAGCGAGG
>DATEID010000283.1:0-8438 GCA_035279245.1 Reyranella sp.
CCGCCGTCGAGCATTGGCGGGCACAGCAGACCGAGGCGGTGCCAAAGGCGCCGTCCGATGAAACGGCGGCACGAAGCTGACATGAGAGTTTCAGGGGAGCGCGCCACTCCACTGGTGCAATCGGGCATGAGCGCCACTGGAGTGGCGCGCTCCGATGATCGGAGAGCGAACGCAGAGACCAAAGTCCTCCCGCCGGGATCGACGATCGGAATCCTGGGCGGCGGCCAGTTGGGACGCATGACGGCGATGGCGGCCGCCCGTCTCGGCTATCGCTCGGTGGTCTACGCCCCGGACGCCCATTCGATCGCCGGAGACGTCGCGGCCGCTCACCTGCGGGGCGACTATGACGACGCAGCCGCCCTCGCCCGCTTCGCAGCCCAGGTCGATGTCGTCACTTACGAGTTCGAGAACGTGCCCGAGGCAACCGTTGCGGCGTGCGCGCTGCACAAGCCCGTCAGGCCCGGCATCGAGCCAATCCATTTCGCGCAGCATCGGCTGCGCGAGAAGGACTTCTTCCGCAAATCCGGCATCGCGACGGCGGACTATCAGTGCGTGGCGGGCGAGGACGATATTGCCGCCGCCACCGCCCTGCCCGGCATCCTCAAGACCTGCACCGAAGGCTATGATGGCAAGGGTCAGGTCCGCGTCGCGACCCGGCAGGAACTCGCGGCGGCCTGGGACAAGCTCCAGCGGCGGGAATGCATCCTCGAGGCGCTGGTCGACTTCCAGTGCGAGATTTCCGCCATTGTCGCCCGTGGCCTGGACGGCCAGGCGCGCTGCTTCCCGATCGGGCTCAATGACCATCGCGACGGCATCCTGCGCACCACCACGGTACCCGCCGACCTTCCGTCGTCCGTCGAGCAGCAGGCGATGCGTCACGGCCTGCAACTGGCCGACCGTCTCGACCTGGTCGGGCTGGTCGCGCTCGAGATGTTCGTGATGCCGGACGGGCGGGTGCTCGCCAACGAAATGGCGCCGCGGCCACACAATTCCGGGCACTGGACGATCGACGCCTGCGCCACCAGCCAGTTCGAGCAGCTCGTGCGGGCCATCTGCGGCTTGCCGTTGGGCGCCGTCGACATCCTCGCGCCCGCGCGCATGGTCAACCTGATCGGCGACGAGGCCAATGACTGGCCTCGCTATCTCGCCGAGCCGACGGCCCGGCTGCATCTCTACGGCAAGGGCAAAGCCCGCCCCGGGCGCAAGATGGGCCACGTCACCTATGTGACGCCGCCAAGCGTCACGGGGACAGGCGCCACGGCCGGAGGCAAACGCTAGCGACGGGCGGCGGTGCGGCCCCGATCGGACGGACGCCACGCGCGGGCGCGCGCCTTCAGCTTCTCGATCTGCATCACGTTATCGATCCGCCGCTCGAGGAAATCCCAGGTTGCCTCGCTGCCAGCGGAACGGTCGTTCAGCCAGTAGAGCAGGGTCGACGAATAGACCGCCGCGAGCGTCGCGCGCTTGGTGTAGAAGTTGAAGTCCGTGCTGGTATCGCCCGCCGCGTACCACATGGCATCGACGGTGCGGTACAGCAGCCGCAGCGCCAGCGGCCCGTTGAAAGGGAGTGCCAGCAGCGCGAACGCCCGGCGCGCGGCTTCGCGATTGCCGACGTGGCGCTCCAGGCGGATACGGATGGCCTCGCGGATACGGTCACGGATCTTGAGATTGACGACGCCCTCCGCCTCCAGATCGTCGACCATGCGTCGGTCGGCGCGCTCGCTGACATAGGCCAGCACGTCGAGCGGGCCGCCCGGAAACAGGCGTTCGGCCTCGCCGGCCGGAAGGTCGAGCACCCGGACAGCGGCCCGGATCGAGGTCCAGGTCCAGCCGTCGAAGGCCGCTTCGTTGCCGATGGCGTCCGCCAGCCGGTCACGAAGAGCCGATTCGGGGTCGTCAGGGGGCGATCCGGGCTCGCTCATGGGGCGAATATAGGCCCGCGGGCGGGGCTTCCCAAGGCCGGGCGCCTGTGATACCTACCCGCCCTCTTGAATTCCCGGGTCCTGAAACTTGTTCAGGCCCGCCAGCTCGAAAGGAAGCGATCGCAGTGCAGGTTCTCGTCCGCGAAAACAATGTCGATCAGGCGCTCCGCGTCCTGAAAAAGAAGATGCAACGCGAAGGCATCTTCCGCGAGATGAAGCTCCGCCGCAACTACGAGAAGCCCTCCGAGCGCCGCGCCCGCGAGCGCGCAGAAGCGATCCGCCGCACCCGCAAGCTGATGCGCAAGCGCATGGAGCGCGAAGGCTACTAGCCCTTCCCTTCGGATCACGTACGACGACGACCCCCGGCATCACCGGGGGTTTTTGTTGTCGGCACGTTCATCGGGACCGCGCGCATCCTGCGCGCCTGTCCTGAGATCATCCCAACGGCTCATGAGCGGGCTGGACCCTTCGAAAAGCTCAGGGCAGGCGCCCGCGGTCCCGCCGCCAGCTCTCGAAGCTGGAGCTCGTCTGGTCAGTTCAGTCCGTAGAGACCGGCGACGTTGTCGTGGACGATCTTCTTCTGCACGCTGTCGGAGAAGCCGGCCAGGTTCTTCGCCAGCGTGTCGCGCGAGTTGGGCCAGATGCAATCGGGGTGCGGATAGTCGGCGCCCCAGATGATGTTGTCCTCGCCGATCAGCGGAACGATCGGTTCGAGATACTTGTCCTGCTGGTAGGTGACGTAGCCCTGTCGGCGGAAATAGTCGCTGGGCTTCAGCTTGAAACCGAGGCTGCGGGCACGGTCGTGATACTCCGTGTCCAGGCGATCGAACACGTACGGCAGCCAGGTCACACCCGACTCGCCCAGCACGAACTTGAACTCGGGATAGTGCTCGCAGGCACCCGACGCGAGCAGCGAGACGAGGACCTCCATCGTGTCGAGCTGGAACAGCGCCGAGCGCACGAGCCGCCACTGGATCGCGAACTGCTTCTCCATCTCCGGCGTATCGGGACCGCGCAGCGCCTTGAAGCCTGTCGAATGGAACGAGATCGGGAACCGGCACTCCGCCGCGGCCTCCCACAGCACGAACCAGTCGCGGTGATAGAGCGGCAGGCTCATGCGCTTGAAGGCGAGATCGCCGCCTTTCAACCCCATGCGCGCGCAACGCCGGACTTCGGCGGCGGCGGTCGCCGGGTCGGTGTTGGGGATGATGGCGAGCGGGAAGACGCGATTGGGATCCGACTGCCGGGCAAAGTCGGCCGCCCAGTCGTTGTAGCGCGCATCGACCCAGGCGCGCAGCTCGGCGTCCTCGATCAGGTCGTTCACCATCAGGCAGCCGTAGATGATCTCCTTGTCGAGCCCGTCGCGATCGAGATCGGCCAGGCGCAGCTCCGGCGTTGTCGGCCGAGGCTTCGCACCGGGATAGCTGTCCCATTCGAAGCCGGCCTCCTTCATCTCGTCGATGTGACCGAAGGAGCCCTTGGTGTACGGCAGGAACCCAGGCCCGACACCGTTCCACATGCCGCGGTCCTTGTCGTCGACGAACCAGTGCTGCCCGTCGTTGCGCTCCTCGACGCGCGGCGCGTTCTTCTTCCACTTGGCCGGCGCCTGCGCCGACCACAGGTCGGCCGGGCAATAGGTCAGATCGATGTGATTGTCGCCGGAAATGAGCGTGTGGCGCATGGCACGATCCCCTGCTTGATCGATGTCCATGGTACGGGCGCGGTTGCTCCCTGCCAAAGCCCGACTTGGGGACGAGTTCGCGCAGCGGACGAGCAGAAATCGGCCCGGATTCGCGGGCAACGGCCCGGTCGCAGGTGACGTTCTCCTGTTGTCGGCATTTTCGAAGGAGAAGCCCGATGACGAAGATCTCGCTGATCACAGCTTGTGCGATCGTCCTGTCCAGCTCGGCTGCCCTGGCGCAAGGCTACGGGGTGCCGCCGGGACCCAACACCGGCCCGGGAGGTGCCACCGGCGCCGCACCGACCCGCGACATTGGCACACAGCCGTCCGTCGGCAATACGGCAAGCGGCGCCACGACCTCGACCACCATGACGGAACAGCAGAACAAGGAGATGAGCGCCGACCAGGTGGCATCCGGCAATCGCTACTACGACCGGGGCACCTACTACGGCCAGCGTGGCGCCTATAACCAGCAGCAGGCCGCGGCGCCGATGGAATCGCCGAGCATGGGATGTGGCGGCCCTGGCTCGCACAGCGTCGCCATCACCGACGAGTACGGCTTCAAGTACGATAGCTGTGGCGATCGCCTGAACGCCCGCGGCAACGTGATCTCGCCGCACACTCGCTAAGATGCGATCGAAACGGAAGGCTGCTCCTATCGGAGCAGCCTTCTTGTTTGGAGTATTTGGCCGTCAGTGTGCCGAGCCTTCCAGCGCCTTGACGATGTTCTCGCACATCACCTTGGCGTCGGCGAACAACATCATGGTGTTGTCGCGGAAGAAGAGCTCGTTCTCGACGCCGGCATAGCCCGACGACATGCCGCGCTTCACGAACAGCACGGTCTGCGCCTTCTCGACGTCGAGAATCGGCATGCCGTAGATCGGGCTCTTGGGATCGGTCTTGGCCGCCGGATTGGTGACGTCGTTGGCGCCGATCACGAAGGCGACATCGGTCGAGGCGAAATCGCGGTTGATGTCGTCGAGCTCGAACACCTCGTCGTACGGCACGTTGGCCTCGGCCAGCAGCACGTTCATGTGGCCCGGCATGCGGCCGGCCACCGGATGGATGGCGTAGCGAACGTTGACGCCGCGCGCCTTCAGGATGTCGGCCATCTCGCGCAGCGCGTGCTGTGCCTGGGCAACCGCCATGCCGTAACCCGGCACGATGATCACGGAGCTCGCATTCTCCATCAGGAAGGCGGCATCCTCGGCCGAGCCGGCCTTCACCGGCTTGTCGGTCTTGGCGCCGGCCGGCCCGGCGGTGCTCGAATCGGTGCCGAAGCCGCCCAGGATCACGTTGAAGATCGAGCGGTTCATGCCCTTGCACATGATGTAGCTCAGGATCGCGCCCGACGAGCCCACCAACGCACCCGTCACGATCAGCGCCGTGTTGCCGAGCGTGAAGCCGATGCCGGCCGCCGCCCAGCCCGAGTAGGAATTGAGCATCGACACCACGACCGGCATGTCGGCGCCGCCGATCGGCAGGATCAGCAGGAAGCCCACGGCAAGCGACAGCAGGATCAGCAGGGCGAAGGTCAGCGGATGACCGGCCGAGGCGAACCAGATCAGGAGCAGCAGCAGAACGAGGCCGATCAGGGCGTTGAGCGGATGCTGGCCGCGGAACACCAGGGGCGCGCCTGAGACGAGGCCCTGCAGCTTGGCGAAGGCCACCACCGATCCGGTGAAGGTGATGGCGCCGATGATGGTGCCGAGTCCCATCTCGACCAGGCTTTGCGTGCGAATATGTCCGGGCGTGCCGATGCCGAAGGCCTCCGGCGACACGAAGGCAGCGCCGGCCACGAACACCGCCGCGAGCCCGACCAGCGAATGGAAGGCGGCCACGAGCTGAGGCAGCGCCGTCATCTGGATGCGCATCGCCACGACGGTGCCGATGGTGCCGCCGATCAGCAGGCCGATCACGATCAGCCAGGGCGACACGACACCGGGCGAGGCCACCGTGACGGCGATCGCCACGATCATGCCCACGATGCCGTAGAGGTTGCCGCCGCGCGCGCTCGTGGGCGAGGACAAGCCGCGCAGCGCCATGATGAAGCAGATGGCCGAGATCAAATAGCCGTAGGCGGCCAGTTCATGGGTTATCACTGTTCCTGCCTCGCCTACTTCTTGACCGGCTGCTTCTTCTTGAACATCGACAGCATGCGATGCGTGACGATGAAGCCGCCGAAGATGTTCACGGCGGCCAGCGTCACGGCGATGGCGCCGAACAGCTGGGCCGCACCGAGCCCGCGCAGCCCCGCCGCCAGCAGCGCGCCGACGATGATCACGGAGGAGACGGCGTTGGTGACGGCCATCAGCGGCGAATGCAGCGCCGGCGTCACGCGCCAGACCACGTAGTAGCCCACGAAGCAGGCGAGCGCGAAGATGGTGAGCAGCGCCACGAACGGCATGTGCCCGCTTTCCGGCGTGCTCATCGGCGTCTGCGCGGCGAGGTCCGTGATCTGCTGCGCCAGGTTCTTGAGATGTACGGCGAGCTCCTGCGTCTGGCTCGCGATCTTGGCCGCTTCGCCGGCGATCCTGTCGTCCATGGCCTGCTCCTAGTTCTGGCCGGAATTCTGGCTGAGGGAGGGGTGCACGATCTGTCCGTCGCGCGTGACGAGCGTGCCTTTCACGACTTCGTCCTCGAGATCGATCTTCAGCGCCTTCGTCTCCTTGTCGACCATCGGCGTGATGAAGTTCAGGAGATTGCGGGCGAACAGCGACGAGGCATCGGTCGGCAGCTCGGCCGGCAGGTTGGCAGGACCGACGATCTTCACGCCGTGCTGCTCGACCACCTTGCCGTATTCCGAAAGCGGGCAGTTGCCGCCCTGCTCCACCGCCATGTCGACGATCACCGAGCCGGGCTTCATGGTCCTGACCATCTCCTCGGTCACCAGCACCGGCGCCTTGCGGCCGGGAATGAGCGCGGTGGTGACGACGATATCCTGGGCCTTGATGTGATCGGCCACCAGCGCTGCCTGCTTGGCGCGATACTCGGCGCTCATCTCCTTGGCATACCCGCCCGCCGTCTCGGCCGCCTTGAACTCCTCGTCCTCGACGGCGACGAACTTGCCGCCCAGCGACTGCACCTGCTCCTTGGTGGCGGGCCGTACATCGGTCGCCGTCACGACGGCGCCCAGGCGGCGCGCCGTGGCGATGGCCTGGAGGCCCGCGACGCCGACACCCATGATGAAGGCGCGTGCCGGCACGAGCGTCCCGCCCGGCGTCATCATCTGTGGAAAGATGCGGCCGAAAGTGTTCGCCGCCAGCAAGACGGCTTTGTAACCCGCGAGGTTCGCCTGCGAGGACAGGATGTCCATCGACTGGGCACGCGTGATGCGCGGGATCATTTCCAACGCGAAGGCGGTCACACCCTTCGCGGCAAGCGCCTGCACCAGCTCGTGGTTGGTGAGCGCGCCGATCGGCGACATCAGCATCTGTCCCGCGCGCAACAACCCGATCTCGTCGAGTCCTTCCGCCTGCGACATCGGCCGCTGGATCTTGAAGACGATGTCGCCAGCCGCACTGGCTGCCGCCGCATCCGGCACGATGTTTGCGCCGGCATCGATATAGGCCTGGTCGGGATAGGCGGCGCTGGCTCCCGCTCCCGCTTCGACGGTCACCTCGGCTCCCAGCGCCTTCAATTTTTTGACGGTCTCTGGCGTCGCGGCCACTCGGGTCTCGTGCGGCCTGCGTTCTTTCAGAATGGCAATTTTCATGGAGCGCTATTGGTCCGTTGAGGCGCGGATGGGAATGGGGGAGCGAAGATGCCCACCGAATGCACCTTTGCCAAGCCGCTTTTTCGCCGCGTGAGACGTCACGCATTTACGGCCAATGTCGCCGCATGCCATTCTGATCCGGATCATGCTCGATCGCCCTGCGCTCCTCACCGGTTTCACCTTCACCAAGCAGACCCTCGCCGCGCTCGCCGGGCGCTATGACGTGGCGGGCCATATGGATCGACCCGAGCCCGCGTCGATTCCGCGAGATGCCAGCGCGCGGGTGCGGGCGCTCGTGACCACCGGCAGCGTCGGCGCTTCCGATGCCTTGATGGCGGCGCTGCCGCGTCTTTCGATCATCTGCTGCTACGGCACGGGCTACGAGCGCATCGACCTCGACGCGGCGCGGCGGCGCAACGTCATCGTCACGCACGGCGCCGACGCCAACGCGCCCGATGTGGCCGAGATGGCGGTTGGCCTGGTGCTCGCCACGCATCGCCGCATTGCCCGCGCCGATCGCATGATCCGGCGCGGCGAATGGACCAAACGTATCCCCAACCGCTTCGGCGCCATCTCCGGGCTGACCGGCGCGAAGTTCGGAATCCTGGGGCTGGGGGCGATCGGTATGGAGATCGCCAAGCGCATGAAGGGCTTCGACGTCGAGATCGGCTACTGCAATCGCAGCAAGCGGAGCGATGTCGACTACCCCTACTTCCCCACCGCGGTCGCGTTGGCGGAATGGTCCGACATCCTGATGGTGGCGCTACGCTCCGACGCCTCGAACCGGCACATCATCAGCACCGACGTCTTGAAGGCGCTGGGCCCGCGCGGCCATGTCGTCAATATCACGCGCGGCTGGGCGGTCGACGAGGCGGCGCTGGCCGAGGCGCTGCGCAACAACGTGATCGAGGGAGCGGCGCTCGACGTGTTCGACGAAGAGCCTCATGTGTGCGAGGAGTTCATGGCGCTCGAGAACCTGGTCATGACACCGCACTTCGGCGGCGGCACGGAGCACGCCCAGAAGCGCATGACGGCGCTGGTGCTGGCCAACCTCGATGCCCATTTCACCGGCAAGCGCGTGGTCTCGCCAGTGCCGGAGCTACGCGATATGGCGGGCTAG